>CBIFVU010000025.1:0-28625 GCA_966185905.1 uncultured Lysobacter sp.
CGGTACTCGGCGCGCGAGGTGAACATGCGGTAGGGCTCGCTGGTGCCGTGGGTGATCAGGTCGTCCACCAGCACGCCCAGGTAGGCCTCATCGCGGCGCGGGCTCCAGCCGTCCTGGCCGCGCACGTAGCGCGCAGCGTTGACGCCGGCCAGCAGGCCCTGGGCCGCGGCCTCCTCGTAGCCGGTGGTGCCGTTGATCTGGCCGGCGAAGAACAGCCCGGCCACGGCCTTGGTCTCCAGCGTGGTCTTGAGCCCGCGCGGGTCGAAGAAGTCGTACTCGATGGCGTAGCCCGGCCGGGTGATGTGGGCCTGCTCGAAGCCGCGGATCGAGCGCACCAGCTCCAGTTGCACGTCGAAAGGCAGCGAGGTGGAGATGCCGTTAGGGTAGATCTCGGCCACCGCCAGCCCCTCGGGCTCGACGAAGATCTGGTGGCTGGCCTTCTCGGCGAAGCGCACCACCTTGTCTTCGATCGAGGGGCAATAGCGCGGGCCGATGCCCTCGATCTGGCCGGTGTACAGCGGCGAGCGGTCCAAAGCGGCGCGGATGATCTCGTGGGTGCGCTCGCTGGTGTGGGTGATCCAGCAGGAGACCTGACGCGGATGGTCGGCCCGCGTGCCCAGGAAGGACATGACTGGACGCGGATCGTCGCCCGGCTGCTCCTCCATCGCCGAGTAGTCCAGGCTGCGGCCGTCGATGCGCGGCGGGGTGCCGGTCTTGAGCCGATCGACCGCGAACGGGCCTTCGCGCAGGCGCGCGGCCAGCGCGGTCGCCGGCGGGTCGCCGGCGCGGCCGGCGGCGTAGGTGGTCTGGCCGACGTGGACCTTGCCGGCCAGGAAGGTGCCGGCGGTGAGCACCACTGCCGGGGCGCGGAAGCGCAGGCCGGTCTGGGTCAGCACTCCGGTCGCGCGTCCGGCCTCGAATTCGATGTCGTCCACCGCGGCCTGGAACAGGGTCAGCCCCGGCTGGGCCTCGACCGCGCTGCGGACGAAGGCGCGGTACAGGGCGCGATCGGCCTGGCAGCGAGTGGCGCGCACGGCCGGGCCCTTGCTGGCGTTGAGCCGGCGCCACTGGATGCCGGCGGCGTCGGCGGCACGCGCCATGACCCCGCCGAGCGCATCGATCTCCTTGACCAGATGGCCCTTGCCGATGCCGCCGATGGCCGGGTTGCAGCTCATCGCGCCCACGGTTTCCACCGAATGGGTCAGCAGCAGAGTGCGCGCGCCGGCGCGGGCCGCGGCCAGAGCGGCCTCGGTGCCGGCATGGCCGCCGCCGACCACGATCACGTCGTATTGATAGAAGGACACGGCAGTGGCGAATCGGAAGTTGGGAAGGAGAGAGCGGTGCGCAACATCGGCGCTGCAGGATTTTCGCACGATCCGCCCGAGCGGGCCGTCAGGCCGGCCTCACCCCGGCACCGGCGCCGGGGGCCTGTTCCCGGTCCCCGCGCCCGAACTTGGCACGGTTCCTGCGTGGGTATAAGGGCACCTTGCGGGGCAGGCGCTAGACGCCGGCTGGAATTGGAACAGGGGCTGGCCAAGCGCTCGCGGGGGAAGCCGGGGGGCCGAATGTCGGGGGACATTCGGCCCCTTTTTATTGCCTGCGCCTTGGGCGGTGGGCGTTTCCGGCCGGGCCGGCGGCCCGCGGCGCCGGACCTGTCCGGCCGAACCTGCCTTTGTAGGCAAGCGATTGATCGCAAACGAAAAAGCGCGCATCGGAATGCGCGCTTTTTCGTTTTCCCGAGACCGGGAAGAATGGGCGCCGACGCCTGACGGGGACGGAACAGGGGGGATCCGTGATTCCTCGCCAGGCGCCGACATGGAAATCGGTCCTGCTTACCGAAAACGTCCAAAAACGACGTAAGCGGTCAGTAGCGGTAGATTGCTGTCACTTCGGCCCGAACGCAAGTGCTGGCGGTTCCAAATCGCGCGATGGACGGCCGAAAGGCCCCGATCCGGCCATCGCGGTTGCCGTCGATTCAGCGTTGGGCCTCTCGCCATTGCTTCCAGGTCTGCCCGCCGCTGTTGGTGCGCGGAGCCGAGGGCATCGGGCGCGACGGCGCCATGCGCGGGGCCGGCATGGCCCGCGGCTGCTGTTGCTGGATGCGGCCGGGGTCGCGCGGCGCCCAGGCGCCGCCGCCGACCGGGCGCACCTCGCGCCACGGGATGCCGTCGCGGTTGGGGTCGGACGGGCGCGGCGGCTTGGGCGTGGACGGCCGGTGCGGGCGATGCGGGTAGTAGTGGCGCGGATAGCCGTAGTAGTACGGATAGCCGCCGTAGTAGCCCGGGTAGCCGTAGTTGTAGCCGAAGCGATAGCGGTCGCCGTAGGGGTAGTAACCGCCGTACGGGTAGCCGTAGTAGTTGTAGTCCACGCTGGGGCGGCCGTAGTAGTACGAGCCGCCGCCGCCACCGCCGCGCAGGGTGTAGTCGGTGGCGCAACCAGCCAGCAGGCCGGTCGCGACGATGGGAATGAGCAGTTTACGGATCATGGCAGACCCCCCGGATAGGGGTTCAGCTTCTGCCCGCCGGATTGAACTCGGGCTTAATTCGCCCGGCCTGGCGCTGTACGGTTCAGGACTGCGCCGGGGCCGGCGCTGGCGTTTGCGGCGTGGCCTGGGCCCAGTCCTCGGGCATGACGCGCGGCGGGGCGCAGCCGGCGAGGAGGAGGACGAACAGGCCGATAGTGAGCTTGCGCAGCATGGGTAATCCCCCTTCGAGGGTGGCGTTGGTGGCGCCGGGGTGGAGCGGCGGCCGCGGGCGTGCGGCCGGCGTCGTGGGTCCTTCCATCCTGTGGCCTCGCGTACAGATTGACCAGCCCGGCGGCCGCGGCGCGGCCGCTGGCGGACAGGTCCGTGTGCTAGGACAGGAAGCCATAAGCTAGCCCTGCCGGCTGCGGCCGGATCGGTACGGGTTCACAAATCCTCATGCCTGTCGCCTGTGTCCGGCCCGGGCCGGGCGCCGCCGCCGACGCGGCAAGGTAAGCTGGCGTCGCGCGGCGATGTCCGGACACGGAGCGTTCCGGCCTCGGGCGGCCGGCCGCGCGGCCTCGCCGTCCTGCCTGCTCCACCGTCCAGCTGGGAACTTCCCGCTCGCCGTGGGTTCCCAGCCGTGCCGTCCCTCGGGGCGGGCCACGGCTTCGCGCCGGACTCCTCACGCCCGCCGGGTTTTCGATGATCGAACTGGAAGCGGTCCACCGTCGTTACGACATGAACGGGCAGGCGGTACACGCGCTGGCCGGAGTGGACCTGAGGATCGGCGCGGGCGAGTTCGTGGCCATCACCGGCGCCTCGGGCTCGGGCAAGTCGAGCCTGCTCAATATCCTGGGCTGCCTGGACCGGCCCACCCGCGGCCGCTACCTGATCGAAGGCCGCGACGTGGCCGAGTTCGACGACGAGGCCGCCAGCGATATCCGCAACCGCCGCATCGGCTTCGTGTTCCAGAGCTTCCACTTGCTGCCGCGCCTGAGCGTGCTGGAAAACGTGCTGCTGCCGCTGCGCTTCCATCGCGCACCGCCGGCCGATGCGGGCGAGCGCGCGCGCGCCTTGCTGGCGCGGGTCGGACTCGGCGAGCGCAGCGGGCACCGGCCCAGCGAGCTGTCCGGCGGCCAGCAACAGCGCGCGGCGATCGCCCGCGCCCTGCTGCTGCAGCCGGCGCTGCTGCTGGCCGACGAGCCCACCGGCAACCTGGATTCGCGCAGCGCCGCCGATGTGCTGGACCTGATCGAGGAAGTGCACGGCGGCGGCCAGACCGTGGTGCTGGTGACCCACGACCGCGACTTGGCCGCGCGCGCGCCGCGCGAGGTGCGTTTGCACGATGGCAGGATCGAACATGATTCGGCGGGCTGAGGCTGGGGCCGCGCTGGCCTTGGCGGCGGCGCTGGCGGCGGCGCCGGCGGCGGCCGTGGTGTTGACCGGCGAGGTCCGCTCCACCGGCTCGCAGGTGATCTACACGCCGCAGTCGAGCACCGCGCCGGTGGCGATCCGCTTCTTCGTGCCGGAAGGCCAGGCGGTCAAGGCCGGCGACCCGGTGCTGCGCATCGATCCAGGCCAGGCCGGCAGCCAGATCCCCGAACTGGAAAGCAAGATCGAGCAGGCCCGGGCCAAGACCGCCAAGGAACTGGCCGAACTGGAGGTCAAGGCGGTCGATGCCGAGGTCGCCGTCGCCGAGGCCGATGCGGCCCTGGCCACGGCCAGGATCCAGGCGGGCATCCCGCGCGCGTTGATCTCGCAGCTGGACTACGACCGCTACCAGGGCGAACTGGACAAGACCGTGCGCGAGTCGCGGCTCGCCCAGGAGCAATCGGCCGCCGCGCGCGCTGCGGTGGACCGGCGCCGGCGCGATGGCGAACTGGAAGTCCAGCGCTTGGCGGTGCAGCGCGATTACTACGCCGCGATGCTGCGCCAGTCCGAGGTGCGTGCCGAGCACGACGGCATCGTCGTGCACGGCTTCAATAACAGCTGGATCGGCGGGCGCATCGACGAAGGCAGTTCGACCATGCCCGGTTCCCGCGCCGGCGAAGTGGTCGGCGCCGGCGGCGGCCTGCAGATCCGCGCCTGGGCGCTGGAGCCGGACCGGCGTGGTCTGCAGGTGGGCCAGAGCGTGCAATTGGCCTTCGACGCGTTGCCGCGGCAGCGGGCGCAGGGCCGCATCCAGGCCATCGCCGGCGCGCCGGACCGCAAGCTGGAATGGGGCGATGGCCGCTACTTCACCGTCGATATCGACCTGCCGGCCAAGCACGGCCTGGCCTTGCTGCCGGGCATGAGCGTGCGCGTGAGCGTGCCGGCGGCGGCACCCAGCGCGGCCAAGCCGGCGCGCGCCGCCCAAGGAGCTGCGCGATGACCGGCGCGATGAGCGGGGCGCAGCGTGCCGCGGTGGCGGCCGCGGCTCCGGCCGAAATCCGGGTCGCGAGCCAAGCCGCGAGCCAGACCACGATCCCGGTGACGATCCAGGCTGCAATCCAGGCCGCAGCGATCCTCGCCACCGCGTACCGCGTTGCGCGCTCGGTTGCCGGCGGCCTGGCCCGGGCCTGCGCAGCCGGGCCGGTTCGCTTGCCCCGCGCCGCGCTGGTCGCCGCGCTGATGGCCGTACCCATCGTCGCGCCGGCCGCCGCCACCAGCCTGCGCGTGGACGGCGAAGTCTATGCCCGCCGCACCTCCGCGCTGATGCCGCCCACCGTGGACCGCATGTGGCAGTTCAACATCACCCACCTCGCGCCCGACGGCGCGCCGGTCAAGCAAGGCCAGGTGGTGATCAGCTTCGACAGCAGCGAAGTGGTCAAGCAGCTCGGCGAAAAGCGCAGCCAGCTCAAGGAGAAGCAGAGCGAGTTGGACAAGCTGGAACTGGAACTGGCCGAACGCGAGCGCAGCGAGCGTCTGGCGACCTCCGAGGCGCAGGCCGAGCTCGACAAGGCCCAGCGCAAGACCCAGCAGCCGGCGGAACTGATCGCCGGCATCGAGTACCGCAAGCTGTTGGTCGCGCGCACCCAGGCCGAGCGCAAGATGGCGCTGGCGCGCAAACGCGAGGCGCTGGCGGCCGAGCAACGCCGCCAGGAGCGGCGCTTGGCGCTGGCCGAGCGCGCCCAGTTGCAAGCCGACGTGGACCGCCTGCAACGCTCGCTGCAGGCCTTGCAACTGACGGCGCCGCGCGATGGCCTGATGATGCACAAGAGCAACTGGGAAGGCGAAAAATACGACGTCGGCTCGCAGGTCTGGGTGGGTCAGACGGTGGCCGAGATCCCCGACATGGACACCCTGGCCGTGCGCGCCGAACTGCCCGAGCGCGACCTGGCCCGGGTGCGCGCCGGCGCGCCGGTGCGGGTGGTGGTGGAGGGCGGCGCTGGACGGGTGCTGCGCGGGCGCATTGCCTCGGTCGGTCGCGCCATCCGCAGCAAATCGCAGGTGCAGCCGGTGCCGGTGCTGGACCTGGACGTGCGCCTGGACGATCCGCGCGCGCCGCTGCGGCCCGGCCAGGCGGTGCGGGTGGAGATCGTCGAAGCAGCGCCGGCGCCGGCGCGGAGCGCAGCGCGATGAGGCGTTGTCCGGTCCAGGCGCGCGGTCGCGCCGCCGAGGTCCACCCGCCGCGCCGCCGATGGTGGCGGCGCGGGTCGCTGGCGGCCCTGGCCGGCCTGGCTTTGGCCGTGTCCGCCTGCGGCCGCGACATCGCGCCGGCCGCCACCGAGACCGTGGCCGCCGCGCCGTTGCGGCTGGCGGTGCGCGGCGAGGGCGAGCTCAAGCCGGCCCAGGCCACGCCGCTGAACGTGCCGGGCCGCAACTGGGCGGCGCGGCAGTTGGTCTGGATGCTGCCGGAAGGCAGCCTGGTCAAGAAGGGCGACCTGATCGCGCGCTTCGCTTCCGATCAGGGCCAGCAGGAACTGGCGGCGACCCTGATCGACGTGCAGCGCAACCTGCTGGCGCGCGCGGCCAAGCAGGGCGAACTGGACACTGCGCAGAGCAAGGTCGCGGTGGATCTGGCCCAGGTCGCGGTGCAACTGGGCATTGCCGAGCGCTACGCCAGCGCCGACCTGAGCACGATGGCGCGCAACGAAGTGCTCGACGCGGTGCAGGACCGGCGCTTCCTCGGCGAGAAGCGCGACATCCTGGAATGGCAGCGCGACCAGGCCGGCGTGCGCGGCGGCGCCGAACTGGCGGTGCTCGACGCCCAGCGCGCCACCTACGACAACACCGCCCGCGACCGCCAGGCCGACCTGGACGCGCTGGAGCTGCGCGCGCCCAACGACGGCGTGCTGTTGCTGGCGGCCAACTGGTCCGGGGACAAGCCGGCGCTCGGCGCGACCCTGCGCGCCGGCTTCGACTACGGCAGCCTGCCCGATGCCTCGGCGATGGAACTGGAGTTGAGCCTGCCGCAGATCGAAGCGCAGGGCGTGAAAGTCGGCCAGGCGGTGGAGATGTTCCCGGTCGGCCGGCCCGAGCAAGCCATCGCCAGCCGCCTGTCCTGGGTGGCCAGCGCGGCCAAGGTGCGCAGCCAGGAGAGCCCGGTGAAGTACCTGGGCATGAAGGCGCCGATCCCGGCCGAGGCCATCGCCCGCTATCGGCTGGTGCCGGGCCAGCGCTTGCAGGCGCGGGTGATCCTGCTGGATGCGCCCAAGGCCGTGAGCGTGGCCAACGTGGCGGTGGACAGCGACGACGGCCGCGACTACGTGCGCGTGCGCCAGGGCAGCGCCTTCGTGCGCCGTCCGGTGCGGCTGGGCGTGCGCGGGCCGGCGCGTTCGCAGGTGCTGTCCGGATTGGAGGTGGGCGATGAGGTGTTGTTGGCCGACGCCGGTGCGGTGGGCGCGGCGGCATCCGCCGGCGGCAAGCCGCACGCGGCCGCCAACGAGCCTGCCGATGTCGGGGAGAAACCCGCGAGTGACGCCGCCGCCGGGACCGACGAAGACGCCGCTGCCGCGGGCCCCAGCGAGGCCGCCGGCGAGGATGCCGACCGTGGCGCCGCGGCCAAACCGGGCGACGCGCAGCCCGCGGCGGAGCGGCCATGAGCCGCGCCCTGGCCTGGCTGCCGCCGATCTGGCGCGAAGCCGTCGAAGAACTGTGGCGCCGCCGCCTGCGCACTTTGCTGACCCTGCTCGGCCTGATCTTCGGTGTCGGCGCGATCGTGGCGATGCAGGCGGTCGGCGAAGGCAGCCGGCGCGAGGCGCTGCGCCTGGTGGAAAGCCTGGGCTTGAACAATCTGATCGCCGAGGCTCGGCCGCAGGACGAGAACAGCCTGCGCGAGACCCGCGCGCGCAGCCTCGGCCTGAGCCTGGCCGACGCGGATGCGGCGTTGGCGGTGGTGCCCGGGGCCGAGCGCTATGCCGCCGAGAAGCCCATCCGCACCCATTCGGTGTTCAGCGACCACGGCCGCAGCGATGCCCAGGCCAGCGGCGTCAGCCCGGACTACTTCGCCCTGTCCTCGTTGCGCGTCGCCAAGGGCCGCACACTCAGCGACGAGGACGACCGCGCACTGGCGGCGGTGGCGGTGCTCGGGCACCAGGCCGCCGCCGACCTGTTCCCGGGCATGGACCCGATCGGGCAGTTGCTCAAGGTCAACCATGTCTGGCTGGAAGTGGTCGGCGTGCTGGCCGACCGCGATCTCAGCCGCGATCAGTTCGAGGGCGTGCAACTGGGCCTGGAGAGCAACCGCGTCTATCTGCCGCTGGCCAGCGCGCGGGCGCGCTTCCGCTTCCAGCCGCAGGAAGACGAGATCGACCGGGTGCTGCTGCGGCTGCGCGATCCTTCGCAACTGGCCGCCGGCGCGCGCGTGCTGTCCACGGTGCTCAACCAGCGCCACGCCGGCATGCCCGATTTCCGCCTGGTGGTGCCGCAGCAGTTGTTCCAGCAGCACCAGAAGACCCAACGCATCTTCCGGGTGGTGATGGGCGCCATCGCCGGGGTGAGCCTGTTGGTCGGCGGCATCGGCATCATGAACATCATGCTGGCCAACGTGCTCGAGCGGCGCCGCGAAATCGGCCTGTTGCGCGCGTTGGGCGCGCGCCGGCGCGACGTGGTCGCGCAGTTCCTGCGCGAGGCGACGGTGATCTGCGTGGCCGGTGCCTTGCTGGGGCTGGTGTTCGGGGTATTGCTGGCCTACTTGATCGCCGCCTTCGCCGGTTGGCAGGTGGCTTGGGCGCCGTTGCCGGTACTGGCGTCGGCGGCGTTCTGCGCGGCGGTGGGCCTGGCCTTCGGCGTGTACCCGGCGCGGCAGGCGGCGCGGCTGGACCCGATCGCGGCGCTGCGCCACGACTGAGGCCGGTTCGGTGCGATTCGATTCGGCTCGGCTCGGTTCGGCGCAGCGCGCCGCGCTCAGTACACGCGCCGCTCCGCCTTGGCCGGCGGCGACCACTGGTACAGCCAGGTTTCGCTGAGCGCGCCGCTGGCGTCCTTGAGATACAGGCGCAGATCGATCTGCGCGCTCGAGTCGTCCGGCGGCACCACGTCGAACATCGCGCGATAGCCGCCGATCTCGTGCAGCGGGCGGCAGGACACGGTCTCCAGCCGGCCGCGGCTGGTCTGCACCACCGCCTCGACCGTGGCCTTGCGCTGGGCCAGTCCGGCCAGCGCGCCGCCGGCGAAATCCACGGCGAAGCGCCAGGAAAAATAATCGCGCTTGAAGCCGATGCGCCCGCCCAGGCCGGTGCGGCTGGCCACGCAATGGGCCAGGGTCGGCACCGCTGGCGGGCGCGCGCCCCAATACAGCCGGTAGCCGTACAGCAGCTCCTGGCCCGGCTGCGGTTTCTCGCGCGGGTTCCAGAAGGCGACGATGTTGTCGAAGGTTTCGTCCACCGTCGGGATCTCGACCAGTTGCACCGAGCCCTCGCCCCAGCCCTGCTTGGGCTCGACCCACAGGCAGGGGCGCTTCTCGTAGAACACGCCGTCGTCCTGGTAATGATCGAAGTTGCGGTCGCGCTGGAGCAGGCCGAAGCCGCGCGGGTCGCGGTCGGCGAAGGCGTTGAATCGCAGCTGTTCGGGGTTGCACAGCGGCCGCCAGATCCATTCGCCGCGGCCGGTCCACATCGCCAGGCCGTCGGTGTCGTGGATCTCCGGGCGCCAGTCCCAGTCCATGCGGCGGTCGTTCTCGCCGACCTGGTACATGCTGGTGCACGGCCCCAGGCCCAGGCGCTCGATCGGCTTGCGCGGGTACAGCGCGCAGTCGATGTCCATCAGCAGGCTGTCGCCGGGGGTGATGGCGAAACGGTAGGCGCCGGAGACGCTGGGCGAGTCGAGCAGACCGTAGACCACCAGCGTGTCCGAGCCGGGCGCCGGGCGCTCCAGGTAGTAGGCGACGAAGTCGGGGAATTCTTCCGGGCGTTCGCTGCCGGTGTCGATGGCCAGGCCGCGCGCGGACTGGCCGTACTGGCCTTCGGCGCCGACCGCGCGGAAATAGCTGGCGCCGAGGAAGGCGGCGAAATCGCGGTCCGGATCCTGGCGGGTGTTGAGGCGGAAGCCGGCGAAGCCCAGGTCGGCCGGCAGGCGCTCGCCTTCCAGGCCGCTGCCGGCGCGGTCGAACAGGGCCGGATCGTAGGCGATCTGCCGGGCCTGGCCCTGGTGCAGTTCGTACATGCGCACCGGCGCCTTGAAGTACAGGCCCAGGTGGAAGAACTGGGCGAGGAACTTGCCGCCGTCCTCGCGCCAGAGCGCATGGTCCTTGCGGAAGCGGATGGACTGGTACTGGTCCCAGTTCATCGCCGTGACCGCCGGCGGCAAGGGCGTGGTGTGCGGCACGAAGGCGCGCGCGGCCAGGGCGCGGGCCTGGCCCTTGAGCGTGGCGAAGTCGAAAGCCTCCGGCGGGCCCAGGCGCGAGGGCGCGGCGGACAGCGCCAGCGCCGGCAGCGGCAGGCCGAAGGAGGCCAGGGCGGCGGCGGACTTGAGGAAATCGCGTCGGATCATCGGGACGAAGGCAGGGCGGGTCGGAAAGCCCGGCATCCTAGCCAATCGCGGCCGGCCGTTGGTTAGGACGGCGTTTGCCGGTGTCGACTGCGTCGCGTTCCGGATGCGGCGGCGGCGTACACAGCCGCTGGCTGCGCGGCTGCGTCGCAGCCCGCCGGCACCGCCCGCGAGTTGCGGACGGTGAGGCGCGCCGGATGGCGCCGCGCTGTTCGCCACGGCGCCGCTGCGGCGGCGCCGCGGTCAGCCGCAGTTGAGGCCGGTGATCGCGCCGCGTTCGTTGACCTGGATGTTCAGGCGATCCTGCAAGTACTCCATGGTTGCGGCCATGCCGGGCTGGAGCACGCGCACGCTGCGTGCGCCGGCGTCGGCGCGGGCGCGCTCGACCGTGGCCTCGTCGGTGGCGCGGCCGATGGCGGCGCGGGCGGCTTCGGCGTTGCAGGTGGCCGGGCTGATGTTGGTCGGCGGGATCGGGGTGGCGCAGGCGGACAGGGCCAGGCCCAGCGCAGCGACGGGCAGGGCGAGGCGGAAGGAAACCGGAGAGGACATGGCGTGGCTCCTGGCGGACGGGGTGGGCGCTGTGCCGCGAGCCTGAGCCGCGCGGCGTGTGGGGCGCATGAAGGCCGCGGGCCGGGCGTGGACGGAGACCGACCGCGCCGCGCCGGTCGCGGTGGGAGGGCGAGTCTATACGACCTGATGTCGGCGCCGTGGGCGGCGTTCAAGCGGCGCTCAGGGCGCACGATGAGGCGGCGCGGGGTTTGCCGGTGTGGGCGAGCGGTTTGTTTCGATGAGCGCGCGTGCAGGCTGGCGCGTGGTGGGGCGCACGGGCGGCGCTTGGATTGCGCATCGCCGCTGGCGGCCGCGCGCAAGCTGTACTCGATGGTGTGCGCTGGGGCGGTGCCGCTGGCGTTCGGCTGCCGGCGGGGTGGTTCGGCGGCCCATGTTCTTGTCTGCTGTCGCGGTCGCGGTCGCGGTCGCGGTCGCGGTCGCGGCTGCGGCTGCGGCGTCGCCGCGCGGGGGCGGAATGCCGGCACCCGGTGCTGCGGATGTTTACGGCAATGACGGTTTCGTCGCCCACTGGCGCGGAGCCAGCCATGGGCCATCGGGGCGATCTCCGCCGTTGCCGTTGCAGCGAGGGGCATCGCCTTCGTGCCGCGGTGGGTTCAGCGCCGCGGTGGGCTCAGTCCTGCGGCGTCCAGGCTGGGACCGCGGCGTCTTCCTCGGCCTGCGCCTGCACCAATCGCAACAGCAGCCGCGCCAGGGTGACTACGTCCTGGTGGTTGTGCGCCAGCACCCGCCGCAGCAGGCCCGAGCCGCCGCCGCGCAGGAACTGCAGCCAGGCCGCCGGCGCTTGCGCGCCGGGCAGGTCGTCCTCGCGCACGATGCGCAGCAGTTCGCGCTCGATCGTGGCCAGGCGGCAGTTCTCCCACACGCCGCGGTAGCGCCGGCGTGTCGGGAACAGCAGGTCGACATGGTCCAGCCCGGCCAGCGGCGAGGGCTGGCGCGCCAGCCGATAGCGGGTGTTGAGCAGCGGCGCGTCGAAGCAACGGCCGTTGTAGCTGGACAGCACCGTCTCCGGCGCCAGCCAATCGGCGAAATGGCGCAGCATGGCCGGCTCGGCCGACAGCCGGGCGATCGTCAACTGGCGGATGCGCAGGCCCTCGCCCTGCTGCGGATGCGCGTGCCAGTCGGCGGCGCCGATCATGAAGGCGCGGGTGCCGGTGCCGCCGGCCAGGCCGGTGGTCTCGGTGTCGAAGAACAGCAGCCGGCGCGGGTCGGCCTGCTCGCCGGGCCGCTTGGCGAAGGCCAGCGACAGTGGCCCCGCCGGCATCGGCATCGGCAGGTGGGCCTGGACCAGGAACAGGCCCGGGGCGATCTCTTCGCCCGGAAGCGAGCGGTCGATGGCGGCCGCGCGCGCGAGGCGGGCGGGGAGCGGGGCGGGGCCGTGGAGCGAGGCCCCGGGCATGGCCGGAGGCGGGGCCGTGGCGGCGGTCGTCAACATGTCCGGGCAGGCCGCGCCGGGCTTGCGCTCGCGCAGTGCGATCAGGCGCCGGAGTGCGTCCAGGTCGGTGCGTTGCGGCGGCGCGGGCGCCAGCCCGTCGGCACCGAAGATCGGAGCCATCGTGGTGCCGGCCGCGCTCGGGTCGGGCTGGTCTGGATGGGCCTGGCTTGCACTGGCCGCGCTGGCTGCCTGGGTGTTCGGGGCGGCGGGCGGGGCCGCCGCGGACGCGATCGAAGGACGTTGCGGCCCGGGCCCGACTGGCATCGGCCTGGCTTGGGCGCGCGTGCGCTGGGCCTGGGCGCCGGCGATGCGCGCGTCCGCTGCGGCGGCTGCGGCTGCGCGGCGAGCGAGCGCGCCGGGACTGGGCAGCGCGGCCGTGCCTGGGCCGGCCTGCGGTGCCGCGAAGAGCGGCCGCGACGCCGCGGGCGTGGTTGCGCTGGTTGCGGATAGGGGCGGGCGCGCCGGAGCGACCGCGACGCAGGGACGGCCGCGGCCGGCCACGGAGGCCGTTGTGCTGGCGGCCTCGACGGCCGCGCCGATGGATGCATCGAAAGGACCGGCGCGGCCCAGGCGGCCGGTCGCCTGGTCGGCGCTCGTCGCCCCGTCCGGGGCCGAGGCCGGCGCGCTGCGTCCGGCCTGCTGTTGCAGCAGGCGCAAGCGGGCCAGGCTCAGGCTCATGCCGCCTCGTCTTCCAGCAGGCGCAGCACCTGCAAGGCGAGCGCGCGCGGCGTGGCGGCGGCGCGCTCTTCGTCGGCGGCCAGCACCGGGCCCACGCAAGCAGGACAGCCGGCGCGGCAGTCGCAGCCCTGCACCAACTCGCGCGCGCGCGCCACCAGTTCGGCCTGGCGCTGCCACAGCGGTTCGCTCAAGCCGACACCACCGGGGAAGTTGTCGTACAGATAGACCGTGGGCAGGAACTGCTGCAACTCGCCGTGCAGCGCCGCGCCGCCCTCGCCCTCGCCGCCCAGCGCGGCCGGCAGGTGCTCGCTGCCCCGGACTTGGCCGCGTCCGTCCTTGTCCTGGGTAGCGAACCAGGCGCCATCGCCGTTGCCGACCGACTTCTGCAGGTCGCGCGCATCGGCCATCACCGCCACGGTGGCCACGATGTGCAGCGCATGGGCCGCGCCGAGGAAGCCGTCGAGCGCGTCCTGGCGCGAGGCGAAGCGCGAGAGCAGCACGCCCTGCGGCAGTTGCCACCACACCGCGGTGGTGTGCAGCTCCTGGTCGGGCAGGTTGACCGGGCCGTAGCCGATGCTCTCGTGGGTGTAGTAGCGGATCTTCTTGTAACCGGCCACGCGCCGGACCACGTGGACCTCGCCGTGGTGGCTGTCGCCGCGGCCGGCGTCGCCGCCGTCGAAGCGTTCGAGCACCTTGAGCTTGGTGTAGTCGATCGAATCGGTGTAGTAGTCCACGTGGGTACGGGCGACATAGGCCTTGCGGCCGTCCCAGTCCAGCCGCTCGACCTGGTAGGGCACCGACTGGACCATGTGGATCGCGCCTTCGTACAAAGTCAGCGCGGCGGCGGAGTAATCGACCTCGGCGATGATGGTCTGGCGGCCATCGCTGCGGTCGACCACGACGAAGTTGCCGTCGGCGACCGAGCGCAGGCTGACGGCGTTGGCCGGATAGCTGTCGGCGATCCACTCCCAGCGTTCGCCTTCGCGGTGGACCACGCCGGTCTCGGCCAGCGCTTGCAGGAACACTTCAGGATCCACCGGGCCGAAGCCTTCGCCGGCCTGGAACGGCAGCTCGAAGGCGGCGCAGCGGATGTGGTCGAACAGGATCAGCGGCTGGTCCGGGGCGATGCGCGCGTGTTCGGGCGAGGCCTCGGCGAAGAAGTCCGGATGGCGCACGACGTACTGGTCCAGCGGTTGCGAGCTGGCGACCATGACCCCCAGCGAGGGTTGCCGGCGGCGCCCGGCGCGGCCGAAGCGTTGCCAGGTGGCCGCGACCGAGCCCGGATAACCGTTGAGCACCACCACGTCCAGGCTGCCGATGTCCACGCCCAGCTCCAGCGCCGAGGTCGCCACCACGCCATCGATGCGGCCATCGCGCATGGCCCGCTCGGCCTCGCGCCGCTCGCTGGGCAGGTAGCCGCCGCGATAGGCGCGGATGCGCGCGGGCTTGCGCGGGTCGGAGTCGAACACGTCCTTGAGGTACTTGGTCAGCACCTCGACCATCAGCCGGGTCTGCGCGAACACCAAGGTCTTGAGCCCGGCCTTGATCGCGATGCGGGCGATGCGGTTGCTCTGCGAACGCGCTGATGCGCGCAGGCCCAGGTCGGCGTTGATCACCGGCGGATTCCACAGCAGCACGTGCTTGTCGCCGGTGGGCGCGCCGGACTCCAGGATGGCGCGCACCGGCTGTTCGATCAGCGCCTCGGCGTGCGCCTGCGGGTTGCCGATGGTGGCCGAGCACAGGATGAACTGCGGTCGCACGCCGTAGAAGGCGCAGATGCGCTTGAGCCGGCGCAGCACCCCGGCGACATGGCTGCCGAACACGCCGCGGTAGGTGTGCACCTCGTCGATCACCACGTAGCGCAGGTTCTCGAAGAACTGCGCCCATTTGGTGTGGTGCGGCAGGATCGCCTGGTGCAGCATGTCCGGGTTGGAAACGACGATGTCGCCGTGCAGGCGGATCGCCTGGCGTGCGTCGCCCGGGGTGTCGCCGTCGAAGGTGAAGGCCTTGACGCCCAGCTCGCCGGCGCGGTTGAGCTCCAGCAACTCGGCCACCTGGTCCTGCGCCAGGGCCTTGGTCGGGAACAGGTACAGCGCCTTGGCGCCGGAGGCCATCGCCGCGCTGACCACCGGCAGGGTGTAGCACAGCGACTTGCCCGAAGCCGTAGGCGTGACCACGGCCAGGTGTTCGCCGGCCTTGGCGGCTTGCCAGGCGTCGGCCTGGTGGCTGTAGAGGCGTTCGATGCCGCGCGCGCGCAGGGCCGCCTTGAGCGCGTCGGGCAGATCCTCGGGCAGCGGTGCGTAGCGGCCCTCGCGGCCGGGCAGGGTGAAATGGCCGGTGATGCGGTCGCGGTAGCGGCGCTGCAGGCGCTGGGCCAGCGCGGCGCCGTGCCGCGCCGGCAGCGGCGCCTCCTCGCCTTCGGGCCGGCGCGTGTTGGGATGGGCCGGAACGAGGTCGTGCGAGGACGGGTCGGTGAAGGCGGACATGGGCGGCGGGGCGTCGGCGGCGGGATGGGAACGCGGGCGTCTCGTTCTACGCGACGCGCGTCTCAACGTGTGAGACAGGGCTGTGGCGGCGGCCTGCCTCGGCCGGGGCCACGACCGCGCCGGCGATGCGGCCCGCGCCTGTGCAACGATCCGGGCGCTTGCCGTTGCTGCGCCGGCGCGCCCGGCTTTGCCGATCCGGGCCGGACGGCTGCCGCGCACCGGCGTCCCCGCAAACGACCGCGGCGCAGGCGCGCGAGGGCGCCGCCAGGGCGCCTGGATTCACCCGCCCCCCGGCCGCGCCCTGTATTCTTGCGCGCCGCGAATTCCAGGCCCTCCCATGAAGATCGGCATCGATTTCGGCACCAGCTATTCGGCCGCCGCCGCGGTCATCGACGGCCAGGTCCAAACCGTGCGCTTCGGCCAGGAGCGCCAGTTCCGCACCACCGTGTACTTCCCCGAGGCCGTGCCCGATCCGTCCGCGTTCGAGCTGGACGATGCGATGCAAGCGCGGGTGGACGCCATCGTGCGCAGCCTGCGCACCGACCAGGCGCGCGCGGCGGTGCAGCGCTCGGACGCCGAACTGCGTCGCGATGCGGTGCGCACAGTGCGCCGCGACTGGCTGGAAGAGCAAGTGCGCCAGGCTCGCGCCTCGGCCGCATCGCTGCAGAACGCGGTCTATGGCGAGCAAGCCGTGGATGCCTACCTGGCCGAAGGCTTCGGCAACCTGATCCAGTCGCCCAAGTCGATGCTGGGCTATCCGATGCTGCCGCACGTGCGCCAGACCATCGTCGGCATCGCCGGCTACATCCTCGAGCATGTGCGCCTGAACGCCAGCCAGCAGTTCGGCGCCAATGTGCGCGAAGCGGTGCTGGGCCGGCCGGTGCAGTTCCGCAGTTCGCTGGGCGCGGCCGGCGGCGAGCAGGCCCTGGAGATCCTGCGCGAGGCCGCCGCCAGCGCCGGCTTCGATGCGGTGGAGTTCCTGGAAGAGCCGGTCGCCGCGGCGCTGGGCCACCACGCCCACAGTGCGCAGCGCCACCGCGCGCTGGTGGTGGACATCGGCGGCGGCACCAGCGATATCACTCTGGCCGAGGTGGGCGGCGCGCAGGCGCCGCGCGTGCTCGGCTCCTGGGGCATCGCCCGCGGCGGCGTGGACGTGGACCTGGCCTTGAGCCTGTCGCGCTTCATGCCCTTGTTCGGCAAGGGCGCCACGCGCGTGCCGGCGCACCATTTCGTCGAAGCCGCGACCGTGCACGACGTGGTCCGCCAGCGCGATTTCCAGCGCCGCGACGCCTACCGCGAGGTCGCCGCGCCGTTCGGGCCGCGCCTGATCGCCTTGCAGCAGCCGGGCAACACCACCCGGCTCAGCCGCGCGGTGGAGGCGGCCAAGGTCGCACTGAGCGCGCGCGACTGCGACTGCGCCGCGCTGGACTACATCGAGACGGGCCTGGCGCAGGACATCGACCGCGCCGACCTGGGTGCGGCGGCCGAAGGCTTCCTGGGTTTCCTGGCCGAGCTGCTGGGCGAGGTGGCGGCGCAGATCGACGCGCCGCCGCAGGTGCTGTTCCTGACCGGCGGCATGTCGCGCGCGCCGTACGTGCGCGAAGCGGCCGCACGCTGCTTCCCCAACGCAGCGGTGGTGGCCGGCGACGCCTCGCTGGGGGTGGTCTCGGGGCTGGCGTTCGCGGCGGCGGGGGGCTGAAGCCATCCGGTCCGGGTTGACAGGCGCGTTGCCGGAGGACTCAAATCCCCGGAAAACCCGGGCAGCGTAAGGTTGGGGGCGGATGGCGAGGAAAGCTTCGTTGGGCTTGGTCCGGGAGTTCCTGGAGAAGGTGTCCGGAAACCTGCTGGAAGACCAGTATCGGCCGGGCATCGCATCCATCATCCAGGGCCATGCCGGCATCTATGTACTCTACAAGGGCGAGCGGCTGTACTACGTCGGCCTGGCCACGAATCTGATGGCGCGGGTAAACCATCATCTGCGCGACCGCCACGCCGGCCGCTGGGACAAGTTCAGCGTCTACCTGACCAACGACAACGAACATATCAAGCCGCTGGAGTCCTTGTTGTTGAGGATCGTCGATCCCAAAGGCAACCAGGTCAAAGGCAAGCTGCCGGGCGCGATAGACCAGAAACGGCGCTTGAACCAGGCCATGCGCGAAGCCGATTCCAACCGCCGCGCGATCCTGTTGGGCGGCCACCTGGTCAAGCGGCGGGTGCAGCAGCAGGCCGCAGCCGCGCGCGGGACGCTCGGCCTGGCTGGAGTCATGGGCCGGGCGGTCGCGTTGCGCGCGCAATACAAGGGCGAGACGTACCGCGCAACCCTACGCAAGGACGGCTACATCGCTTATGCGGGCGGCAAGTATCCCTCTCCCAGTGCGGCCGGCCGGGAAGTGTGCAAGCGGTCGGTCAACGGGTGGGCGTTCTGGCACTACCACGTGCCGAAGACCGGCTGGGTGCCGCTGGCCAGACTGCGGAAGTGACGCAGGCCGCGGCCGGGCGTCGTTGTTGAGCGTTATGACGCAGATGACGCGGAGCGGAGGCCTTCCCCATTCGCCCTCCTGCGAGCGCAACCGCGAGCCGATCCTGGCGGTGTTGCGCGAGCATTTCGCCGAGCGCCGCGAGGTGCTGGAGATCGGCAGCGGCACTGGCCAGCACGCGGTGCATTTCGCCGCGGCGATGCCGTGGCTGCGCTGGCAGTGTTCCGATGCGCCTGCGTATCTGCCCGGCATCCGCGCGTGGCTGGCCGAGGCGGCGTTGGCGAATACGCCGCCGCCGCTGGAGTTGCAGGCCGTGGCCGCGCCGGTGGCGGGCTTCGCGCCGCCGCCGCCGCTGCCGCCCGGCCGCGAGGGCGGGCCGTCCGGCTTCGATGCGGTGTTCAGCGCCAACACCTTGCACATCATGGGTTGGGCGCAAGTGGAGGCGTTCTTCGCCGGGCTGCCGGCGCTGCTGGCGCCGGCCGCGACGGTGGCGGTGTACGGACCGTTCAACCGGGACGGGCGCTTCAGCAGCGACAGCAACCGCGATTTCGACGCCTGGCTGAAGGCGCGCGATCCGGCCTCGGGCATTCGCGACGCCGAGGCGGTGGAGGCGCTGGCCGCTGCTGCCGGCCTGGCGCTGGTCGCCGACGTGGCGATGCCGGCCAACAACCGTTGCCTGGTCTGGCGCCGCGGCTGAGCGCAGGGCGGATTGGCGGCGGCTTGACCCGGACGCCGCCGCGCGCCGCACAATGCGCCCTGGCCCTTCGTCGAGCCTCGCCATGCGCCTGCCGCTCCGTCCGTCCGCGCTCGTTCTGCTGTCGGCCTTGGCGGCTGGGTGTACGCGCGCGCCCGAGCCGGCCGCGTCCGCAGCGCCGCCCGCCTCTGCGCCGGCGGCCCAGGCTGCCAGCGGCTCCGCCGGCGAGTCCGCCGCCTCTGCGCGGCCTTGGCGCATCGCCGACTGGGCCCTGCCGGTGCAGGGCGCCGCCGCCCAGCCCGACCTGGTCGCTTTCGGCGATGGCCGCGTGCTGGTCTCATGGCTGCAATCGGGCGCCGACGGCCATCGCTTGCAAGTAGCCATCGCCGACCGCGACGGCGACTGGGCGCGGCCGCCGCGCACCGTGGCCAGCGGCCGCGACTGGTTCGTCAACTGGGCCGACACACCGCACGTGGCGATCGGCAACGACGGCGCGCTGTGGGCGCATTGGCTGCGCAAATCCGGGCCGGGCACCTACGCCTACGACGTGATGCTCAGCCGCTCGGCCGACGAGGGCGCGAACTGGTCCGAGCCGGTGCGGGTCAACGACGACGGCACCCGCAGCGAACACGGTTTCGTCTCGCTGTGGGCCGACGGCGCCGACGGCATCGGCGTGGCCTGGCTGGACGGCCGCCACACCGGCGGCGGGGGCGAGAGCGGCCATGCCGGCCACGGCGGCGCGATGAGCCTGCGCGCGGCGCGTTTCGATGCCGGCCTGCGGCGCTCGCTCGACACCCAGGTCGATGCGATGACCTGCGACTGCTGCCAGACCGATGTCGCCCTGACCGCGCGCGGCCCGTTGCTGGTCTATCGCGATCGCGACGCGCAGGAAATCCGCGACATCGCCGCGACCCGCCGCGAAGGCGCGGTGTGGACCGCGCCGGCGGCGGTCCATGCCGACCGCTGGAACATGCCCGCCTGCCCGGTCAACGGACCCTCGGTGGCCGCGCGCGGCGAGGCGGCGGTGGTGGCCTGGTACACCGCCGCCGGCGGCGAGCCCAAGCTGCAGTTGGCGCGCAGCGAGGATGCCGGCGGCCGTTTCGGCGCGCCGGTGGTGGTCGATCGCGGCGAGGCGGTGCAGGGGCGGGTCGAGGTCGCGCTGGGCGAGGATGCGGTGTGGCTGCTGTGGCTGCGCGAGGAGGATCAGGCGCAGAGCCTGTGGCTGGCGCGCTACGCGCCGGACCTGTCGCGCGAACTGCAGCGGATCGAAGTGGCGCGGCCGCAGGGCCGTGGGCGCGGCACCGGTTTCCCGCAACTGGCGCTGGCCCGCGACGCGGTCTATGTGGTGTGGACCGAACTGGCCGACCGCAGCGCGCGGCTGCGCGGTGCGCGGTTGCGGCCCGAGCCGGTGGCTGCGGCGCCTCAGCCCGAGCCGACGGTTTCCAGCAAGGGCGAGTCGAACATCGCCGCCGGCGAGATCACCGGTTCGGCCAGCGGCACCCGCCGGCCGTAGCGCTCGCGCAGCTTGGCCTGGACGGCCGGGTCGTCCAGGCGGAAATCGCCCAGCCGCTGCAAGGCGCCGATGCGGATGCCGAGCGTGCGCTGGTACAACTTCCACACCAGTTCGCTGCAATAGATGCGTTCGTCCGACCAGCCGAAGGCCAGGTCGTAGCGCTTGCCGACGAATTCGGCGGCGCCCGCGCGCAGGCGCGCCTGCGCGGCGGCGTCCGGGGCTCGGCGCAGGCGCTTGAGCACGTAGCGGCCGCCCTGGCCGCGCGCGATCCACTCCGCCAATGGCGTATAGCGCACCGGATCGACCGCTTCGAGCACGAAGGGGCGGCCGCCGCGGTGCACGATCATGCCCATGTGGCTGTAGCGCGAACCGGTCGCGCGCTGGATCGCCAGGCTCTGCGCGGAGCGCGAGGCGTGGAAGATCAGGTCGCCGTCGCGCGGCTGCGGCTGCGGCGCGGCCTGGGCAAGGGCGGCGCACAGCCACAGCGCCAGCGCCAGCAGCGGCCCGCGCCCGCGCCGGGGACGGTCCGGATGCAGTGCGCTCATTGCGCCTCGGCCGTGGCGAACAGGCGCAGCTCGCGGGTGTCCTCGCCCAAGCGGATCATGCGCTGGTAGCGCATGCCCAGCCGTTCCAGCACCTTGATCGAGGCATCGTTGTCGGGATTGACGATGGCCAGCACCCGCGGCAGCGCCAGCGCCTGGAGCGCATGCCGCAGCACGGCCGCGCCGGCCTCCACCGCATAGCCGCGCGACCAGTGGCGTTGCAGGAAGGCATAGCCCAGGTCGGCCTCGGGCAAGGTGTCGCGGCGGAGCAGGCCGGACATGCCGATCGGCTCGCCGGTCTCGCGCAGCTCCACCCGCCACAGGCCGTAGCCATGGCGCGCATAGCTCGCCGCCGGGCCGTCGAGGATGTAGCGCACCGCGGTGTCGATATCGCGCACGCCGCGGTCGCCGATGCCGCCGAGGAAGCCGGGCTCGTTGAGCAATTCCAGGATGAAGCCGGCGTCGTCGGCGGTGAGTTCGCTCAGGGTGAGGCGTTCGGTCTGGATCGTCGGCATGGCGGCGGAGCGCGGGCGGGTCGGGCAACGATACGACAGTCGCGCGCCTGGGTGAGGGCAGGATGAAGCCGCGCGCACAGGCAGGCCGCGCTTCTGCGGCAGACCAGCAGCGGCCGCTGCATCGGTCTGCCTGCCCCGATGGGCCCCGATCCCGGCCGGCCCGCACGGCCGCGGCCGCGGCGGCTGCGGCTGCGGCTGCCGTTAGACTGGCCTGCCGCCGTCGCCGCACGCTGTCGCATGCCCCAGCCGAACTTGCCCCAGCCGAACTCGCACCAGGTCCACCCCATCGCCGAGGACAAGCGCCGAGCCGTGCTCGACGCGCTGGCCCGGATCGAGCGCGAGCACCAGGTGCGGGTGGTGTATGCCTGCGAGTCGGGCAGCCGGGGCTGGGGCTTCTCCTCGCCGGACAGCGACTACGACGCGCGATTCGTCTACATGCACCGGCGGCCGTGGTACCTGAGCGTGAACGAGCGTACCGGGCCGGGAGAACCGCAGCGCGATGTGATCGAATTGCCGATCGAGGACGGCCTGGACGTGAGCGGCTGGGACCTGCGCAAGGCGCTGCGATTGCTGTCCAAGTCCAACCCGACCCTGCTGGAGTGGCTGCGCTCGCCGGTGGTCTACCGCCAGGACGCGGCCTTGGCCGCCGGCCTGCACGACCTGGCCGAGGCGTTCTATTCGCCGATGGCGGCCTGGCACCACTACCTGAGCATGGCCCGCGGAAACTTTCGCGGCCATCTGCGCGGCGATGAGGTGCGGACCAAGAAATACCTCTACGTGCTGCGCCCGCTGCTGGCCTGCGCCTGGATCGAGAGCGAGCCCACGCCGCCGCCGATGGCCTTCGCCGAACTGCTGCAACGGACGCTGCCGGACGGGCCCGTGCGCGAGGCGGTGGATGCCTTGCTGGAGCGCAAGCGCCGCAGCGCCGAGGTCGCGGCCGGGCCGCGCATCGCCGCGATCAGCGATTACCTGGAGGCCGAGCTGGAACGGCGCGACCGTGCGCCGCCAGCCTTGGCCACCGCGCGGGGCCTCCAGGACCCGCTCGACGCGTATTTCCGCGCCGCCCTGCAGGACTGAGCGCGCTCGGCCGGGTTCAGCCGCCGGCCAGCGGCAAGGAGGGTTGCAGCGGCTCGATCGTGCCTTCCCCGCGCATGACCTTCTTGTATTCCTTGCGCGAGACCGAGATGTAGCGGTCGTTGCCGCCGATCTCCACCTGTGGGCCGTCGAGCACGGCGCGGCCGGCTTCGTCCACGCGCACGGTCATGGTCGCCTTCTTGCCGGAATGGCAGATGGTCTTGATCTCGCTGAGTTCGTCCGCCCAGGCCAGCAGGTACTGGCTGCCCTCGAACAGCTCGCCGCGGAAATCGGTGCGCAGGCCGTAGCACAGCACCGGGATGCGCAGCGCATCGACCACTTCGCTGAGCTGCCAGACCTGGGCGCGGCTCAGGAACTGCGCCTCGTCCACCAGCACGCAGTGCAGCGCGCCCTGGGCGGCGATGTCGGCGCGGATCAGCGCCTCCAGATCCTGGTCGCGGTCGAAGGCGATGCCCTCGGCGCGCAGGCCGATGCGCGAGGCCACCACGCCGCGGCCGGCGCGGTCGTCCAGGCGCGGGGTCAGGATGGCCACGCGCATGCCGCGCTCGCGGTAATTGTGCGCCGACTGCAGCAGGGTCGTGGTCTTGCCGGCGTTCATCGCCGAATAATAGAAATAGAGCTTGGCCATGGACGCAGTGTAGGCGCTGCGGCGGCGCGGCCACAGACTTGACGCGGCGCGGCGCGCGGCACCGCGGCCGGCGGGCGTGCCCGCCATGCGGCCGCCGAGTCAGCGGGGCCGGGGTTCCGGTGACTGCGGCGGCGCCGGCCCCTCCCGCTCGCTGGGGAGCGTCGGGCGCGCGTCCGCATCCATCGCCTCCAGCGTCCCCACCGTGACCTCGCCTCCCGAGCGCTGCCGCCAGGCCCGGTCCTGCTGTTCCCAGTAGTGCTGGGGCTCGGGGTAGGTGCGCGCGTGGAAGTCGGCGCTTCCCGACTCCAGCATGTACGGCCCGTTCTTGACCCGGGTGCTGCGCACGCCCACGTCCGTGCCCAGGTGGCTGCCGGTGGTCTGGTTGCGCAACCGCGCCAGGCGCCGCGCGTAACGCGGCTTGGCCGCGGCGTCGCCATACACCGCATACAACGCCGGCCCTTGTCGCAACGCGCGCCGGCGTTCGTCCTCGGTCATCGCCGCCCAATAGGCCTCGCGCACCGCGACCAGGTCCGGATAGCCGCGCTCGGCGGCCAGGTCCATCCAGAGGTAGCCCAGGACGCGGTCGCGCGGCGCGCCCTCGCCCTGCCAGTACATGCGCGCGGCCAGGCTCTGGGACGGCTTGTCGCCGTGGTAGCCGGCGCGGCGGAACTGCGCCAGCGCCCTGGCCGGCTGGCCGCGGCGGTAGTAGCCGATGCCGAGTTGGCGGTGCTGAAGGTCCGGGTGCGCTTCCTGGTAGCCGAGTTCGGCCAGGACGGCGTCGTTGGCCGGATCCGGGCCGGTCGCGCGCGAGGAGCGGTCTGCGGCCGGCCCTGCCGCGGCCGCGCCGGCCAGCCCGAGCGCGGTGGCCAGGCCCCAGCCCCAGCGCAGCGGCGATGCCGACACAGCGAAAGCACCTGTCATGGCGTTCTCCATGGCCCGCCCGCCGCGGGCCCTGGCGCCCAGACTACTCCGGTCGCCGCGCCGCGGCGGGTAGACTATGCGGCCGGTCCGGCCCCCGCCGGCGATCCAGCGTCCCATGCACGGTCTCAACCCCCCCCAGCGCGCCGCGGTCCTGCACACCGAAGGCCCCTTGCTCGTGCTCGCCGGCGCCGGCAGCGGCAAGACCCGCGTGATCGTGGAGAAGATCGCCCACTTGATCGGTTCGGGCCGGATGCCGGCCAAGCGCATCGCTGCGATCACCTTCACCAACAAGTCGGCCAAGGAAATGCGCGAGCGCGTGGGCAAGCGCATCAAGGGCGACGCCGCCGACGGCCTGACCATCTGCACTTTCCACGCGCTGGGGCTGAAGTTCCTCCAGTTCGAGCACGCCAAGCTCGGCCTGCGCCGCGGTTTCAGCGTGTTCGACAGCGACGACAGCCAGGCTCAGGTCAAGGACCTGATGCCGCCGGGCACCAAGCCCGACGTGCTCGAGGACATGCGCAACCTGATCTCGCGGGCCAAGAACGCCGGCCTGTCGCCGGAGCAGGCCCTGGCCGAGTCGCGCAGCCCGCGCGAGATCGAGGCGGCGGTGTTGTACGAGCGCTACCAGGCGCGCCTGACCACCTTCAACGCGGTGGACTTCGACGACCTGATCCGCCTGCCGGTGCAGTTGCTGGAGGCCGATGCCGAGGTGCAGTCGGCCTGGCGAGAGCGCATCGGCTACCTGCTGGTGGACGAGTGCCAGGACACCAACGACGCCCAGTACCGCCTGCTCAAGGCCCTGGCCGGTCCGCGCGGCCTGTTCACCTGCGTGGGCGACGACGACCAGTCGATCTATGCCTGGCGCGGCGCCAACCCGGACAACCTGCTGGAACTGGGCCGCGACTATCCGAGCCTGGAGATCATCAAGCTCGAACAGAACTACCGTTGCAGCAACCGCGTGCTGCGCGCGGCCAACGCACTGATCGCCAACAACCCGCACGAGCACCCCAAGACCCTGTGGAGCGACCAGGCCGACGGCGAGCGCATCCGCATCTGGGAGTGCCGCGACAGCGCGCACGAGGCCGAGAAGGTGGCCGCGGAAATCCACTTCCTGGCGCAGAAGCACGGCGCGCCGTGGAGCGACTTCTGCATCCTGTTCCGCGGCAACCACCAGAGCCGCGCGCTGGAGAAGGCCCTGCAATTGCTGCGCGTGCCCTATCACCTCAGCGGCGGCACCGCCTTCCTGGAGCGCGGCGAGGTCAAGGACGTGCTGGCCTGGCTGCGGCTGTTGGTCAATCCCGACGACGATGCCGCGTTCCTGCGCGCGGTGACCTCGCCCAAGCGCGAAATCGGCGCCACCACCCTGGCCCGGCTGGCGGAGATGGCCCAGCACGCGCACCTGCCCATGTCGCGCATGGCCGAGTCGATCCAGGCGATCAAGCAACTGACCCCGCGCGCCGGCAACGCCCTGGACGGCTTCGTCCAGATCGTGCGCTTCCTGCGCGACCAGGCGCAGAAGGTCAGCCCGGCCGAATTGGTCGGCGTGCTGGCCGAGCGCAGCGGCCTGCTGGCCTCCATCCGCGCCCAGTGCAAGGACGAGGCCAGCTACCAGCGGCGCAAGGAGAACCTGGAGGAATTGTCGGGCTGGTTCGACGGCGGCCGCGGCTCCGGCCCGGGCGAACTGGCCGCGCAACTGGCGCTGCTCTCGCACGCCGACAAGGGCGAGGCCGGCAACCAGGTGCGGCTGATGAGCCTGCACGCGGCCAAGGGCCTGGAGTTCCGCTTCGTGTTCATCGTCGGCGTGGAAGACGGCAATCTGCCGCACGACGCCAGCCTCGACGAGGGTCGCCTGGACGAAGAACGGCGGCTGATGTACGTGGGCATCACCCGCGCCAAGGAAGCGCTTTACCTGTCGCACTCGCGCGAGACCCAGCGCTGGGGCGAGCGCATCCGGCTCAAGCCCAGCCGCTTCATCGAGGAGCTGCCGGCCGAGGAGATCCAGCGCGACGGCGCCGACCCGGTGGCCGACGCTGCGCGCAAGCGCGAGCGCTCGCTGGCCGGTTTCGCCGAGATCCAGGCGCTGCTCAAGGGCTGAGCCGGGCCGCGCGGGGAGCGTGCGCGGCCGCCCTGCCGCCGTCGCCGCGATGAGCTAGTCTTGCCGCTTCCCGACTTGGAGGCGCGCTGCCCATGGCCTTGCTGATCAACGCCTATTCCACGCTGGCCGCGCCGCCGGAGCCCGGCTTCCTGGCCGCGCCGCCGGCCCGCCGCGATCGCAGCGACCCGGAACTGGTGCCGCACCTGCAAGGCTTCCTGGGTTATGTCATGAGCACCCGCGGCGAGGCGCCGATGGACTCGCGCACCTTCGCCCTGCTGCGCCACCTGCAGCGGGTGCAGACCCACTACAGCTTCGAGGTCGAGGAGGACCGCTTCGGCGACCTGGCGGCCTGGGCCGAGGCCGCCAACGCGGTTTCGTTCCTGCCCGACGGCAGCGTGCGCGATCCGGCCGGCAACGTCCTGGCCAGCCGCGGCGAACCGGAGGTGGAGGCCGATGCGGCGCTGCCGTATCCGGCCGACGCGCGCGAACGCAAGGCCCGCAGCGAGGCCGAACTGCAAGCCCTGGGCGCGCCGGTGCCCGCGCACCTGCCGCCGGTGCTGGGCGCCGGCGAAGTGCGGTTGCGCGATCCGGCCGAAGCGATGCGGCGCATGCTGGCGC
Organism: uncultured Lysobacter sp.; assembly: GCA_966185905.1. GTDB lineage: Bacteria > Pseudomonadota > Gammaproteobacteria > Xanthomonadales > Xanthomonadaceae > Lysobacter. The sequence continues at coordinate 26,637 of CBIFVU010000025.1, forward strand.
TGTGCGCAGTCGCCGTGCGCGCCGAATCGCTGGGCTCGGACCGGCTTTCGCGCGAGGAGATCGGCGAGCGCCTGGGCCCGGGCATCGCTGCGCTGACGCCCGTGGAGGCGGCCTTCATCGACGAGGACGCCCCCGACGAGCAAGCCTGGGCCAACCACGGCTGGCGCTACGAAAGCTGCGCCCTGCTGCAATGGGCGCTGGGCTTGGCCGACACCTTGCCGCCGGCGCAGGCGATCTGCGACGCCGGCCAAGTCGCCCGCACCGCCATCGCCCAGGCCGACGAGGCCCGCATCGCCCAGGCCCGCCTGCGCCCGCTGCCCGAACTGCTCGACGCCCTGGACGCCACCTACCGCCGCCACTGGCTGGTGCGCCAGGCCCGCCTGGACCAGCGCGATCCCCCGCTGGGCCTGCATCCGAGCATCGTCTACGAGCGCCACTACGCGCTGAACTGGCTGCTGCGCTTCGACGAACAGGAATGGGACGAGGTCGGCACGCCCACTTGAGGCCGGAGCGGGCGGAGAGGAGTGAGGAGTGAGAGAGGGCGACGGCGGTCGCCCTGCCCGTCCTCACGGTACCCAGCCTGCTTCGCTCGCGCCTCGCTCCTCTCCACTCACTTCTTTCCACTCCCCATGCTCCGACCCGCGACCGCCGCCGATTTCCCACAGATTCTGGCCCTGAACCTGGAGTCGGAGGCCTTGATGAGTCCGTTGGATGCGCAGCGGCTGGCGGCGTTGGACCGGGAGGCGGTGTATCACCGTGTGGTGTGCGAGGGAGGTCGAGTGGTCGCGTTCTTGTTGGCCTTCGCCCAGGGCGCCTGTTACGACAGCCCCAACTATCGCTGGTTCGCCGAGCGCTATCGGCAGTTCTTGTATGTGGACCGGATCGCGGTGGCGCAGAGCCATCGCAGCCGCCGGCTGGGGCAGCGACTGTACGAGGATCTGTTCGCGTTCGCGCGCGAGCGGGAATTCGAGCGGGTGGTGTGCGAGTTCTATATCGAGCCGTTCAACGAGGCGTCCAGCCGGTTCCATGCGCGCCACGGCTTCGTCGAGGTCGGCACGCAGTGGGTGGCCGACGGGCGCAAGCGGGTGTCGCTGCAGTGCGCGCCGGTCGCCGCCGTGGAACCGGTGCGTTGAGGCCGGGCTCGGGGCGGTCGGCCGCGGCGGCGCTGCTGGTGCCGGTGCTGGCGCTGGCCTTGGCGCGGCCGTCCAGTGCGCAGGCGGTTGCAGCAGCGGACTCGCCGGAGGAGGGGTATGCGCCGCCGCGGGCCGTGCTGACGGCGCCGCGCGCGCATCCGGACTGGCCGTGCCTGGCCTCGTTGTTGCAGGCCTTGCTGGACGACGAGGAGGGTGCGAGCGGGCGCCATCGTTTCCACGTGGGGCGGGTGGTCGCGGAGCCTTCCTCTCCGGAGCAGGCGATGGTGCGGGTGTACTGGCCCGAGCGGCGCGCGATCGTGATCGTGCAGCTCCAGCCCCAGTGCACTCAGGAGCGCCGGCAGTGGAACTCCGATGCGCTGGCCTGGTACCGCGGCAAGGCCCGCATCGACCTGGACACCGATGTGGTGCCGACTGTGCAGGATGTGGCCGGAAGCAGCTTCCTGGTCGCGCGTCCCTGGGTCGATGCGGTGATCGAGGAATGCCTGCGCCATGGACAGGCGTTGAGCCTGCGCCGCTCGCCGCGCCGGCCGCGCGCGCACGCCGGCACCGCGGACGCGCCGGATTGACCCGCGCGGCGGGCGCGCCAGCGCGAGTGGGGGCCGCGGTCGCCGCGCATCCGGGCCGGCGCCATGATCGACACGGTTTCCCGCCCCGGCCTACACTCGCGTCCTTCCCCAAGGACCTCACGCGCATGTCGATCCGCGCTCCCCTGACCGTGCTGGCCTGCGCTCTGGCGCTGGCCGCGTGCAAGCCTAACCCGGGCGCGCCCGCCACCGCGCCGGCACCGCCGGCCGACCCGGCCGCCGCGCCCGCCCCGGGCGCCGCGGCGCCCGCC
>CBIFVU010000026.1:0-28171 GCA_966185905.1 uncultured Lysobacter sp.
GCGGCGGACGATCACGACCAAGCGATGACTGGGTGGGCCGGCGGTTGGCGCCAGGGCGGGCGGGGGCTCGCTGGCGCGTGGCCGGCGAGGGCCCTCACCCCAGCCCTCTCCCGCAAGCGGGAGAGGGGGGCGCTGCGGCGCGATCCGGAACAGCGAGGTATCGGGCCGAGCGGCCAGAGACGTGGCGGTACCGGGCCGAGCGGCCAGAGACGTGCCGGTACCGGGCCGAGCGGCTGGAGACGTTGAGGACTGAGCGGCCAGAGAGGTGCCGGGCAGGGCCGGCCATTGAGAGGGCGCGCAGGGTGGAGCGTGGCGGGGTGGACGGCCCGGCGCGCGTCTGAGCGCTTGTCTCGTCGGCAGGCGCGGCGCGCCCTTCGTGGGCGCACGGCAGGCCTCAGGCGCGGACGCGGGCCGGTTCGTCCATGCGGCGTTGGTCCACAGGCCGCGGCCGCGCCAAGGGCCGCAATGAGAGGAAGGCCGCCGCGCAACTCCGCGGCGGCCTGGGCGGGGTCCGGGAATCCGGCCGCGCGCGGCCGCTGGAGCGGTGCTTCAACCCGACAACCGGCCCAGCGAGCTGTCCAGCACCCGCTGCAGCTTGCGCGCCGCACCGCTGATCGCCTCGCGCATGGTGTCGGCGTCCTCGGTCGTGGCGACCGGCGGACGACCTTCCAACCGCGCCTCCATCGTGCAGTGCTTGTCGCCGCCGCCGGCCTTGGCGCCGTTGACATCGCGCAGGTGCACTTCCACCCGCGTGACCTGTCCGCGGAAACGTCCCAGGGCGTGATCGACCACGCCTTCGATGTGATCGGACAGCGATTGGTCGCCGCGCAGGTGATGGTCGGTGTTGATCTGAACCTTCATGCAAACGCCTCCTTGTTGGCGTTGTGGTCGGGGCGAAGCCGCCGCCCTTGCGGCGGCCTCTGCACGGTCGGCGCCTTCGCGCTGCCGCCATGCACAGGCTGGGACCGCGCCGGCCGCGGAAGGTTCGCCGGGCGGTTCAGCCACGGCCCGGGGGCGCCATGCCAGAGTGTCGGACTGCCCGGCCGGGGCGGCGCGCTAGAATGGCGCCATGGTCGTCAACATCGCCGCTTACCACTTCGTCGCCATCGACGATCCGCCCGCCCTGGCCGACGGCCTGCGCGCCCAGGCCGAGCGCCTGGGCTTGCGCGGCAGCGTCCTGGTCGCCGGGGAGGGCGTGAACCTGTTCCTGGCCGGCACTGCCGAGGCCATCGACTCGCTGCTGGACTGGCTGCGCGCCGATCCGCGCCTGGCCGGGTTGCAGGCCAAGTACAGCCGCAGCCGCGGGCAGCCGTTCGCGCGGCTGAAGGTCAAGGTCAAGCGCGAGATCATCGCGTTCCGGCGCGAGCACGCCTCGCCCTTGCAGGGCCGCGCCCCGGCTGTGACGCCGGCCACACTCGCGCGCTGGCTGGACCAAGGCTGCGACGACGCCGGCCGGCGCGTGGTGCTGCTGGACACGCGCAACCGCGAAGAGGTGGCCCACGGCAGCTTCGAGCAGGCGCTGGCGCTGCCCATCGACAACTTCACCGAACTGCCGCAGGCCTTGCAGGCGCACCGCGAAGCCTTGCGCGAGGCCACCGTGGTCAGCTTTTGCACCGGCGGCATCCGCTGCGAAAAGGCCGCGTTGTGGCTGCGCCACGACGGCATGGACAACCTGCTCCAGCTCGAAGGCGGCATTCTGGGTTATTTCGAGCAGGTCGGCGGCCGCCATTACCAGGGCCGCTGCTTCGTCTTCGACGAGCGTGTGGCCTTGGACCCGCAGTTGCAGCCGCTGCGCGATGCGGCGGCCTGATTGGCGCCTTTTGCCATTTCTTACAAATCGTTAACCCGATTGGACAGGGTTAACGGTTAGGCTGCGCCTTCGCATCGTCCGGCGCCCCCGCGCCGGCCTCCCCGGCGGTGCGGACACCGGGCCGACGGTCGGCCCGGAGCCCAGACTGTGCAGGAGAGGACTTTGAATCGAGGAATTGCGATGAACCGATGCCTGTGGCCGGCTGCCCTGGCCATGGCGATGGCGGCACTGGCCGGTTGCGAGCGGCCGGCCCCGGTGAACACCGCGGCGCCGCCGGAGATCACCGCGCCGCCGCCGCCGCCGCCCAAGGCGGTGCCCGATCCGGACGCCGACCCGGTCTCGCGCGCGTCGCCGCCCATGCTCACGCCGGTCGCGCTGGGCCGTTTCGAGCCCGGCAACCCGGTCGCCCAGGCGACCCTCGGCGCGCTGACCATCGACGACCTGGAACTGGAAGGCGAGAACGGCGCGCTGTACAAGACCGAGCGCATCGCCATCGTGCGCGGCGGCGACCAGTATTCGCCCGGCCAGACCTATGGCGCGACCATGCAGGTCGAGGCGAGCCAGCCGATCGAGCTGCGCCGGGTGATCGAGCAGACCCCGCCCAAGGAGACCCCGGCCAATGCGCTGTGCGGCAGCAATCCCACCGGCTACATCGCCCTGGCCAAGGTCGATGAGGCCGGCGGCGAGGTAGTCAAGCTGATCGCGCTGCAAGGCGCCGACCTGCCGGCGGCGACGGCGCAGGGCATCGGCTTGTGCGCTTCGATGTTCTTCCTGGCGCCGGCGGCGAAGTCGGCTTCGTAGTCCTGGCGCCGCCGGGCGGTCCGCTGCGGCGGGTGCAGGCGCGGGGGCGGTTCGGCGTTCTGCGATCGCGACGGCAGTTCGCAGCCGTGGCGAGTTTGCAGTCGCGCTGGGTGGTTCGCGGCTTGCGCCGCTCCTATGGGACGGGGCGCAAGTGCGGCGACCCGGTAGGAGCGGCGCAAGCCGCGAACCGGCACCACCGATCCGACCGCCGCCTTCCCAGCTTCTTTTCCCGCGGGCGCGACGCCGCCCCTGCGCCGGCTTGTCCGGCTCAGGCCGCGGTGTGGCCGTCGTGTGCGAGCAGCCACTGCGCCGCGGCTTGTCCGGCGATCAGGCCGCTGGCGAAGCAGGCGGTCAGCAGATAGCCGCCGGTGGGCGCCTCCCAGTCGAGCATTTCGCCGGCGCAGAACAGCGCCGGCGTTCGCGCCGCTTCGGTCGGCGGCGGCTGCGTCGGCGAGCGGCCTGTGCGGCCGCCGTCCGCGCCGTCGCCGGAGTGCGCGTTGAGATCGGGGCCGAGCGGCGCCTGCGCGCCGGGCCAGGGGGCCGCGACCCGGAGTTGGCGATCCAGCGCCTCCAGGCGCACCCCGCCGGCGCTGCTGATCGCCTCGGCGATGGGGCGCGCGGCGCGCAGCCGCAGCGGCAGCCGCTTGATCGTGCGCGCCACCGTGGCCGCATCGCCCAGGCCGTCCTTGCCCAGAACCTCGAACACCAGCGCGGCCTTGGCCGCGTCCAGGCCGGTCTGCCGGCGCAGGTGCTCGCCGATGCTGCGGCCGCCGCGCGGGCGCGCGAACTCGCGCTGCAGGCGCTCCAGTTCGCGCCCGGGGGCCAGATCCAGCGCCAGTTCGGCGTGGCCGTGCGCGTCGATGGCCTCGCGCAACATCGCCGAGAGCGCGTACACCAGGCTGCCTTCCACGCCGGTGGCGGTGGCCACGCATTCGCCTTGCAGGGCCTGCTCGCGGCCGTCGCGGTCGCGCCAGTGCGCGACCACCGGTTTGAGCGGCGCGCCGGCGTGGCGTTGGGCGAAATGCGCGCTCCAGCCGACATCGAAGCCGCAGTTGGAGGGGCGCAGCGGGGCGATGTCCAGCCCGGCCGCGCCGAGCCAGCCAGCCCAGGCGCCGTCCGAGCCCAGTTGCGGCCAACTGCCGCCGCCCAGGGCGAGCACGCAGGCGCGCGCGTGCAGGCGCTGTTCGCCCTCAGGGGTGGCCAGGCGCAGGCCGCCGTCGGGGTCCAGGCCGAGCAGACGGTGCTGGACGTGGAAGCGCACCCCGTCCTCGCGCAGTCGCCGCACCCAGCCGCGCAGCAAGGGCGCGGCCTTGCGGTCCTGCGGGAACACCCGGCCCGAGCTGCCTACGTAGGTCTCCACGCCGAAGCCGCGCGCCCACTCGCGCAGGGCTTGGGCGTCGAAGCGGTCCAGCCAGCGGCCGACTTCGGCCGCGCGCTCGCCGTAGCGGGCGTCGAAGCCCGGCCGCGGCTCGCCGTGGGTGAGGTTGAGCCCACCCTTGCCGGCGATCAGGAACTTGCGCCCGACCGAGCCCTTGGCGTCGAACAAGTCCACTTCCACGCCCAATCGGCGCGCGCTCTCGGCGGCCATCAGGCCGGCCGGACCGCCGCCGATCACGGCCAGGCCGGGCAGGTTGGAAGGGAGGGCGGACATGGGCGGGCCGGCACGGAAGGGCGTGCATTATGCCGCGCCGGCCGCTGCGCCGGCCCGCGCCGCGCCGGCCGCCGCAGCGGGCCGTGCCGGCATCGGCGCGGTCGAAAGCGGCCGCTCGCGCCCGCCGCGGCTGTCCGCGCGCCCTTCCGGCCATCCCGGCAAAGCCGACCGCGCCGGCGCCCCTGGCGCGGCGCGCGGCGATGACCGACAGTGGCCGTTTCCATCCCAGGGGTGTCCCACACGATGCGAACCGATAACTGGAAGGCGCGCGGCGCCGGGTTGTTGCTGTGCGCCAGCGCCGCTAGCGCCGCGGCCGCCGAGCCGGCGCCCGCGAGCGCGCCCGCTGCCGCCGCGCCCGAGGCCGCGCCGCTGCCGGCGCAACTGCAGGATTTCGACGCCTATGTCGAAGCCGTGCGCCGCCAGTTCGACGTGCCCGGCATCGCCGTGGCCATCGTCAAGGACGGCCGGGTGGTGCTGGAACGCGGCTTTGGGGTGCGCGAGTCCGGCAAGCCCGAGCCGGTCGATGCCCACACGCTGTTCGCCATCGCATCCAACACCAAGGCCTTCACCGCCGCGGCGCTGTCGATGCTGGCCGACGAGGGCAAGCTCAAGCTCGAAGACCGGGTGATCGATCACCTGCCGTGGTTCCGCATGGCCGATCCCTATGTGACCCAGGAAATGCGCCTGCGCGACCTGCTCGCCCATCGCAGCGGCCTGGGCCTGGGCGCGGGCGATCTGCTGTATTGGCCGGGCACCGACTACAGCAACGAAGAAGTCGCCCGCCGCCTGGCCCATGTGCCGCTCAGCGGCGGCTTCCGCGGCCAGTACGCCTACGACAACATCCTCTACGGCGTGGCCCAACTGGTGATCGAGAAGGCCAGCGGGCAGAGTTACCGCCAGTTCCTGGAGCAGCGTGTGTTCGCGCCACTGGGCATGCAGGAAACGCGCTACAACAGCGACGCGCTGCGCCCCGGCGACGCGGTCGCCAGCGGCCACGCCAAGGCCGACTTCAAGACCTTGCAGGTGGCTCCGCGCATGACCTGGGCCAATGTCGCCGGCGCCGGCGGCCTGTATTCCAGCGTGCACGACATGGGCAAGTGGATGCGGGTGCAGCTCGACGGCGGCGTGTACGCGCGCCAGGGCGGGCAGGAGCAGCGCTTGTTCAGCGCCAAGCGCCAGCAGGCGATGTGGTCGATCGTCACGCCGATGCCGATCGCCGAGCCGGTGGTGCCGGAACTGGCGCCGGCCAAGCCGAATTTCGCCGGCTACGGCGAGGGCTGGCAGCTCAGCGATTATCGCGGCCGCAAGCTGGTCTGGCACACCGGCGGCTGGCCGGGCATGGTCTCGCGGGTGACCCTGGTGCCGGAGCAGAAGCTGGGGGTGGTGGTGCTGACCAACGCCGAACTCGGCGGCGCCTTCCAGGCGGTGACGCTGCGCGCGCTGGACGCTTACCTGGACGCGCCCAGGACCGACTGGAACGCGGCCTACGCCGCGGCCCTGGCCAAGAACCAGGGCAAGGCCGACCAGGACTGGGCCAAGCACGAAGCCGCGCGCGACGCCAAGTCCAGGCCGTCGCTGCCGCTGGACGGCTACGCCGGCACCTACCGCGATCCGTGGTACGGCGATGTGCGCATCGAACGCAGCGGCCAGGCACTGCGCATGCGGTTCGGCCGCACCCCCGACCTGGTCGGGCGGCTGGAGCACTGGCAGCACGATACCTTCATCGTGCGCTGGGACCAGCGCTGGCTCAACGCCGACGCCTTCGCCAGCTTCGCCCTGAGCCCGGACGGCAAGGTGCGGGAGCTGCGGATGGAAGCGGTCTCGCCCCTGACCGACTTCAGCTTCGACTTCCAGGACCTGCGGCTGGCGCCGGTGGAGGCGCCGGCCACGCCGGCCGGGCACTGAGCGACCGTCCGCGCCCGCCTGGGCACCGTCCGTCGGCGCGCCATGCGCCGGGGTAGGGTGGACGGCGGCCCGGTTCGTTTGTGACTGCAAGACTGGGGGCCCAGTCCAGACGCCGGTCTGTCTCCAGTGGGCCGGCGGCGACTCGTGGCGCGCACGGCTCCCATGGAGCCGCCGCCGTCACTTCAGGCCCTGCATCGCGGCGCTACGCGGTGCAGGGCCTTCTTCCTTTTGTCGCTCTTGTTGTCGCCTGCGGCCGGGCCACCCTGTGCGGGCCGGCGGACGGGCTGCGCGCGGCCGCGGGCTGCGCGGCCGCCGCGCCTGCAGCATCCGCATCGCCTGCCTTCATTCCCAGGCGCTGTCGCCGGCCCCCGGCGCCAGCCGTTCGGCGACGAAATCCAGGAAACAGGCGATGCGCGCGGCCAGTCCCGTGTTGCGGTAATACACCGCGTTGATCGCCTGGCGCACGTCCAGGGTCTGCTCGGCCAGCACCGGCACCAGGGCGCCGGCGTGGCGGTCGCGGCGGGTCATGAAGTCCGACAGGCAGACGATGCCTTCGCCGGCCAGCGCCAGTTGGCGCAGGGTTTCGCCGCTGGAGGCGTGCAACTGCGCGGCGATCTCCAGTTCGTTGCCGTGCGCGTCGCGCAGCGGCCAGCGGTTGAGGGTGGCGGTCGGAGCGAAACCGAGCAGGGTGTGCGCGGACAATTCGGCGACCTCGCGCGGGGTGCCGCGCGCGGCCAGGTAGGCGGGGCTGGCGAGGATGCGCAGGCGGCTGCCCGGCAGCGGCCGTGCGTGCAGGGTCGAGTCGGCCAGGCGGCCGATGCGGAAGGCGATGTCGGTGCGCTGCTCGAGCAGGTCGATGATCTGGTCGTTGGTGTTGAGCTCCAGCTCGACCTGGGGATAGCGGCGGCGGAACTCGCCGACCAGCGGCACCAGCACATGCAGCATGAACGGCGAAGCGGCGTTGACCCGCAGCCGCCCGGACGGCTGTTGCCGGCGCAGCAGCATCTGCTCTTCGGCGTCCTCGACCGAGGCCAGGATGGCGCGCGCGCGCAGCAGCAGGGCCTGGCCTTCTTCGGTCAACTCCAGGCGGCGGGTGGTCCGCCGCATCAGGGTGGTGCCGAGCTTGTCCTCCAGCCGGCCCAGGGCGCGGCTGACGCCGGACACGGTCTGGCCCAGCGCTTGCGCCGCGGCGGTGATCGAGCCGCTGTCGACCACGGTGGCGAAGGCGAGCAGTTCGTCCAGGGTGATCTTCATGCGGCGATTCTAGGCCACCGGGGCGGTGCGCCGGAGCGCGCCGGAGCGGACCGGCGCCCGGCGCCTCGCGCCTTGCGCCAGGCTTGCCGCCGGGCCGGCGCCGCGGGATGCTGGCGGCCGGCACAGGCAGGGCAGGCGGGCGGATGAGAAGCCATGGAACCTTGGTCAAATGGGACGACCAGCGCGGGTTCGGGTTCATCGCCCCGGCCCAGGCTGGCGACGAGGTGTTCGTGCATGTCTCCGCCTTCGCCCGCGGTGCTCGCCCACAGGTGGGCGAGACGGTTTCCTTTCTGGTGCAGCTCAAGCCCGACGGCCGGCGCGCGGCAGTGGAGGTGTGGCGCGCGGGCGAACGCAGGGGCGCGCCCGCAGCGCGCGGCCCCGTCCACAGCCGCGCGACGGGACGGGGCGAGCGGCGCGATCGCGATCGCGGTCCGGGCCGGAGCGCGGTCGTGGCGATAGGATTGGCGATCGCCGCCGCCATCGGTTGGGTAGCCCATGGCCAGCGCGAGGTGGATCGCGCTCTGGATGCGGCGCCGGCGCCGGCGCCGCAAGCGCTGCGCGCCACGGCGGCGCCGGCGCAGCCGATGTTCTCCTGCGACGGCCGCACCCACTGTTCGCAGATGCGCTCCTGCGAGGAAGCGCGTTATTTCCTGCGGCATTGCCCGGACGTCGCCATGGACGGCGATAACGACGGCGAACCCTGCGAACAGCAATGCGTGCGCTGAGGCGAACGCCCGCTTTGCCTCAGCACGGTTGCCGCGCAGTCCGGGCCCTGTGCAGTCGGGGCCCGTGTTGTCGCAATCCGGTGCAGTCGGGCTCCGGTGCAGGCGGAACCTCTGGGAGCGTGTGTAGCGCGGATCCGGCGCAGTCCAGCGGCCTGGCCGAGCCGCGCAGCCAGGGGGCCGTGCCGATCTGAGCGAGCCTCTCGGCCTGGACGGCCGGTTGGCGTAGACGGCCTGTCGATGGGGACCGATACCGCGAGCGCCAAGCGGCGCCGGCCCTCGCCGTGCAGCTCAATCGCAGCCGTCGCGCTGCCCGTCGAACAGCACCTCGGCCGTGCGCCAGCGACCGCCCGGGGCCAGGGCGGTGCGGCTCAGGCGCAGGCTCTCGCCGTTGTATTCCACGCGCAGTCGCCGCCGGCCGTCCGGGGCGGCGTAGTCGAAGGCCGACAGGCCGCTGCGTGCGGCCGGGGGCTGGCTGGACGGGCCGGGGATTCGGACGAAGGCCGGCGCCGGCGGTTCGGCGCTGGCGCGCGGGGCGGTGGTGCCGATCCAGGCCTGGGCGCCGTCGCGCGAGAACCACAGGCGAGGGCGGCGGTCGGGGTCGTCGCCGTCGGCGCGCTGGACCTGGCCGGACAGCCGGTCGCGGCGCTCGTGCTCGGGCAGCAGCCGCAGCAAACGGGTGGCGCGCCCGTCCGGTTCGACCCGTTCGATCCAGCAGCCGCGCGCTCGCTCGATGTCGTCGGCAAGGGTGTAGGGGGGCAGCGGTGGGGTCAGTGCCGCTGCCGGGCCGGACAGCAGACCGGCGAGCCAGAGCATGCGAAGGCGAGGGCGACGGCGCGGCAAGCGCATGGCGTGGTTCGAGACGGAGGGTGCCGACACCGTAAGCCTTGCGCGCGGGTTTGTCATGCGCAACGCGCAGCATTGCGGGCCGGGGCCGAGGCCGGGTTCAGGGCACTACCGCCACTTCGATCTCGCGCTCGTCGCTGCGGCCGCGGTCGTCGGTGGCGGTCAGGCGGAAGCGGCCGGTGCGGTCGGGCACCCAGGACAGCGCGGCGCCAGGCGCTGCACTGCCGATGAAGGTGGCGCCCGCAAACCAGTACAGGCGCGAGACATCCGCATCGACCGTGGCCGACAGGCTCAGGGCCAGTTGCTCGGGATGCGAGAGCCGCATGGTGTAGCGCGTGGCGCGGTAGGGCGAGGTGATGCTGGGGGCCGAGCCCAGCCAGTCCTGGGCGCCGCCGCAGTCGTGCCCGGCCGGCGGGCGCCGGCGCGGGATGCCGGCCTGGGCGAACACCTGGGCCAGATCGGAGGGCCAGAACTCAAACACCTGGCGGTGCATGCGGGAAGGATCGAAGCGCCCGCAGGCAGGGCGGCCGCTGGCGTTGTCGATGGCGATGGCCCGGTGCACGGTGCTGATCTTGATCGGCGATTTGCCGGGGATGAACCAGGTCGTGCCGCGCTGCGGGCACCAGGCGTTGGGCAGGTCGCCGCTGGCGCGGCAGATCTCCACCCGCTTGAGGTTCAGCGGCCACTGCCGGACCGGTTCGGCCAGGTCCACGCGCGCTGCGCGCAGGCCGTCGACGATGTCGAAGAACAGCGGCGCGGCGGCTTCCACGCCGACCAGCGCCGGATTGCTGGAGCCGTCGAAGTTGCCCAGCCACACCACCAGCACGTAAGGCCCCACCAGTCCTGCGCTCCAGGCGTCGCGGAAGGCCCAGGAGGTGCCGGTCTTCCACGCCACCGGCAGCGGCCGGGAGGCCGATTGCGCGCCCGCGTCGGGGCGCGGGTTCTGGCGCAGCATGTCGCGGGTGATGAAGGCGGCCTCGGCGCTGAGCAAGCGCGCGCCTTCGCCCAGCGGGTCGTCCTGGCGCCAGCGCAGCGGGCGCAGGCGGCCGTCGTTGCCGAGCATGGCGTACATCCGCGCCAGTTCCTGCATGGTCACCTCGCCGCCGCCCAGCACCAGGGCCAGGCCGTAGTGTTCGCGGCTGGCCAGCCCGGCCACGCCGGCGCTGCGCAGGAACTCGTAGAAACCCGGTTCGCGCAGTTGCGCGGCGACCTGCACCGCGGGGATGTTGCGGCTGCGCACCAGCGCTTCGGTCGCCGTCACCGGGCCCATGAAACGGCCGTCGAAGTTCTCCGGGGTGTAGGGGCCGAAGGCGCTGGGCACGTCGCGTAGCACCGTGGCCGGCTGCAATACGCCCTGGTCCAGCGCGAGGGCGTAGATGAAGGGCTTGAGGGTGGAACCGGGCGAACGCTTGCCGCCGGTGCCGTCGACCTGGCCGTGCAGCGAAGCGTCGAAGTAGTCGGCCGAGCCGACCAGCGCGCGCACGCCCATGTCGCGGGTGTCCACCAGCAGGGCCGCGGCGTTGCGCAGGCCGCGGCTGCGCTCGCGCTGGAGGTGGTTGCGCACGCGTTCTTCCAGCAGCCGCTGCAGGCGCAAATCCAGGGTGGTGCGCAGTTCCGGGCCGGCCGGCGGATGCCAGATGCGTTCGGCCAGCACCCGGTCCACCAGGTGCGGCGCGCGGAAGGGCAGCTCGCGCGCACTGTGCAGGCGCAGCGGCAGGCGCAGCAGTGCGTCGGCGGCGGGATCGGGCGGGCGGCGTTCGCGCCAGCGCGCGTACAGGCGCGCGCGCGCCGCCTCCAGGCCGCGGCCGATGTAGAAGGCATCGTCCTCGCGCGCGGCCAGCCGGCCGCGCCGCGACGGCGCCTGCGGCAGCACCGCCAGGGCGAGGGCTTCCGGCAGGGTCAGCTGTTGCGGCGGTTTGCGGAAATACACCAGGCTGGCCGCGCCGACGCCTTCGATATTGCCGCCGTAGGGCGCCAGGTTGAGGTAGGCCTCCAGGATCTCGTCCTTGGAGTAGCACAGCTCCAGTTGCACCGCGCGCGCGATCTGCACCAGCTTGCCGCGCACATCGCGGGTCTGCAGGCGCCAGCGCAGCCGCGCCAGTTGCATGGTCAGGGTCGATCCGCCGACCCGGGCCTGGCCGCTGCCGTAGGTGGACCACGCTCCGCGCAGCAGGCTCAGTGGGTTGAAGCCGGGGTGCCAGCGGAACCACGCATCCTCGTGCAGCATCACCGCTTCGACCAGTTGCGGCGGCATCTCGCGCAGCGGCACCCACAGCCGGTAGCGCTGGTCGCTGGCCAGGGCCAGGCGCAGCAGGCGGCCGTCGCGGTCGCGCACCACCGTGGACAGCGGCACGGCCTCGTCCAGGCCGGGACGAGGCCACAGCCGGACCGCGGCCAACGCCGCGGCGACCAGCGCCAGCGCCAGCAAGACCCAGCCCGCGCGCCGCCAGCGGCGGCGCCGGGCCGCATCGGCGCCGGCCGCGCTCATGGCGTGGGCACGGTCACCTGCAGGCGGCCGGCCGGGCCGCCCTGGGCATACACCGAGCGCTCGTACATCGACTCGGCATAGGCCGGCGGCACGGTGAAGCTGCCGCTGTTGTTGGCGCGCACGCGGTAGCGGAATTCGCTGACGCTGCCGCCGACGTTGCCGTAAAGGATCACCCGGTCCTCGCGCTGCTCGGCGTGCAGCGGCTGGAAGGTCGAGCCGGGCAGGGCCAGGGTCTGGGCCGGCGCGACCGGGGCGCTGTCTTCGGAGGCGCCGTCGTCTTCGCAGTCCTCGCAGTCGCTGTCGGCCGGCTCGCCGTCGTCTCCGCCGCTGGTTGCGGCGTCGGTGGCGGCGTACTGCATCACCGGCTCGAAGCCGCCGGGCAGCAGGTCGACCACGGCGATGTGCTCGCGCACCGCCGCGCCGAGCGCGCGCAGGCGCAGGCGCACGGTGACTTCCTGGCCCTGGCGGATCCTGCTCAGCGGCTTGCCAGCGTCGTCGAGGTAATCGCGCACCACTTCCAGGCCCTGGTCCTGCACCGCCTTGGGCGCGCCGCGGTCGTAGCCGGACTGGTTGAGCAGATACCAGACCGGCGCATCGCCGCCGGGCGCGACCCACAGGCGCAGGTCGCCGCTGTTGAAGTCGCCGCGCGCGACCACGCCCGCGGCGGCGCCGATGCGCCGCGACTTGCCGTCCTTGCCGGCCGCTTCGATCGCCGGCAGCGGCTGCTGCGGCTGGGCCGAGGCGTAGGCGTCCAGGGCCAGCACGGTCAGCGCCGAGGACAGGGTGTTGTAGCTGTCGCGGCGCAGCGGGTCGAGCAGGCGCTCCAGCGCCGAGGCCTTGAGCGCGCCCAGACTGCGGAAGTGGCGATTGAGCAGGTACACCGACCACGCCTGTTCGATGCCGCCGTCGTAGTAGTGCGCATACGCCGCCGGCGTCGCCGGGGCGGCCGCATTAGCGCGGCGCAGGGCCTGCGCGGCCAGCGCGCGCGCCGGTTTGTCCTGTTGCAGCAACTGGTAGCTGGAGGCGATCAGCAGGCCGGCGACGTCGTTCTCCCAGGCCTTGGGCTGGTCGCGCTGGATCTGCTCGTGCACCGCGCTGAGCAGGTTGCTGGCGGTGCGGCCCTGGCGCACCAGCAGGTACACCGCCAGGGCGCGGTGGCGCAGGCTGGCCAGATCGTTGCCGGAACGGTCGGCAGCGCGTTGCTCCAGATAGCCGTTGAGCGACTTGAGCAGGTCGTCGGGCACGGCCTGGCCGCGCTCGCGCGCCTCCACCAGGTACAGCGCGGCATAGCCGGTGACGAAATCGTCCGCGTCCGGCGTGGCCGTCCACAGGCCGATGCCGCCTTCGCTGTTCTGGCGCGCGCGCAGCATGTCGATGACGTTCTGGCGCGGGTCGCCCTGGCCGGCGGCCACGAGCTTGCCCAGTTCCGGATGCGAGCCCAGCACCAGGGCCGGGATCGCGCCGCTGAGCAATTGCTCGCTGCACTGGTAGGGATAGCCGCCCAGGTAGGCGCTGAGCCCGTCCACGGCCACCAGCGGCGAGACCGAGGCCGAGAGCCGGCGGGTGGCGCGCGGGTCGTACATCGAACGCAGCGGCTGCAACACGGTGCGCTTGTCGGCACGGCCGGCGCGCAGTTCCTGGCGCGCGACCACGGCCGGCCGCAGCGACAGCTCGACCTTGCGCCGCGCGCTGTAGGCGCCCGACACCGCCTGCACCCCGACCGGCAGCGCGCCCAGGGCTTCGCCCGCGCGCACGCGGAAGCGCACCGTGGCCTCGCTGCGCGGGGCGATGCTGAGCGGCGCCGGCGCCGGGCCGACCAGGCTCAGGCCGGGCGGCAATTGCAGGCTGACGGCAACCTTGGCCGGCTGGCGCGCGCCTTCGATGGTATTGGCCACGCCCACCGGCAAGTCGAACTCGTCGCCGGGAGCGACGTGGGTGGGCAGGGTCGGGGTGAGCACGAAGTCGCCGCGCACCACCGCCTCGTCCTGGACCAGGCCGATGCGCTGCGGCGTCACCGCCACTGCCACCACCCGCACCCGGCCGTTGAAATGGTCGGGCAGGGTGAAGCGGAACTCGTGGCGGCCGTCGATGTCCACCAGCCCCGACCACCACACCGCCGGCGCTTCGGACTTGCGCTTGAACGGATTGAGGTGGCGGGCCATGCCGCCTTCGCCGTCGCCGCCGGGCGCGGCGCTGGCGTTGAGGCGGCTGAACTCGGGCAGCAGCAGGTCCAGGATCTGCGCGGTCTGCACCTGCAGCATCTTCTTGCGGAAGAAATGGTCCAGCGGCTCGCCCACGCGATAGCGCGCGACCTGCAGGATGCCCTCGTCCACCGCGAACAGCGCCACCCGCGCCTTGCCCTCGGTGGCGACGGTGGCGGTCATCGGCGCGCCGGGCTTGGTGGTCTTGGGCAAGGTGAGCTGCAAGGGCTGGGTGCGCGCGCCGCGATCGACCGAGAACGGGGCCACGCCGAAGGACAGCGGGCTCATGTAGATCTCGTCGGAGTTGGGATCGCGCAGGAACTGCACGTTGACGTAGCCGTTGCCCTCGAAATCGGCCGGCAGCACGATCTTCTGCACACTGGCGGTGCTGTCGGCGCGGAACCAGGCGTGGGCGTAGACCTTGTCGCGCTCGATGGTGATCAGGCCGCTGCCGGCGTAGGGCGCGCGGATGCTGACCTCGATGGTCTCGCCGGGCTTGTAGCCGGGCTTGGACAGGCTCAGGCCGAGTTCGGCATTGCGCTCCAGCGAGCGCGACAGGTTGGCCGCGCCGGCCACCTGGTAGCCGATCTGGTTGAGCACCTTGCCTTCGCCGTCGCGCACTTCCAGCACGAAATCGCCGGGCTTGTCGGTGGCCAGGGCCAGGCTCTGGCGGCCGCCGGCCAGGGCCAGCGGGCGTTCGCCCAGGTCGTAGCGGCGCTCGTGGGAGACATAGCGGTACAGGCCGGAGTCCTGCTTGGTCAGCACCGAGACGTAGCGTTTCTCCACCGCCACCGCGCGCAGGCCCGGCACCGCCTTGGGCTTGCCGTCCTGGCCGATGGCCAGCACTTGCACGCTGCGCTTGGCGCCGCGCTGGACATAGCCCAGCGCATCGGCGGCCTTGAGCCCGACCAGGAAATCGTTGTGCGAGACCAGCGCGCTGGCCTGGGCGGCGACGTTGCGGCCGCTGCCCGGCTCGAACGCGCGCGCCAGAAAGCTGAGCTGGTAGGTGGCGCGCTCATAGCGGGTCAGGTCGAGCTTGAACTCGGCCCGGCCCTGGGCGTCGGTGGTCTGGTCGCTGAGCGATTCGTCGTAGCCCTCGCGCGCGCGCTGGGGATCGAAGAACTGGAACCCGGGATAGGCCGGGAAGCTGGGGAAATAGGGCCGCAGCACCATCGTGCCCTCGACCCGGCGCTGCTGCGCCGGGGTGCCGAACAGGTTCTCGGCGCTGACCACGGCGGCGAGTTGCTCGGGCTTGATCCAGCCGCCGGGGTTGTCGGCCGACAGGCGCACGCCGACCTTCATCGTGTCCGGGGCGAACTCGCGCACCTGCACCGAGGTCGAGCCGATGCTGGTGCGCTGGTCGTCGCGACCGAGCAGGAACAACTGCACCTGCCAAGTGCCGCTGGGCGCGCTGTCGGCGGTGGCGAAGCTGGCGCTCTCGAAACCGGCCTCGCCCAGCTTGAGCCGCTCGCGCCGGGCCACGGTGCCGCGCGGATCGGTGATCTCCCATTCCAGCGGCAGGCCGGCCAGCGGCCGCTTCCAGTCGGCCGCGCGCACGATCATGCCCACGCGCAGGGTTTCGCCGGGCCGGTACAGGCCGCGGTCGGAGAACAGGAAGGCATTGAGCGCGCCGGCCTCCAGGTCGTTGGGTTCGCCGCCGATGTCGAAGCGCGAGTAGTCCAGGCTGCGTTCGTGGTCGGCCAGCGGCAGGAAGGAATAGTCCTCGCCCTGGGCCACGGTCAGCATCGCCGGCTGCTTCTCGCGGGCGAAGCCCTTGAGCGAGGGCAACTGGGCGCGGCCGCTGGCGTCGGTGTCGGCCTCCACCAGGGTCTGGCCGTTGCGCGCCACCGCGCGCACCCGCGCGCCGGCCACCGGCGCGCCGCTGGACAGCGACTGCACGAACACGTCGCGGCGGCCGTCCAGGGCCTGCTTGACCGCGATGCCCAGGTCGGTGAGCACCACCAGGCGCGTGTCCTGCTCCTGGCCCAGGTCCTGCGCCAGGGCGTCCTCGGCGCTGGCCCCGGCCTGATCCTGGTCGAGCGTGCGCAGGCTCAACAAGAACACGCCGCGGCGGCTGCCGCCGAAGTAAGCGCCCAGGTCCACGCCTTCGTAATGCGCCTTGGCCGGGTCGGAGGCCGGCAGTTTCAGGCGCTTGTCCATGCGCTCGACCAGGCTGTCTTCGTCGATGTTGTACAGGCTGGGCTGGGCGAAGCTGCCGGAGTTGTTGAAGGCCAGGTGCTGGATCTGCTCGGGCAGCACCCGCGCGATCTCCAGCCGGGCGTCGGCGACATTGCGCGAGACCAGGCTGATCCGGCGCTCGCCGCGCAGCGACAGCAGCGCGCCTTCGCCGACGAAGCGCAGCAGGCGCGGGTAGTCGGGCACGGTCTGCACGCTGGCATAGGGCGAGCCGAGCATGAAGCCGCCGAAGGCCTTCAGGCCCTTGGCCACGCGCAGGTAGATGCGCCGGCCCGGCGGCGCCTGGAACCTGAAGCTGTGGGTCTCCACATATTCGCGTTCGGTCGGCAGCGCGCTCAGCGGCAGCGGGGTGGACTGCTTGAGCACCGCCTCATCGACCTCATCGCGGCTCCAGGCGTACAGGCCGCTCTGCGCGGCGGCCGGCCGCCGCGGGTCCTTGGCCGGCAGCAGCCAGGCGCGCACCGCGCCGGCCACCTCGGTGTCGCGCATGGCGTTGTTGAAGCCCAGCACCAGCACCTGCTCGGGCTCGAAGCGTTCGTTCTCCACCAGCCCGGCGCTGGCCTGCTCGATGGCCACGCTGTAGAGCGAGGGCAAGCGCACGGTCGCGGCCAGCTTGTCCGGGCTGCCGGCGCCGCCGCGGCGCGCGCGCACGCCGGCGGCCAGGTCCAGGGCGACGGTGCCGCCGTTCTCCGGCAGGGTCAGCGGCTCGGAGTGGATCCAGGCCTTGAGCCGGCGTTCGTCGTAGGTGACGGTGTACTTGGGCGCCGCGCGCGAGCTGCCGGCGCCATCGCTCAGGCGCAGGGCGATGCGGCGCTGCAGTTCGGCCTCGTCCACCGGATGGGAGAAGGACAGCTCGAACACCGCCTTCTTGAGCGCCGGATCGGCCGGGTCCTGGTAGAACTCGCTGCTGGCGATGTCGGCCTTGAACGGCGCGGTGGCGAATTCGTATTCGTATTCCTGCAGCCGCACTTTGGGCGCCAGGGTGGTGCGCGGGTCCAGCGATACGGTGTAGGCGGTCTGCACCGGCCAGTCGTCGGAGGGGGTGAAGACCAGGGTCTTGTCGTCCTGCCACTGCCAGGCGCCCTTGAGTTCGGGCCGCAGGCTCACCCCGACCGGCGCGTTGCCGAGTTGGGCCAGGGGCGCGGCCGAGTCGGAGAAGCTCAGCCTGAGGCTGTCCACGCGCGGCGGCGTGCGTTCGTAGTCGGTCGGGTCCGGCGCGTGCAGCTCGGTCTCCAGCGCGCCGGGCACTACCGGCTTGGGCCGGGTGGCCAGCCAGTAGCCGAGCGCGGCCACCGCCAGCACCGCGAGCAGGCTGCCCAGGTACAGGCGCGGGCGCGCGCGCAGCCGCGTCCACAGGGCGGCCAGCCAGGCCGGCGGCACCCAATCGATCTGGCCGAACACGGCGCGCAGGCCGCGGGTCCAGACCGGCGCGCGGACGGAGTCGCCGGCCTCGGTGGGAGCGGCCGGCGACGACGGCGAAGAGGGGGTCTGCATTGCGAGGGTTCCGATCCGTGGTGCGTGGCGAGCGCCGGGCCAGCGATCCATGGCTGGCCGGTTCCGTGGCGGACGTGGCGTCCGGGCCGGGCGCGCGCGAGCGCAGCGCCTGGACCGCTACCCTAGACCAAGTTGTTAGGAAATCGTTCCTGCCGTTCGTCGGATCGGTCGCGATCGTTCGCTGCCGGCCGGTGGGGCGTGCGCCGGGCGAACGCGCGCGAGGCGGCGGCGCGGGCGTGCGCGGCACTTGGTGGCGCCGCGCGCGCCGCTTAAGCTCGACGGCGTTTTGCGCGAGAGACGTTGTGCATGGATATCGTGGCGATCCTGGTGCTGGTGGCTTGTCTGTACCTGGCGTTCAAAGTGGTGGGCCTGGTGTTGAAGTCGGCGATGTGGCTGTTGGTGGGCGGCGCGCTGTATTGCCTGGTCGCGCCCCTGGCCGATTGGCCGCTGCCTTGGTGAAACGGCCCGGCGGGCGGGCAGACAGGAGACAAGGGCGATGAGCGAGCAAGCGGCAGCGCCGTGGTGGCAGGACACCCAGGACATCGGCCGGCTGGTGCAGGCCGTGTACGCCTGCATTTCCGGACCGGCCGGCGCGCCGCGCGATTGGGACCGGTTCCGTTACCTGCAGCATCCGCGCGCGCTGAGCCTGCGCACGGTGGTGGAGGCCGACGGTTCGACCCGGGCGGCGGTGTTCGATGTGGAGTCCTATATCGCCGATGTCGCGCCGTTCTTCGCCGCGCACGATTTCCACGAGGTCGAGACCGACCGGCGGATCGAGCGCTTCGGCCAGATCGCGCATGTCTGGAGCAAGTACGACGCGCGCCCCGCGGCCGGCTCGCCGGTGCTGCTCAAGCGCGGCGCCAACAGCATCCAGCTCTGCCACGAGCAGGGCCGCTGGTGGGTGGTGTGCACGGTCTGGGACAACGAGCGCGAGGGGCTGGTGTTCGATCTGTTCTGAGCCGCGCGCCGCGGTCGGCTGCGCGGGCCTGGCAGGTCTGGGCGCGTCCCAGCCTGCCCAGGCGGGTCTGGGCCGATCAGAGTCGATCAGAGCAGGGCCGCGTCGAGCCCGACCAAGCGGGGTCGAGTCGAACCGTGCCGTGCCGAAGAGCAGAGCCCGGCCGACCCGAGCAGGCTACAGCAGCGCCGCCTGCGCGCCTCCAACCGGCGGCATCGGCAAAGCGGCCGCGCCGGCGACACTGCGGCGCCGCGGATTCGCCAATGGCGCGCGCCGCGGCGCTGGAATCGGCCGTCTTCGGCCCCAGATCGGTGGACTCCCTGTCCCGGGCCGCCCGCATGCTGCCTTATTCCCTGCTCGACCTCGCCCCCGTCACCGAAGGCAGCGATGCCCGCCAGGCCTTCGCCAACAGCCTGGCCCTGGCGCGCCACGCCGAAACGTTGGGCTATACCCGCTACTGGCTGGCCGAACACCACAACATGCCCGGCATCGCCAGCGCCGCGACCGCGGTCCTGATCGGCCACATCGCCGGCGGCACCGAGCGCATCCGCGTGGGCGCCGGCGGGATCATGCTGCCCAACCACGCTCCGCTGCAGGTGGCCGAGCAGTTCGGCACCCTGGCCAGCCTGCATCCCGGACGCATCGACCTGGGCCTGGGCCGCGCGCCCGGCACCGACCAGGCCACTGCGCGCGCGCTGCGCCGCTACTACGACGGCGCCGACAGCTTCCCCCAGGACGTGGCCGAACTGCTGCACTACTTCCAGCCGGCCCAGCCCGGCCAGGCGGTGCGGGCGGTGCCGGGCGCCGGCCTGGACGTGCCGGTGTGGTTGCTGGGTTCGAGCTTGTTCAGTGCGCGCCTGGCCGCGGCGATGGGGCTGCCGTTCGCCTTCGCCTCGCACTTCGCGCCCGATGCGATGGACGAAGCGCTGCACTTGTACCGGCGCGATTTCCAGCCCTCCGCGCGGCTGTCCCGGCCGCATGCGATGCTGGCCCTGAACGTGGTCGCGGCCGAGGATTCGGCCCAGGCGCGGCGCTTGTTCACCACCCAGCAGCAGGCCTTCGTCAACCTGCGCCGCGGCCAGCCGGGGCTGATCCCGCCGCCGATCGAGGACATCGAAGCCTATTGGACACCGCTGGAGAAGGCCGGCGTGGCCCAGGCGCTGGCCTGCGCGGTGGTCGGCGACCCGGCCGAGGTGGCCGAAGGCATCGCCGCCTTCCTCGCGCGGCACCGGCCGGACGAGTTGATGCTCACCGCCAACATCTTCGATCACGCCGCGCGGCTGCGCTCGTTCGAGTGGGCCGCGCGCGCCTGCGCCCAGGCGCACATCGGCCCGCTGTAGGAGCGGCGCGAGCCGCGAGCGCGTGCCGCAGGGACAACGCCGCCTGCCAGGCCGGGCTCGTGGATCGATCGGCCAAGCGCCGGGCCGTCCGCTGAGGAGAGGCGGGTTCGCATCCACGGCGCGCGCCGCTCTTGCGGAGAGGCGCGTTGCCGGATTGCAGCAGCGCGCAAGCCGCAAGCGTGCGCCGCAGGGACAACGCCGCCTGCCAGGCCGGGCTCGTGGATCAGTCGGCCAAGCGCCGAACCGTCCACTGGAGAAGCGCGGGTTCGTGTTCGCAGCGCGCGCCGCTCTTGCGGAGAGGCGCGTTGCCGGATTGCAGGAGCGCGCAAGCTGCGAGCGCGTGCCGCAGGGACAACGCCGCCTGCCAGGCCGGGCTCGTGGATCAGTCGGCCAAGCGCCGAACCGTCCACTGGAGAAGCGCGGGTTCGTGTTCGCAGCGCGCGCCGCTCCTGCTGCGAGGGGGGAGGGCGCTCAACGCGGCTCCACGCCGAGCAATTCCACCTCGAACACCAGCGAGGCATCGGGCGGGATCACGCCGCCGCCGGCGCCCTGGGCGCCATAGCCCAGTTCCGGCGGGACCATCAGGCGGCGCTTGCCGCCCACGCGCATGCCGACCACGCCTTCGTCCCAGCCGCGGATCACCCGGCCGGCACCGACCAGGAAACTGAAAGGCCGGCCGTTATGGTCGTAGGAGCTGTCGAACTTGCTGCCGCGTTGGTCGGCGGCGCGGTCGTCATAGAACCACCCGGTGTAGTGGACGATGGCTTCGTTGCCCGGCTGGAGCACCGCGCCAGTGCCGACTTGCTGGTCGATGGCCTGGAACTGGGCGATGCGGCCATGGAGCGCTTTGGCTGGCGCCTCGGCGCGCTCGGGTTCGGCCGCGCTGCGCCGATCGCAGGCGCCCAGTGCGAGGACGGCCAGGGACAGGGCGATCAGGCCCGCGGCGAGGCGGGCAGGGGGCGGGCTGGACATCGGGCGCATGCGTGGACCTCGGCGGCAAGGAGGCACAGCTTAGTGCCCGCGCGCAGCGCCGGCCATGCCGGCCTGCCGCTGGCCGGCCGGCGCTCAGGCCTGCGGCGGGATACGCCGCTCGTATTCGGCTTCCAACCGGGTGTGGCTGCGCCAGAAGCCTTCCGGCTCGCGGTCGTTCAGCAGCGCCAACAGGATGCCCAGGTGGGCGTGCCAGCCGCCGGACACGCTGACCAGGCCGCCGCGGCTGTCCAGGCGGAAATGGGTGACCACCAGCCGCACTTGGTCGCCTTGCGGCTCCAACTCGAAGCGCACTTCCGAATCGCCGTCGCCGGCGTCGTTCCAGGTGTAGCTCAAAAGCCGCGGCGGATCGATCGCGGTGATGTGGCCGCGGTTGCTGCTGGGCTCGGCATGACGGGCGTACTTGGGCGGCGGCGGATCGTCGTCGCGGGTCAGGCGGCTGTTGTCGAAGCGCAACTCCACCGCGCCGCCGACGCGCAGGTCCATGGCGCCGGAGGCGAGCCAGCGGCCGCGCTTGTCCGATTCGGTGAGGTAGGCCCAGACCCGTTCGATCGGGCCGGGCAGCAGGCGTTCGATGCGCACGGTGTCGGGGGCGGTGAGTACGCCGAAGGCGTCGTTGGCGGACAGGGGCATGGCGGATTCCTCGGGCAGGGGCGGCGCGGGCGGCGCCGCGAGGGCGGGACAGAGAGCGCGGCCGGGCGGCGGCGCTGAAGTCGGCGAGTGCGGGGCGTAGAGGGCAGGGGCGTCGCGTGCGGGCCGGTCAAGTCCGGGGCGGGCGCCGGCGTTTCGCGGGCGCGGGAGCAGGCGTGGGAAGGGGCGGCGGTGCGGGGCTTGGCCCGCGCCCGCCGGGCTCGCCGGCGGCGGCGTCTTCGCCGCGCAGCAGCGCGTCCAGGCGGTCCAGGCGCAGGTTCCAGAAGCGCTGGTAGTGGCGCAGCCATTCGTAGCCGCCGTGCAGCGGCGTCGCGTCCAGGCGACAGACATGGACGCGGCCGCGCACTTCGCGCTGCACCAGTCCGGCGCGTTCGAGCGCCTTGATGTGCTTGGAGGCCGCAGCCAGGGTCATGGCGAAGGGCTCGGCCAGTTCGCCGACGTTGCGCTCGCCTTCGGCCAGGCGGCCGAGCATGGCCCGGCGGGTCGGGTCGGCCAGGGCCTGGAACAGGGCGTCGAGTCGTGCGGAGTTATTGTCAACCATGAGGTTGAATATCCGCCTGGATCGGGCGATTGTCAACCGAAAGGTAAAATTTTTTCCGGCCAGCGGACGAACGGTCGCTGCGCGGACCGCTCAGGCGCCCAACGGCAAGCGTCGCAGGCGCCCGCGGCCGCCGGCGTAGAGCGCCGCCAGTGCCGGTTCGATGCGCTCGCCCAGGCGCCAGAAGCTGTCGTCGTAGCCGCCGTACAGGCCGCCGTCGGCGCCGGCCAGCACGCTCAGGTGGGCGGAGAAGGCCTGGCCCACCGGCAGCAGCACGGTGCCGGCGGCGGCCTGGTAGTCCCGGGCCCAGGCCGGGTCGAAATTGCGGCAGGCCTGGACCGGGTCGAACACGGCGGCGTCCTCGCCGTCGCCGCGCCAATCGGCGGTGCGCAGGCGCAGGCCGGCGAAGGCGCGGGCGAAGCCGGCGACCGCGGCCGGCGCGGGCGGATAGCCGTCTTCGGCCCAGGCGCGTTCGATCGCCCCCAGCGCGATCGCGCGCTGCGGGCGCCAGCCGTCGCGCAGCAGCCGCGCGCGGGTGTCGGGGTCGAAGTCCCAGGGCATGCGCGCCTCAGTGCGTTGCCGGCGCGATCGGCTCCAGGCTGGCGCCGAATGCGCGCATGGCCTCGGCGGTGGCGGGGTCGGCGGGGAAGAAGGATTCGATCGCCAGTTCGGCCAGGGTCACGTCCATCGGCGTGCCGAACACGGTGGTGGTGCTGATGAAGGACAGCTCGCCGAACTCGGTGCGCATCCGGCACGGCACCGCCACCAGCGCCGCGGCGGTCAGCTCGGCGGGATCGAAGTCCTGCGGCGCCGGGTAGGCGGCCAGTTCCTCGTACAGCGCTTCCAGCGCCGCATCGCCGCTGGCCTGGATCTGGTGGCGCAGGCGATGGAGGATGTGCGCGCGCCACTGGCCCAGGTTGAGGATGCGCGGGGCCATGCCGTCGGGATGCAGGGTGGCGCGCAGTACGTTGGCCGGGCGCGCCAGCAAGTGCTCGGGCAGGCCGACCAGCAAGGCCGCCAGCGCGCGGTTGTGGGCGATCAGGTTCCAGTGCCGGTCCACCGCCAGGGCCGGGTGCGGTTCGTGCGCATACAGCACCCGCTCGACTGCGGCCTGGGCCTCGCGCATGGCCGGGTCCTCCAGGCTGCGCTCGGCGTAGATCGGCGCCAGCCCGGCGGCGGTCATCAGCGCATTGCGCTCGCGCAGCGGCACCTCCAGGCGGTCGGCCAGGCGCAGCAGCATGGCCCGGCTGGGCAGCGAGCGGCCGGTCTCGATGAAGCTGACATGGCGGGTGGAGATCTCGGCCAGTCCGGCCAGATCCAACTGGGTCAGGCGGCGGCGCTGGCGCCAGTGGCGCAGCAGCTCGCCTACGGGGAGGCGGTCGTTCATGGCGCCACCTTAGCCCGGCAGCGGGCGGGACGGCATTACCCGCCAGGTAATCGACCCGGCCCGCGCGCCGGAGTGTGATGCCGACCGAACCCCAACGATGCCGAGAGGACACGACCATGGCCATTGTCGCTGCTGCCGCACCTGCTTCTTTCTTGACCCGCGTAGTGCGGATCGACGCGCTGGTTTCCGGCGCCGCCGGCGCATTGCAACTGGCCGCGGCCGCGCCGTTGTCGCACTGGCTGGCGCTGGATGCCGGGCTGTTGCGCGGCAGCGGCGCGGTATTGCTGGCCTGGGTCGGGTTCCTGGCCTGGGTGCTGGCGCGCCGTCCGCTGGTGGCCGCGCGGGTGTGGGCGGTGGTCGCGGTCAACCTGGCCTGGGTTGCGGCCTCGGTGGGGCTGCTGCTGACCGGGCTGGCCTCGCCCAATGCGCTGGGGTTGGCCTATGTGCTGGCGCAGGCGGCGGTGGTGGCGGTGTTCGCCGAACTGCAGATCCTCGGCTTGCGCCGGCTGCGGCGGAGCTGAGCGGTGACCAGGTCGGCGCAGGCGCCGGCGGCGCAGGCCGGGCCGCGCCGGCCCGCGCGGATGTCGGCGCGGCTGCCAGCGCGCTCGCCTGCGGCGGCGATGGAGGCTGCTGCCGTCGCGCGCGCCCCGACCGGCGCGCGCACCGACGCCGGGCGTGCAGGCCCGACGCAGGCGGCGGATCGCGAACTGCCGCGGGTATGCGCCTGGTGTCCGGTGCTGGTGTGGTGCCGCGCGCCTGCGCACGCCTTCGGTGGCCTGCGCGCGCGGCCGTAGCGGGCGCGAACCGATGGTGCGCGGCCGGCCTGCGCAGCGGGCGCTTGCGATGGGCCCGCTTGCATAGGGCCGCTCGCGATAGAGCCGCTTGCGATAGAGCCTGAGGAGGCCCGGCGCCTGCCGGACCGGACGGCGCCCGCTCGGCCCAGGCCCGAGGCCGGCACCGGTTGGACAGGGGCGAGGCGACCGCCTCCGCAGGTGCGGCTTCAGTCCGGCCAGGGCGCGCCGTAGCGCACGTCCACGATGGCGAAACGGGCCGGGCCGGACGGCAGCACCGCGTCGAATTCATCGTCCAGACGGCGCTTGAGCATGGCCCGGGCCAACGGCGAATCGATGCTGATGTGGCCCAGGCGCGCATCGGTCTCGTCCGGGCCGACGATGCGGTAGCGCGCGCTGTGGCCGTCGGCGGCGTTCTCCACCTCGACCCAGGCGCCGAAGAACACCGACTGCGGGTCGCTGGGCTGGCTCTCCACCACCCGCAGCAGCGGCAGGCGCTTGCTCAGGTAGCGCACGCGCCGGTCGATCTCGGCCAGTTGTTTCTTGCGGTAGGTGTACTCGGCGTTTTCCGAGCGATCGCCCTCGGCCGCCGCGGCGGCCAGGGCCTTGACCACCTCGGGGCGGCGCCGCCGCCAGAGTTCGTCGAGTTCGTGCTTCAGGCGCGTGTGGCCCTCCCGCGTGATCAGGGCCGTGCCGTGTTCGGCGGGAGGGCGCCAACGTGCCATCGCGCGTGCCTCACGCGGCGCTGGTGCGCTTGAGGTTGTAGGGCAGTTCGGACTGGATCGGCTTGCCCTCGGTGTCGAGCTGGCGGATCTCGTCGTGGTTGAGCACCTCGAACAGGCGGTCCTGGTCGCTCTTGCTGTTCGGGTCCAGGCGCAGGCGCTTGCCGTCCTCTTCCGCGGTCCAGGTGCCGTCGCCGTTGAAGTCGCCGTCCTTCTTGCCCTGGTAGCGCTCCTCGATGGCGTAGCTGCCGTCGGCCTTGAGCTCGATCTTGGTGTCGATGCCGCTGCAATCGGCGCAGGGCAGGGTGCCGCTGAAGATGCCGGCGAAGGCGGCCTGGTCGAAGCCGGCCTTGGGCGCCTGGGACGGGTCCGCCGCGGGCTCGGGCGGTGCGGGTGCGGCGGCCGGATCGGCGCCCTTGTTGCAGGCGCTCACGGCGAGCGCGGCCAGGCAGGCGAGGGCGAGCAGTCGATGGTTCACGTGCGGCTCCTGTGCGGGGACGTATCTGGAGTGGGAACAGAATTCCGGGATTCTTGCAAGAAGCGGGCCCGAGGGCGAGCAGCGAGCTTAGAGCACCCATCGGCGGGCGAAAGCGAGCCTCTTCTCACTCCTCGCCGCGCCGCGCTCGCTCCGGCCTTTCAGCGTTTGCCGCCGAAGATGCCGCCCAGCAACCCGCGCAGGATCTGCCGGCCGATCTGGTTGCCGACGGTGCGCGCGGTCTGCTTGGCCATGGTCTCGACCATGCCCTGGCGGCGCTTGGTGCCGAACACCGCGTCCTTGACCGCCTGGCCGAAGCCGCCTTCTTCCTGGTCGTCCTGTTCGCGGGTCTTGGCCGGCGGCGCCTTGGCCTGCTCGGTGGCGGCCTGCGCGCGCTGGGCCAGCATTTCCGCGGCCGATTCGCGATTGACCTGGGTGTCGTACTTGAGCCCGATCGGGCTGCCGGCGCGCACCTGCGCGCGCTCGGCTTCGGTGATCGCGCCCATGCGGCAGCGCGGCGGCGCCACCAGGGTGCGCTCGACCGGCATCGGCACGCCCTTGTCCTGCAGGGTGGACACCAGCGCCTCGCCGGTGCCGAGCTGGGAGATCGCCTCGGCCACGTTCAGCGCCGGATTGGGCACGAAGGTTTCCGCCGCGGTCTTGACCGCCTTCTGGTCGCGCGGGGTGAACGCGCGCAGGGCGTGCTGCACGCGGTTGCCGAGCTGGCCGAGGATGTTGTCGGGAATGTCGTCGGGGAACTGCGAGCAGAAGTACACGCCCACGCCCTTGGAGCGGATGATCCGCACCACTTGTTCGACCCGCTGCTGCAGCGCCGCCGGCGCGTCGTCGAACAACAGGTGGGCCTCGTCGAAGACGAACACCAGCTTGGGCTTGTCCAGGTCGCCGACTTCGGGCAGTTGCTCGAACAGTTCCGACAGCAGCCACAGCAGGAAGCTGGAATACAGGCGTGGCTTGAGGATCAGCGAATCGGCGGCGAGCACGTTGACCACGCCGCGGCCGTCGCTGGCGGTGCGCATCAGGTCGGCCAGCTCCAGCGCCGGTTCGCCGAAGAAGTGATCGCCGCCTTCCTGCTCCAGCCGCAGCAGGGCGCGCTGGATCGCGCCGACCGACTGGGTGCTGACCAGGCCGTAGCTGGTGGAGATGTCCTTGCGCTCCTCGGCGACCAGGCCGAGCAGGGCGCGCAGGTCCTCCAGGTCGAGCAGCAGCAGGCCGCGGTCGTCGGCCAGCTTGAACACGATGTCGAGCACACCGGACTGGGTGTCGTTGAGCTCCAGGATGCGCGCCAGCAGGGTCGGGCCCATTTCGCTGACGGTGGTGCGCACCGGGTGGCCGAGCTTGCCGAACAGGTCCCAGAACACCACCGGGCTGGCCTGCGGCGCCCAGTCGGCGATGCCGATTTCGCCCAGGCGCGCCTGCAGCTTGTCGTTGCCCGCACCGGGCAGGGCCAGGCCGGCCACGTCGCCCTTGACGTCGGCCAGGAACACCGGCACGCCCTGGCGCGAGAAGCCTTCGGCCAGGGTCATCAGGGTCACGGTCTTGCCGGTGCCGGTGGCGCCCGCGACCAGGCCGTGGCGGTTGCCCAGCTTGGTGTGCAGGAACACCGGGCCGCTCTGGGGCGTGGTGACGGCCTTGCCGATCAGGATGTCGTTCTGGGTGCCAGGGGTCGAAGCCATGTCCGCGTCCGGTTCCTTGGGAAGTGCAGGCGCCGATTCTACAGACGCCGGCCCTACAGACGCCGGCCCTACAAGCGGCCATCTACAGGCGCCCACCTACAGGCGCCGACCTACAGGCGCTTCCCGCGAGCGCTGGGCGCCGGCGCCACCGCGCGCCCGGCCCCGGGCGCCGACCGCACGGGGCCTGCGGGGCGCTGCGGTCCTTGCCCGCCGCAGACTCCGGCCGTTACCCTGGCCCCCCGTTCCGTTTGGACCTGCTGCACGCCTCATGCAAGCCTCCGTTCGCATTTTCGGCGCGTTCGCGCCGCTCGCCGCCGCGCTCGCGCTGGGCTGCCTCTCCTTCGACGCGGCTGCGTTGTCCAAGCGCGACCAGGCCGCCGTGGACGCACTGGCCCAACGCATGCAGTCGGCCGAGACCCGCTACCAGTCGGCCCTGGTCAAGATCCGCAACGCCGATCCGACCGGCCGCCAGGACAGCGACGCGGCGCTGGAGGACATGGAGGACGTGATGGCGGCCTGCATGAAGCAGAAGGGCTGCCAGGCCAGCACCATGCTGGCCGCCTACAAGCGCCTGCTCAAGGCCAACGCCGACGCTTCGGCCTCGGCCGAAGACGAGGGCGAGGACATCGCGCCGATGGACAGCGACGGCCTGGCCGCCGACGTGCCCGAGGCCGCGCGCGCAGCCGCGCTGCTCAGCGACGACGGCCAGCGTTTCGTCAAGATGGTGCAGTACAACCCGGCGGTGCAGGCCGGCATCCGGCGCTGGCTGACCGATCTGCGCCCCTCGCTGATGCAGAGCTACGACAACTACCAGTACATGCGCCAGATGATGTGGCCGCAGTTCGAGCGCGCCGGCCTGCCCGAGGCGCTGCTGTTCGGCATCATGGCCAAGGAATCCAACGGCAAGGTCCACGTGACCTCGCGCGCCGGCGCCGCCGGCCCGCTGCAGTTCATGTTCGCCACCGGCAAGCGTTTCGGCCTGGGCGACGACGGCAGTGGCTTCGATACCCGCTACGACCCGCGCGCGGCCTCCCAGGCCGCGGCCGAGTACCTCAACGAGCGCCTGGGCCAGCTCAACAACAGCATCGAGATGTCGCTGGCCGCCTACAACGGCGGCGAGGGCCGCGCGCTGCGCATCAACAACGCCAGCGGCGGGCGCAACTTCTGGGACGAGTCGGTCTACAACCAGTTTCCCGCCGAGACCCGCGACTACGTGCCGATGGTGGTCGCCGCGGCCTGGCTGTTCCTGCACCCGCGCGA
>CBIFVU010000027.1:0-28120 GCA_966185905.1 uncultured Lysobacter sp.
GTGGCGGGGGTGTCCATGCGGGATTCTCGGGCAGGGTTGGGCGTGCCGTGCACGCAGCCGGCGCTGGCGGCGATCGCCAAGACGGCGCCGAGCAACAAAGGGGTGGGTGCGGACATCAGCGATCTCTCAACAAGGGGACTGCGCAAGTGGGATGGTCTGGCGGGCGCCGGTGTGGGCCAGGCCAAGGGCCGGCGCTGGGTTAGCGCCGCGGGCCGCTCAGCGCCTGCACCGGGTCGGCCTGGGCGGGTTCGGGGTGCTGGGGTTGCGCCGCCCGCTGCTGATCCTGCAATCGATCGGCCGCTTGGGTGGTTTCGCGGCGAAAGTCTTCGGCGATCGGGTTGCCGGTGAAGGCCTGCATGGCATCGCGGGTGGCGGCGCGGTCGCCGGAGCCGAGCGACTGGAGCAACTGGTCGAGTTGCTTGTCCAACGGCGCAGGCGATGCGCTGAAGGCGCTGCCGGGGACGGTCTGATTATGCAGATCGATGTTGTAGTCGTTGCGCCGCGGCAGCCCCATTTCTTCGCGCAGGCCG
The DNA here is from genome assembly GCA_966185905.1 of uncultured Lysobacter sp. Classification (GTDB taxonomy): domain Bacteria; phylum Pseudomonadota; class Gammaproteobacteria; order Xanthomonadales; family Xanthomonadaceae; genus Lysobacter. Next base: position 531 of record CBIFVU010000027.1, read on the forward strand.
TTCTCGCTCAGGTGGCGGGGGTTGGCGGTGGTCGGCGGCGTGCTGGGGTTGCGGTCGAAGTCGAACGGCAGGCCGCCGTTCTCCAGGCCCACGGCTTGGCGTTCGGCGCGGGCCACGCCGGCGGCGCCGTCAGGGCCGGGCCCGGAGTAGACGCCGTCCTGCGCGGTGCCGCTGGTGATGTTGTAGGCATGGCCCAGCTCGTGCTTCAGGACCACGCTGGGAACGGGGAAGGCTTCGCTGTGGTAGCTGGGGTTGTAGTGAACGTCGGCGGGCATGCCCCGGCCGGGGATCGCGGCGCCGGTAGTGTCCTGGCGCAGGAAGTCGAAGGGGTGGACCGGGCCGGCCTCGCCGTTGAGGACGTTCGACAACTCATGCAGGGTGACGCCGTGGCCTGTGCCGGTGCTGGGGTCTGCGATGCGGTCCTGTTCGGCCAGCGCCTGGCGGCCGGTCGGCGAGGCGCGGAGCAGGTCCAGGTCGGCTTCGGTGCGCTGGCGGAAGGCATCGGAGGAGCCCGGTGCGATCCGGATGCTGCCGCCCACCGCGGCGCTCATGTCGACTTCGATGTGATCGGTGCGGGCGCCGCGCGCATGGGTCAGGCTGTCCTCGCCGGCCTGGCCGTAGACGGTGTCGCGGCCGCCGCTGTTGTGCACGGTGTCCGCGCCGGCGCCGGTGAAGATCCGGTCGTTGCCGCGGTCGCCGCGCAGGGTGTCGTCGCCTTGCCCGCCGGAGAGGATGTCGTTGCCCCGGCCGCCGTCGAGGGTGTCGTTGCCGCGGCCGCCTTCGAGATAGTCCCGGCCCCGGCCGCCGCGCAGGGTGTCGTTGCCGTCGCCGCCGTAGGCCACGTCGTTGCCGTCGCCGGCGTCGAGGGTGTCGTTGCCGCTGTTGCCGAACACATCGTCGCGGCCGGCGCCGCTGAGCAGGGTGTCGTTGCCGCGGCCGCCGTCGATGCGATCGTTGCCGCGCCCGGTCTGGACCAGGTCGTCGCCGTCGCCGGCCTGGATGTCCATGTCCACGCGGACGCTGGGGGTGGCCTGGACGATGTCGTTGCCGTCGCCGCTGCGGACGCCCAGCTTCTGGTGCGGCGCCAGGGCGATCTGGAAGGCCTGGCCGTTGACCCGCACATCGAGCTGGCCGTCGCGCCGCTGCGACACCTGCACGTTGTCGTCGCCGGCCCCGGTGCCGATCACCACCTGGTCGGCGAACTGGTCGCCGCCCGCCACGCGTTCCCGGGTGATGACCACATCGCCCTGTCGGAACAACTCCTGGGACGAGATGACCTTGCCGTCGCTGGTGCTCCGGGACCGGTCTTCGGGCGGACTGCCGGGCGGCACCACCGCGCCATCGATACGGATGGGGGAGGGGCTGGGCGAGGTCGAAGAACCGGTGGCCATGACGATCTCCTTGGCGTGCAGCGGTGGGCTGCGGGGCTTCCTTGATCCGGCGCGGCTGCGGCGGAGTACCGAGGATAGTAGCGAGTTAGGGCGGCGGGCAAATAAAAGCGGTGCCGTTGGTCAAAATATTCCGTGGATTTTCGGGTGACGGCTATCACAAAGTGCGCTAGGGCTCAGCGACCACCCATTTCATTTTCCGCTGTAATCGATCTGGGTGCTGCATGTGAGGCTACTCGCTCTCTCTCCCCTGCGGGCTCCCATTGAGGTCAACCCAAAGCGCATCGACCGACTGATTGCGCTGCTCAAACACGTGGCTACGGTGATACTCCAAATAGGTGGCTTGCTGCGAGTTGAAGCCGCCACAGTTTCGCCCTGGTTTGAGGTTAAGCCCCAGTCGGCTTCTAACTTCGGTAGGTAGCTCACGAGCCACCACTAATTGGCCTGAGTCTTCGAAGCTGATCCAGCCTCGGTCAAAAAGAAGGTCGGCGTGAGGTGTCAACAGCACGCCATTGTTCCCGTCCGTTCGCTCGTCGCCGTTGGTGCATGACGCCCAAGGCTTAATATGGCTGGCACGGAGGAAACGAAGGTCTTGGATGCCGGTCAGTCGGCATTGCTTCTCCACGCCTAATAGTCGTCGGCGAAATAAAGACTGCTTGATGCGAGCTTGTACCACCCGGTCGGTAACGGTGTTAGCAAGGCTTTGTGGAGCATTCTGCGAGTCCGATAGATTGCTCTCAACAAACAGCTCGTCGTCATTCACCGGGACGAGGCGGAAAACAATTGCGCTGCGTAGAGCGCCGCTAGTGGATGGTGTATTGGGGCGGCGATAAGACGATTTCTTGATGAACTCGCCGAGGTAGCGATATGGCTTGCCGCGCCCCATCATCTGAAAAAGGATGAGCCGCTTGTTGTCTTGAAGATGGTTTTCAATGGCGCGGTTGCCGCCGGTGTACTGCATGTCGCCGTTTTGGCCTTCACCGAAATAGTGGAACACGCGATCATCGTCCCAGAAGTCGTCGTAACCATGGGACTTTCCGGCCTCGCCGGTGAACGCAATGATCACCGGGTGATCTTTGGGCGTGGAAATGCCTCCCTGCTGCTGTCCGCCTAGGAGGGCATGAATGTCGCTCTTGCGGTGATAGAGCGCGCCGATCTCAAAAGGAAGTCCGATCGTGGTGGCCATAACCTTAAAGTTTCTCGGGCTTGCTATTGGTCTTCCAGCAACCCGAGCAGCATCTTCCGCTTCTTGGTCGGAAGCCGCCGGTAGCGGGCCAGCAGGGCTTGCTCGTCCTGGGTGTCGGCGGCGCGCGGCGAGGGGTCGATGGGCTTGCGGGGCTTATCGGGGCGATGGCCGGATGGAGCGCCGGCCACCAGCCAGTCCAGCGACAGGTTGTCCGGGGCGAACACCTGCAGGAAGAGTTCCAGGTGGCGCAGGTTGGGCTCCGCTCGGCCGGTTTCCCACTTGGACACCGTGGCGCCGGTGACTTCGAGCTCGAAGCCAAGCTTTTCCTGCGACCAACCGCGGGCTTCCCGCAGGCCGCGCAATCTTGAGCCGAATGTGTCCATGGTCGAAGTCTGACCAAATCGGCAAGGTCTTTCCTTTCCAAATCGGTTGACTCTTTTCATTCCATATTGGAAAGTAAGTGCGTGTCCGATCCGGACACGGCGGCTTCCAGGGACAGGAGCGTGGGATGGCGGCGAGGTCGAAGACTTCATTGGGCGAGGCCCGTTTGCTGCGATACCTCAAGCCGGGCGAAGCGCCGTGCTTGGAGGCGGCGCAGCGGATCGAACGGGAGCTGCGGGTGCCCTTGGCCTACTTGTTCTCCGACTCGGATGGGCTGGCCCAGTGGGTGCTGGCGTTCGGCCTGCTGTCGGAGCGCCAGCAGCGTGCGGTGTTGGCCCAGATCAAGCGGCACCTGTTCCCCTCCGGGCCGGGGCTTCGGCTTGGATGAGCAGCGGTTGGCGCCGGTGCGGCGGCGCGCGATAGTGTGCGCATCGCAAGGATTCGCAGACTCGCCAGCAAGGAGGCAGCACATGCACCCCGGATGGATCGGCCTGGCGTTGGCCGCGGTCAGTGGCTGGGCGTTCGCGGCCTCGCCGCCCGCCGTTGCGTCGGAGGCGGCGGGCGGGCTGTGGGGCGCGATCGCCGTCGGCAACAGTCAGGTGGGGGTGGCCGAGAACCAGCCCAGTCGCCAGGACGCCGAACGGGTGGCGGTGGAGCGCTGCCAGGCCGACGCGGGGCCGGAGGCGGATTGCCGGCGCTGGCTGAAGGCGTGGCGCGATGGTTGTGGGGCGCTGGTGTGGGGCTATGAGTCCTTCGGGATCGGCGTGGGCGCGAGTGTGGACGAGGCCACCGAGGCGGGTCATTACGAATGCCGGCGCTCCACCGATCAGTGCGAGCTGCATCTGGTCACCTGCAGCCTGCCGAGCGCTGAACGCACGCCTTGAGGGCGGCTGCGTGCGCGGCGGTTGCGGCGCTGCTTGGCGGCCATTCCCGTTGTTCGCGCACGGCGCGTTGCGATCCGGTCGCTTGCGGCGGCGCGTTGTATCCGCCTTCCGGTGCGGCGCAGCGGCGGCGACCTCAGGCCTGCTCCAGCCGTTGCAGTATTTCGGCGGCATGGAACACGCGGTTGCGCTTGGCCTTGGGCTCGATGAGCATGCCGCGCTCGACCAGGACGCTGAGGGCCTTGTTGGCCGCCGGGAATGAGATGTCGAGCGCTTGCGCGACTTGGTTGACTGAGACCACCGGGTGGCCGAGCAGGAAGGTCGGCAGGCGGCGGGCGGTGGCGTGCGCGCGCAGGTCCGACAGTTCGGCGAGCCAGCGGTCGTGCAGGGCGTTGAGATCGCGGGCGATGGCCACCGATGCGTCGCAGGCTTCGACCACGGCGCGGCACAGCAGCGCCACCCACGGCCGCCAGTCGCCGCGCAGTTGCACCGCAGCCAGCGCGTCGTAGTAGGCGCGGCGGTGGCGGTGCAGCACGCCGGACAGGTACAGCGGCGGGTAGCCGCTGGCGGCCAGCATCAGCGGCAGCAGCAGGCGGCCGACGCGGCCGTTGCCGTCGGCGAAGGGGTGGATGGTTTCGAATTGGGCGTGGGCGATGGCCATTTGCGCGACGATGTCCAGTTCCCAGTGCGCGTCCTCGGCGGGCGCGTACTGGAGCATCGTGCGTTCCAGTTCGTCCATGCGTCCGGCGATGAAGCGCGGCGGGGCGGGTACGAACACGGCGTCTTCGATGCGACCCGCGCCGATCCAGGCTTGCTCCTGGCGATAGCGGCCGGGGCAGGCGCGGGGCGGGCCGTCTTGCAGCAGGATGGCGTGCATCTGCCGGAGCAGGGTGTTGTCGAGGGCGGTGCGGTCGCCGGTTTCGCGCAGGCGGGCCAGGCCATGGTCGAGCGCTTGCACGTAGCGTTCGGTCACCAGCGCGTCGGCGGGCGCGCCGTCGGCGCCTTGGGTGGCTTCGTATTCCAGCAGTTCGTCCAGGCGCGTGCGCGTGCCTTCGATCTGCGAGCTTTGCACGGCTTCGCGCCGCGCCAGGGTGCGGGCGACCATGTCGAGGTTGGGCAGCAGCGCAGTGGCCGTGGTCAGGCGTTGCAGGGCTTCGCGCGCGCGCGCCAGATCGGGCTCCACCTGCGCGCCGTCGGGCAGGCGCGCAGGTGTGGGCGGTGCGACCAGGGCGAACACGTGGGGGGCGCCGTCGCAGGGCACCAGATACCCCCGGCGGTCTTCGCTGAGGTCCTCGCGTCGCATACCGGCGGCTCCGGGCGCAGGAAAGTTCACTAAGCCTGGCTGCTATTAAATGTTTTGTCAAAAAAGTTTAATAACTGACGCGCTTATTCAAGGTTTCCTGCGGTCGGCGTGCCCGGTCGCGGGTCGCATGAGCGCAACGCAGCTTGCCGCGTCCAGGCTTTGACCTCGATCAAGCTTGAGGTCCTACTCTGCGCTCTCCCCTCCCCACGCAGTCGCCTTAGCCATGGCCGCACGCTCCTTCGCCCCCCTGTCCGATCTGCCGCGCTATCTCGCCCGCCTCGGCCTGGATGCGCCGCCGCCGCCCACGCTGGACAGCCTGCGTCTGTTGCAGGCGCGCCACACCGCGGCTTTCAGCTTCGAGACCCTGTCCACCTTGCTCGGCGATGCGGTGCCGCTGGACCTGCCGGCGTTGGAGCGCAAGCTGTTGCAGGATGGCCGCGGCGGCTATTGCTATGAGCTCAATCGCGTGTTCGCCGCGCTGCTGTCGCAGCTCGGTTTCCGCGTGCGCACGGTGGCCGGCCGGGTGCTGATGGATGCGGCCGAGGGCGAGCAGCGGGCGCGCACGCATCTGGTGATCCTGGTCGAGCTGGAGGGGGCTGAGTATCTGGTCGATGTCGGTTTCGGCGGCATGGTGCCGACCGCGCCGTTGCGCCTGGACCAGCGCGGGCCGCAGGCCACCGGGCACGAGCCGTATCGGCTCGACCTGCGCGAGGACGGTTATCTGCTCAGTGCGCAGGTGGGCGGGGAGTGGCGGCCGCTGTATTTGTTCGATTTGCAGGAGCAGGTCGAGATCGACCATGTGGTCGGCAACTGGTTCGTGTCCACGCATCCGACCTCGCCGTTCCGCGGGCAGTTGTTCTGCGCGCGCATGGGCGAGGGTGTGCGGCATACCTTGAGCAACACCCGGTATGCGCTGCACCGCGTCGGCGCGCCCAGCCAGCGGCGCGAATTGGCCGATGCGGATGAGGTGATGGCGGTGCTGGTCGAGGTGTTCGGGCTGCGCTTGCCGGAGCGGCCGGAACTGCGCGCGGCGATCGCGGCGAAGTTCGCCGCTTGAGGCCGTGGTGCGCCGGCTTGCGGCGCGGGGCGCGGCGGGGCCGAGCGGTCCCGGTCAGGCGCCGGGCGGCCGGCAGATCGCGCAGGCCTGGCGGGTCTCCGCGGGCGGCTTGCCGGCGCTGCGCCGCAGTACCTCGCGGATGTGCGCCTGGCGTTGCTGCATCAGGACATCGCGCGGGGCGCCGTATGTCACTGCCAGATCGTAGAGCGCATCGGCGTTCTCGATCGGGCCGCCGGCCAGGTTCAGCGTGGCGGCGCGCCGCGGCGAGGGGCCGCGGCGCGCGCCGGACTCACTTGCCCGGGGTCTTGATCCGGCGCAGGGTGGTCAGCAGCAGCTCCAGCTCTTCCTCGTGGTCGGCCCAGACGTTGTAGAGGCAGTCCTGGCCTTCGACCACCATGTAGGCCAGGTAGCCCGGGCCGGTGCCGCCCTTGAGGCCGTAGTTGGCGTAGCTGCCGTCGGCCCAGGTGATGGTGCGCGGGAAGGTGTAGCGGGTGCCGCCGTCGCGCGCGGAGGAGCCGCTGCCGGCGATGCCGTAGGCGCTGCGCCGGCCGGGCAGGTCGTAGGCGACGGCCCAGCCGCCGGAGAAATCGGCGCGGCGGACCTTGGCGCCGAGCTGCTTTTCCACGCCCTGCAGCGCCAGCGGTGCGCAGGTCTTGCGGTTGGCGGCCTTCTTCCACTCGCTCAGGTACACCGCCGGCACGGCCTTGGCCGGCAGCGGGCGCACGCTCCACGGTGCGGGCGTTTTTTCGACGAGGCCGGAGGCCGCGGGGGCGCCGGCGTCGGCGGGCCGGGGCTGGGCGGCCTGTGCTTTGTGCGCCGGCGCGCCGGGGCTCTGGGCGTGGGCCTGGGCGGCCAGGAGCAGGGCCAGGGCAGCGGCGAGCGCGGCCGAGGGGGCGATGCGGTTGCGGGTCTTCATGAGCGGTCCTGTTGCGAGTCCTTGCGATGCGGCCGGGCCGGCGTCGGCCCGGCGCGCCTACTCTACCTGCTGCGCGCGCGCGCCGCGCCGGCCCGCGCTTTCCGCGCCGCGACGGTCCGTACTAGACTGCGGCGATGCGAAATCCACTGCAGGACCAATTGCTCAAGGCCGGGCTGGTCAAGAAATCCCAGGTCGCCCAGGTGGCGCGCGAGCAGGCCAAGCAACGCCAAGGCAAGGCCCCGCCGCCTGTGCAGGAGGATCGGGTCGATGCCGACCGCCTGCGCGCCGAACGCGCCGAGCGCGACCGTGCCCTGGCCGCCGAGCGCAATGCGCAGGCGCGCGCGCACGAGTTGCGCGCGCAGGTGCGGCAGATCGTCGACACCCAGCGGGTCAAGCACGAGGGCGAGATCGCTTATCGCTTCGTCGATGGCGCGGCGATCAAGCAGTTGTGGGTGCAGGCGGCGCAGCGCGCGCAATTGGCCAGCGGCGCCCTGGTGGTCGTGCGCGACGGCGAGGACTATGCGCTGCTGCCGCGCGCGGCGGCCGAGAAGGTGCGCGAGCGCGACCCCGGCGCGATCGTGCTCGATCACGCGGCGGCCACGCCGGCGCCGGCGGCCGAGGCCAGCGAGGACGAGGCGTTCTACGCGCGCTTCCAGGTGCCCGACGATCTGGTCTGGTAGGCGCCGCCACTCTGGCAGTGGTGGTGCGCCGCGCTCGGTGCGGGCGGTCGGTCCTGATCGATCGCATCCCTCTGCAAACTTGCCCGTAATCCCCTCGGCCTTGGCATGTCGCCGACCGTGGCGATTGGGTTAGGCTGTGCGTACGGCAAGCCGCAGGGATGCTTGCGCACTGACAGGAGTCGTACCGATGCGATACGCCGCTGTGGCCGTGCTGGCCTTGCCGATGCTGTGCGCCGCCGCGCCGGCCTCGGCGCTGGAGATCGAGAACTTCCGCTTCGGCCTGGTCTGCTTCGATGGCGATGGCACGGCCCGGGTCTGCCGGCAGACCGATGTCGTTCCGGTCACCGGCGAGGGGCGTTGTGTCTACTCGGGCACGCCCCGCCCTTGTACTTGGTTCGGCTACGAATTCGACTACCGCGGCGGCGCCAAGGGGGCGCAGTTGCACTGCATCCAGCGCACCTCCGAGCCGGTCCAGGTCGGCGACCCGCGCGGCACCGGCGACACCGGTTCGGTGCAGCGCTATAGCCTGGACCTGGACGGCGGCGATGGGCATTTCTCCAACCCGCAATACCTCTTGTACCAGCCCAAGCCGGCGGGCGCGCCGGCGCTGCAGGTCGAGGTGCAGTGTTCGGCGGGCGGGGTGGAGAAGTTCCGCTACCGCTATCAGGCTCGTTTCCCTGGGGCGGCGGCGGACTGAGCGGGGCGCTGCGGTCCGCCGCCCCTCCGGCGAGGCAGGGAACGCTGCGGGTTGTGCGCTCGTCTTGCCAGGCTCGGGGATCGGACGGGAGGTCGGCACGGGGCGTGCCGGGGGCGCGGACAGAATCGCCCCGCGCTCTACGGACCGGGGCGCCATCAGGCCGGACGATGCAACACTGAAGCGCCGCCGTCGCCATGGCGCTTCATGTTGCGATGCACAATAATGCCCGGATGAGCCCGTCCCCCTCCGCTGCCGGCCCCGTCGCGCCGGCGCTGCCGCCGTCCCCGCCCGCGCCGCCGGCGCTGTCGGCGGGCCGCATCGCCCTGATCCTGTTGGCCCTGGCGATGGGCGGCTTCGCCATCGGCACCAGCGAGTTCGTGGTCATGGGCCTGATCCGCGAGATCGCCGCGGCCATGGGCGTGAACGAGCCGCAGGTCGGCCATGTCATCAGCGCCTATGCGCTGGGCGTGGTGGTCGGGGCGCCGGCGCTGGCCCTGCTCGGTGCGCGGATGTCGCGGCGCAGCCTGCTGCTGGCCTTGATGGGCTTTTATGCGGTCGGCAACCTCGCCAGTGCGTTGGCGCCGGGCTATTACAGCCTGATGCTGGCGCGCTTCATCGCGGGCTTGCCGCACGGCGCGTATTTCGGCATCGCCGCGCTGGTGGCGGCGCGGGTCAGCCGGCCCGAGCAGCGCGGCGCCGCAGTCGGGCGGGTGATGCTGGGCTTGTCGGTGGCGCTGCTGGTGGGCAACCCGCTGGCGACCTGGCTGGGCCAGGCGTTCGGCTGGCGCTGGGCGTTCGCGCTGGTGTCGGCGATCGCGCTGGCGACGGTGGCGATGACCGCGCAGGCGCTGCCGCGCGGCATGAACGCGCCGCGCCCGGACGCGATGCGCGAGCTGCGCGATTTCAACCGCAAGCCGGTGTGGCTGGCGCTGGCCATCGGCGCGATCGGTTTCGCCGGCATGTTCTGCGTCTTCAGCTACCTCGCGCCGACGCTCGTGCACGTGACCGGCGTGTCGGAGCGCTTCATCCCCTTCGGCCTGGTCGCCTTCGGCCTGGGCGGCATCCTCGGCACGCTGGGCGGCGGCTGGCTGTTCGACCGGCTGCAGTTCCGCGCCGCGGCGGTGATCCTGCTGTGGTCGATGCTGGTGCTGCTGCTGTTCCCGCTGGCCGCGCGCTCGCTGTGGACGGTGCTGCCGGCGGTGCTGGCGGTGGGCACGATGGGCGCGCTGGCGACGGTGTTGCAGGCGCATTTGATGGACGTGGCGGCCGAGGCGCAGACCTTGGCGGCGGCGTCCAACCACTCGGCCTTCAACATGGCCAATGCGCTCGGGCCGTGGCTGGGCGGCATGGCGATCACCGCCGGCTATGGCTGGACCTCGACCGGCGTGGTCGGTGCGATCACGGCGCTGGGCGGTCTGTTGATCTATCTGTGGGCGCGCCAGGATGCGCGCCAGCGCGTGGCCGCAGCAGCGGCCTGCGGGGCGGACTGAGGCGAGGGTCAGGCCCGGCGCCGGGAGGCCGGCCGGGCGAATGTACCGGTCGAGCCGGCGGGCCGGTGCCGGCCCTGACCCGATCGAGTCGTGCCGCGCCAGGCGGGGCGGGTTCGCCTGGCACCGCACTGCGTTGCCGGCAGCGCGATATTCAGGACGAATGGGCGGTGCAGCCTTGGGTGCTCTGCGATCGCGGCCCGCGCCGCGGCTGCCGGGACGCGCGCCCGATCGCGGCCCCGCCCGCACTGCGACGCGCGCGGCCGTCCGCCGCCGCCATCGGCCATGCCGGCCGCCCCGGCGCGCTCGCCTTGCCCTATGCTGGGGCCATGCAGACCTATATCGCCTTGTTGCGCGCAGTGAACGTCGGCGGCACCGGCAAGCTGCCGATGGCCGAATTGCGCGCGATGTGCGCGGACGCCGGCCTGTCGCAGGCGCGCACTTACATCGCCAGCGGCAACGTGGTGTTCCGCAGCGCCGGCAGCGCGGCGCAGGCCAAGGCGGCGCTGGAAGCGCGCCTGGCCGCTTACGCCGGCAAACCGGTCGGGGTGGTGGTACGCAGCGTCGATGAGCTGGCGCGCGCGCTGGATGCGCAACCCTTTCCCCAGGCCCAGCCCAACCGGGCCACGGTGATCTTCCTCGATGCGCCGCCGCCGGCCGATGCGCTGGACAGCGTGCGCCATCGCAACGGCGAGGAGATCGTGCTGGGCGAGCGCGAGATCTATGTGCATTACGGCGAGGGCATGGCCGACTCCAGGCTCGCGATCCCGGCGGCCAAGGCTGGCACGGCGCGCAACTTGAATACGCTGGCCAAGCTGGTGGCGATGGCGCGGGACGAGGACTGAACCGCCGAGAGACGCCCGCCGGCCGGTTCGGTTCGGGGTTCCTCCAGAGCCGAGCCCGCCACTACCGGGTCGGCCAGAACCAGGCCCACAGAACCCGGCCCACAGAACCAGGCCCACAGAACCAGGCCCCGACCGGCTGCAGACGCCGGCCCGGAACCCAGACCAGACTGATCGCAGTGGAGACAGTGGATGAGCGGAAAGGCAGCAACGATGCGCGATTCGATGCGGCGGGCGGCGCTGGCGCTGGGCCTGGCGGGTTTGGCGGGCTGCGGCGATGGGGCGATGCACGCCGGTCAATTGCAACTGCACTTCGCTCAACAGGACAACCTATTGCCCGACCGCGCCCAGCTCGCCGATGGCCGGCCGTTCAGCGGCATGGCCTACGACACCTTCTTCGGCGAGGCCGGCCCCAGGGACTGCACCGAATGGCAGGGCCGGTTCGACCAGGGCAAGCCGGTGGGCGAGTTCCGCATCTACAGCAATTGCCGCAAACTGGATTCGTCGTGGCGGTATCGCGATGGCCATTGGGTGCGCGCGGCGACAGGACAGCCCTAGGCCGGGCGGTGAGACATCGCAGCCGCCACGGGCCGCCTGCGCCCAGCGAATACCGCCTGCCGCTGCGGCTCGTGCGCGAGCGCTTCGGCGGCGACAACTTCGACGATGCCGGCGATGCCATCGCCGCTGCGGCCAATGCCCTGGCGCTGCCGGCGCGTCCGCGGCTGGAGTTCGATTTCGACGACGGCCACGCCAATCCGTGGCATCACGCGATGGTGGTGCGGGTGTACGGCCTGGACGCACAGGCGCAGGCGCGCATGGCGCAGGCCTTGCGCGCACTGGGACTGGAGCCGGAATGAGCAGACCGGGCTGGCGGATGGGCGCGTAAAGCGACTGCGCGCAGTGGCGCCGGCCAATCGCCCTCGGCGCCTGCGCAGGCGCCGCGTCCGGACGCACGGCCGGCCTTGCGCAGGGGGCGGCGAAATGGACAGCGGGATTCGCGGCGAGATCCATGGCCGGACCGGCCAGCGGATTGGCCAGCCCGTGGCGGCGGTCATTGTCCGGTCGTGGCCGCGGAGGTAGGCTCGCGACGGAGGCGCCGTGTCGGGGGTGGCGGGGCTTCGTCGGCCCTCGGCGGCAGCGCACAGGCTGCGGCCGTCCGCAACGAGGAGGCGCCGGACTGGATCGCAGCGGCCGGCGCGCGCGCTGCGAGCCGGCGATGGCTGGGGCTGGGCGGCTTGCGCCTGTTGCCGACCGCGCCGCACACCCCCACGCACGGCCGCGATGGCCGGGACCGCACAGTCAGGGAGCAGGGGATGCAGCAAGACGAGCTGATGGCGCTGATCAGCAAGACCGCGGTGCTGATGGAGCAGTTCGAGCGGCGTTGCCAGGACATCGAGCGCCAGCAGCGCCAGGTCTACGAGCAGTTGCAGTACCTGGCCCAGCAAGTGCCGGGCGTGGTCCGGCAATCGGCCGACGACAGCCTGCGCAGCCTGCCCGGTGCGGTCATGGGCAAGCTGGAGAGCGGCCTGGAGCAACCGGTGGACGCCTACGAAAAGCGCCTGCAGCAAGCCGGCAGCCTGTTGCAGAGCGGCTCGCAGGCGCTGGCCGCGCAGCTCAAGCGGATGGAGACGCTGCACCGGCACCTGGTGTGGAAAGTGGTCGGCGCGGCCATGGCCAGCGTGCTGCTGGTGCTGGCCGGCGGCGGTTGGTTGCTGTGGCAGTACCGCGCCGACATCGACAAGAACCGGATCAGCGCCGAACTGCTGCGCGCCTACAACCAGGCCGATGTGGTGCTGTGCGGCGGGCGTTTGTGCGCCCATGTCGATCCCAAGTCCAAACCGTTCGGAGAGGACAAGCGTTATCGGCCGGTGGAACCGCGGCCCTGAGCTGCGCGCTCGGCGGGCGCGGCGACGCACCGCCGGCAGAGCGCCGCGGCGAGCCGAGTGCGTGGCGCGGCCGCAGCCGCAGTCGAGCGCGGCCGCGCGATGCCGCGGGCGCGCGCCAGGCGCGGCGGCACCGTCGCGGCGCTGCACTCGCCGGCGCAGGGCCGTGCGGCCCTGCGCGCGGCCCGGTCACTCGATCAGGGTGAAGCCGGTCGGCGCGATGCGCGGCACCGGCGTGTCGCAGTGGTACATGTCCAGGTACAGCGCGGTGCGCTGGCCGTTGCAGTCCACCAGATAGCGATCGACCATGTGGAAATCGCGCTGGCCAGGCTTGAGCGCGCTGTAGCCGCTCATGGCTTCCAGTTTCGCCTCCAGGTCCACCTCTTCGTCTTCGGCCGCGTCCACGCGCTCGCCCACACTGCCTTGGCGCTCGAAGCGCGGGTGGCTGCTGTCGGGACAGACCAGGCGCGCCAGATAGCGGCGCTGGCCGTCGGGCTTGCACACCTCGATGGCGGCTTCCTTGGTGCGGCCGAAGTCGGCGGCGGCCGCGGCGGCGGGTTCTTGCGCCTGTGCGCCGGCGCTGGCGGCCAGGGCCGCGGCCAGTGCGAGCAGGCAGTGGGCCCTGCGATGAGGCAGGCGATGGAGCGGGCCGTGAAGAGGGCGGTGAAGCGGGCGATGGGCCTGGGTCATGCGAATCTCCTTTCGCGTAGTCGGACATCCGTTGCGAAGACGCCCGCGCCGCGGGCGGCGCGCACAGGGCGCGCCGCCCGAGTGTATGCCATGGCGCGGTTGCTGGCGTGCGCGCCGGCGCCGTTGCCGACCGGTGGAGCAGACCGGTGAACGAAGCGCAAAGCCGGTGTTCGGGACGCGTCGCGAGCGAGCCGTTCAGCGGCCGCGCGTCGGCGGTGCAGAGCTGAACGCGTGCGCGTTCACCGGCGGTTCCCGGCCCGTGCACACAATCGGGGACTCCCCACCCAAGGGAGCATCGCCATGAAACCGCTTTGGCTCGCCCTGGCCCTGGCCGCCGCCGTGTGCGGCGGTGCCGTCTCCAGCGCCGTCGTCTCCAGCGCCGCCGCCCAGCCCGCGCCGGACCGCGCCGGCCTGACCGAGCACGAGGTGCGGCAGCGCCTGGCCGAACACGGGTACACCCAGGTCAACGACGTGGACTTCGACGATGGCGTCTGGCAGGCCGATGCGCGCAGCGCCGACGGCAACCGGGTGCAAGTGCGGCTGGACCCGCGCAACGGCCGCATCTACGCCAATGAACAGGTCGCCGGATTGAGCGAGCGCGACGTGCGCGCCCGCCTGTCGGCGGCCGGCTACACCGACATCCACGACGTGAAGTACCGCGATGGCGTGTGGAACGCCGAGGCCGACGATCCGGGCGGGCGCGACGTGGCGCTCAAGCTCGATCCCGACAGCGGTCGCATCATCGGCGTCGCCGACGATTGAGCCCGCGCCTCCGCACAGCCGGGCAGCCGAACGCTTCGGCGCAGGCGGGCCACGGCCTGCCGCAACCGCGACGGCGCCCCCTGGCGCCGCCGCGTTCACGGCGCTGCAATGCGGGCCTCTCCGACAACAGGGACGCCCCGCCATGACCTACATCGCCTGTCGCCGCACCGCTGCGGTCCTGGCCGCGCTCGGGTCGGCGCTGCCCTGGACCGTGGGGGCTGCGCTTCCGGACGGGCCCGGGCCGCGTGCCGATGCGCCGACGGCGGTGCTCACCGCACGCCTGCCCAGCGCCAGCGATGCGCGATCCGAGCGCGAGGTCGCCGAAGTGGTCGAGCGCTTCCGCAGCGCGGTGATCGCCAAGGACGAGGCCACGCTGCGCGCGCTGTTCCTGCCCGGCCATCGCTCCTGGTTCAGCGTCGCCGGCGATGCCCAAGGCCGGCCGCGACTGCATCCGGGTTCGGCCGAAGAATTCGCGCGGTCGGTCGCGGCCAGCCCACGGCGCGAGGAGGAGCGGTTCGCCAATCTGCGCATCCACGCCGACCGCTGGATCGCCAGCGTGCATTTCGACTACGACTTCCTGGTCGATGACCGCCGCAGTCATGGTGGGCAGGAGTCCTGGCAGTTGCTGCGGACCGAGCAGGGCTGGCGGATCGCCTCGCTGGTGTATTCGATCGAGCGCCGGCCGTGAGCCCGGCGCGCTGTCGGTAATACAGGCCCGGCCCGGCTTCGCCGGCCGTTGTCGCCGCCCGCGCGCGCGGCTACGATCCGGCTCCGTCGCCCCGGCCCGCGCGACGCCCGGAGTCCGCATGTCTGCCGTCGATCCCGCCCGTTCGCTGCCGCCGTTCTGGCTGTCGCTGCTGGCCTGTCTTCCGGTCGGCGCCTGCCTTGCGATATTGGCCCTGCCCGAGCTCAGCCGCGGCCTCAGCCCGACCTATCGCTTCTTGTACCTGGCCTTGTTCATGCTCTGGGCCGTGCCGGTGGCCGCGCTGCAGCGCGCCCTGTGGCGCCGCCGCGCACCGTGGTGGCTGGCGGTGGCGGCGCTGACCGCGCTGACCTACGGTCTGTCGGTGCTCAACAACCTGGCCGGCGCGGCGCTGTCGCTGGCGCGCGGCGGCCGCTGGCCCGAGTGGGAGCTGAGCCAGTGGGTGCAAGGCGTGGACAGCTGCTGGCTGGCCCTGCTCGCGTTCTGCGCCTTGCACGCGGTGCTGATCCACTACGGCCAGTTGCGCGACGAACAGGCGCGCACCGCTTCGGCCCTGGCGCTGGCGCGCGACGCCGAACTGCGCGCGCTGCGCTACCAACTGCATCCGCACTTCCTGTTCAACACCCTCAACGCGATCTCGGCCCTGGTCGCCGACGGCCGCGACCGGCAGGCGCGGCAGATGATCGCGCGGCTGGGCGAGTTCCTGCGCGCCACCCTGGAATCGCCGCCCGCGCACGAGGTCGCCTTCAGCGAGGAACTGGCGCTGACCGAGGTCTACCTGGACATCGAGCGCGCGCGCCTGGGCGAGCGGCTGCGCCTGCAGTGGCGGATCGGGCCGGAGGCGCTGCGCGCGCAGGTGCCGCACCTGCTGTTGCAGCCGCTGGTGGAGAACGCGATCCGCCACGGCATCGCCCCGCGCAGCCGGCCCGGGCGCCTGGAGGTGACGGTGCAGCGCGACGGCGAGCGTCTGTGCATCGAACTGGACAACGACGGCCCGGAGGCCGGGGAGGCCGCGGCCGCCGGCCTCACCGGCGCTTCGACCGCGCTGGGGCTGCGCAATATCGGCGAGCGGCTGGCCACGCTGTATCCGCAGGCGCACCGGTTCCAGGCCGAGCCGCGCGAGGACGGCGGCTACCGGGTGCGGATCGAGCTGCCCTACCGCGAACACGCGGCAGCGGCCGCCGCCGCGGTGGAGCAGGCCGCATGATCCGCGTGGCCGTGGTCGACGACGAGCCACTGGCGCGCGCTGGCGTGATCGCGCGCCTGCGCGAGCAGCCCGACACCGAGGTGGTGGCCGAGTTCGGCGATGGCACGGCCGCAGCCGCTGGCTTGGCTGCGTTGGCGCCGGACTTGGTGTTCCTGGACGTGCAGATGCCGGGCCTGGGCGGGCTCGACGTGCTGGCCAGCCTGCCTCCTGAGCGGCGGCCGCTGGCGATCCTGCTCACCGCCTACGACCGCTACGCCGTGCGCGCCTTCGAGTTGCAGGCGCTGGACTACCTGCTCAAGCCCATCGACGACGACCGCTTCGCCGAAGCGCTGGAACGTGCGCGCCAGGCCTTGTCCTACCGCCGCCCGGCCGCGACCGGGCCGGCGCAGCCGCAGCCGCAGGCCGAACGTTTCGTGGTCCGGGTCGGCCGCCGCCTGGTCTATGTCGAGGCCGGACAGGTAGAGTGGATCCAGGCCGACGGCGATTACGCGGTGCTGCACGTCGATGGCCGCTCGCACTTGCTGCGCGAATCCCTGCAGCGGCTGTCGGCGCGGCTGGACCCGGCGCGGTTCGTGCGCGTGCATCGCTCCACCATCGTGCGCATCGACTGCGTGGCCGACCTGCAACCGCTGGCCAACCGCGACGCCCTGCTGCGCCTGCGCGACGGCACGCCGGTGCGCGCCAGCCGCACCTATATCGAACCCTTGCGGGCCGCGCTGGAGAGTGGGCGCAGCGGCTGACTCCGGCCGCGGGCACAGCGTTGCGGCCAGCGCCGCCCGGCCCGTGCAAACGAATGCCCGCAGGCGCCGCGGCGAGCAAGCGGCGATGCCGCGACCGACCTCGGCTGCTTACCGCCGGCGACGCTCCTGCGCCGCCGGCGGGGCCGGTGTGGCAGTCTGGGCGCGTACCTCGCCCAGCCTCGGCGGGGCCAGGAGGCAGGGTCCCGCACCGGGCGGGACCCGCGAGCCCAGGGCACCGGACCGGCGAGGGCCGGAGCCTGCGAAGATCAGGGCTGGTGGTAGTCGGCCCAGTTGCGGTGCTGCTCGATCAAGGCCTGGTAGGTGACCGGCGGGCCGGCCATCCAGCCCGCCACTTCCTGCGCGGTCGGCGTATAGCCCAGCACGTTCTGGATCGAGCGCACGATGGCCGCTTCGCGCTCGCTCTGGCCGGCGCTGGTGCCCAGCCAGTTGAGGTGGGTGGTCATCACCGCGTGGTAGGCGACCACGTTGGCGCTCATCCATTGCTGGATTTCCTGCTCGATCGGCGCTCGCCCCAGCGCTTCCCAGTAGCTCTGGATGATCGAATCGCGGCGCGCCGAAGCGCCGGCGGCCGAGCTCAGCCAATTGCTGTTGAGCGCGACGATCTGGTCGTAAGTGCGGCCGGCGACGGTCGCGGCCAGCCAGCCATCGTTGTGCACCTCCCACGTGGTCGGCGGCCGTCCCAGCGAATCGCGGAAGCCGCGGTGCAGCGTGGCCAAGGCGCGGCTGGTGGCGACGGTGTTGCCGCTCAAAGGCATGTAGGCGTACAGGTCGACGGCTTCCATCACCGGCTGGTAGGACACTTTGTTGCGGCCGAGCCGATCGACCAGGCCGAAGTGCAGCTCGCAATTGTCGATGTTCAGCCACGGCACGGTGAAGTCCTTCTGCCGGTACAGGAACACGTGTTTGATGCCGGTCTCGGCCGCCGCGGCGATCGTGCTGCGCAGGCGGTCGCCCTGCACGTGGGCGTTGGACTGGCCGTAGGCGCAACCGCCGCTGCCGTTGTACTGGCCGGTCTCCACCAGCCACAGCGACGGGCCATAGGTGGCCTTGAGCGTGTTGAGGAGGCTCTTGTAGCCCGACAGGCCCTGCGGATAGTCGCCCTCGCCGGGGTAGATGTCGAAGCCGTGGACATCCAGCAACGGCGAAAGCTGGTCCATGTACTGGCGCGCGTAGGCATTGCCGCCGGCGGCGTTGGTGGTGACCAGCGCGTTGGGATTGGCCGCCTTGATCGCGCCGCGGGCGGCGGCGATGCTGCCGTACAACTGCGACATGTAGGCCGCGGGCAACACGGTCGGCTGGCCGCCGGAGCACTGGAACTCGGCGCGTTCGCAGACCGGCTTGTAGTCGTCCTTGTGCGCGTGGTTGGCTTCGTTGTAGACCTGCCACGCCTCCACCTGCGGGAACTTGGCCGCCAAGCGCTGGTACTGGGTGGACACCGCCGTCTGGAAGTCCGCGTCGCTCAGGCCCAGCTTGGGCAGCTCATAGGCCGGATGGGTGTTGAGATACACCTTCATGCCCTTGGCGCGGGCGTGTTGTGCGGCGTCGATGGCCGCTTGCCAGTCGGTTTCGTTGAAGGCGATCGAGGTCGGCGACTGGTAATGGACGACCACGGGGGTGACGCCGATGCGCACCCAGCCGACCTGGTGCTCGGCCAGTTGGTCGATCAGCGCGATCGAGCTGTCGGTGGTGAAGCCGTACTCGATCTGGATCGGCGGCGGGTAATCGGCGGCCAGGGCGGATTGGCCGGCGGCGCTCGTCAGCAGGCTGCCGGCGAGGAGGGCGTGGATGATGGGGCGAAGCTGCATGTGTCCTCCGAGAGTAGTGCTCCATGGGCGCCCGCCGTCGCGGCGCTGAGGCAGCGGCGGCCGGTCCAGCCCAGTATCCGGCAGGGCTGTGTCACCCGCAGAGACAGCCGCGCCGATCGCGCTGGGCTGCGCTCGGCGGCGGTATCGGGCAAAGTCGCCGGGCCGTGTCGATCCGGCCGGTTCTGGTTCGTCGCTACAGGGAACGGCCAGGACGGCGCGCTGGATCGACATCCGGGTTCGGGCCTGTCGATTTCGCCGGGCCTGGTTCGTCGATACCCAGAAGGCGGGCTGCCGGCCCGCCGACCACCATCGCTTCCATCCCACCCCAACCGAGGTTCGCCATGACCGTGCACCAGAAGCTGTTCGTCAACCTGCCCATCCAGAGCCTGGACCGCAGCGTCGCCTTCTACACCCAGCTGGGCTACACCTTCGAGCCCAAGTTCACCGACGAGAACGCCACCTGCATGAATCTGGGCGAGAACCTGCACGTGATGCTGCTGGTGCGCCCGTTCTTCCAGAGCTTCACCCAGAAGGCCGTGGCCGACGCGCACCAGAGCCTGCAGACGCTGCTGGCGGTCAACCTGGACAGCCGCGCCGAGGTCGATGCGCTGGTGGACAAGGCGGTGGCCGCGGGCGCCAAGACCTTCGAGGCCAAGGACTACGGCTTCATGTACCAGCGCAGCTACGAGGACCCGGACGGCCACACCTGGGAGGTGTTCTACATGGATCCCGACGCCGACCCGCACGCTGCTGCGGCGGAGTGAGGCCGTCGCTGGGCCGGGGCGGGCGGCGCGGCCGCTGTCCGCCTGGGCCTGGCGACAGTCGCGGCCCGTGCCGGGCTTGCCCGGGTCTCGGGACGCCGCGGCCGAGCGCGGGCCGGAAACGCGGTTGCGCCAAGGCGCGGCTGGCGCACGGAGGCGTGGCGATGAGGCCGGGCGGGCAGCATGCCGTGCCCAGGCCTTTCTGCTGGCCGAACCGGCCTGACCGGCCGCCGCGTCGGGCTGCGGCATCGCAAGGACGAACGGGCCTTGGCGGCGGACGCGCACTGCGCCGCCTCTCATCGGCCGCGAGCTCTTGCCGGCGGGGAACATTCCGCTGGGGGCAGGGGCCGGGCCGGAGCGCGGCGGCCGGTTCCGGCGGGCCGCAGCGCAGCGGGCGGTTCAAGCCCCGGGTGCTTTGAGCTCTCGATACACCCAATCGTCGATCAGGCGCTTTTCGTAGCGCAGCGGATCGTTGTCCAGCACGCTGCGCGCACCTTGCTGGAAGCCCAGGTCGCGCAGGGTGCGCTGGCCTTCGGCCAGCACCCGGCCATCGGCATCCAGGCGCTTGAAGCGCAGTTCGATCCGCGGCGGGTAGATGTCGCGGACCACCCGGGTGTCGTCCAGGCGCGGGCCGTGCCAGGGCTCGAAATCGCCGGCGCGCTTGATGTCGGTGATGTCCACTTCCAGCCGTTGCCCATTGGGCAGTTGCGTTTGCGCGCGCTTGCGCAGGTGCTGGGCGAGTTCGTTGACCCAGTCGCCGCGGCGGGCTTCGTAGCGGTTGCGGCTGTGGCGGATCTCGGCGAATTCGGCCGGGTCCTCCCAGCGCACGCTTACCGGGCCTTGCTCGGGCAGGGCGCGCGGGGCTTCGGGATCGGTGACGGTGCGGGTTTTGGCGGGGGCGGCGCCAGCCGCGAGCAAGGCGGCGACGGCAGCGGCCAGCAGGGCAGTGCGGAGGTTCATGGCGCTCTCCGGCTTGGGGCTGGGTTTCGATTCTCCGCCTGTCCGCCGCGCCCAGCCAGTGCGCGATGAGTGGTGTTGGCCCCGGTTCACCCTGCCAGGCGCGGCGACGACGGCCTCATTCGCAGGCGCGTCCGTCGCCGTCGCGGTCCAGGTGCCGGGCATAGCCGGGGTCGCCGCGGCGCAGCGGAGCGGCGCCGGCAGCGCGCGCGGCGCTGCAATTACGGTAGTAGCGCAGGGGCGGCGACGCCGGCGAGACGTGGGCCGGCAAGCGGGCCGGCTTGCGGGCTGGCAGGTGGGCTGGGCTGCGGTCCGGCGCACGCCAGTGCAGCCCGTCGGGTGGCGCTGGCGGCGCGGCCCGCGCTGGCGACTGGCGATGGCAGTGATAGCCGCCGTGCTTGCGGTCGTGGTGGCAGCCGTGCTTGTCCAGGCCGCCGCCGTGCGCGCGCGCCGGCGCGGCCACCGCGATCCAGGCGGCCAGGCCCAGGCAAAACGCGAATATGGCGATGGCTGGCATGGCGTCCCCCGTCATCGGCTCAACGCGGCAGGGCGGCGGCGGCGGCCAATGGCGGCCGCTCGCTTCGCGCTGCAGGCCGGCTCAGGGCTGCGCTGGTGCGGCCTGCGGCTGCGGGGTGAAATCCAGCCGCCGCACTTCCTCGACCCGGCCCTCGCGCACGCGGCCTTCCACCAGTTCGTAGCCGAGCAGGGCGAACACCCGCTCGCCGATGAAGATCGGACGTGCATCGCCGTACCAGTCGATGCAACTGACCTTGCAGCCGTCGTCGCGGCGCGGGCCCGGCGAGGAGGCGAGGGTGCCGAGCGGGCGCAGGCGCAAGGCGTCGTTGCCCAGGAACAGCAGCCGGGCCGAGCGGCTGCGGTCGTCCTCCTCGACCGTTTCGTCCTGCGTTGCCTCCGCCAGTGGCTCCAGGACCGGCAAGCCGAGCAGGCCCTGCTCGGGGCCCAGGGAGCGATAGAAAAACGCGTGGGTGCGGCGCTCGCTTTCCTCCACCCCGGGCTGGGCGTAATGGCCGGCGACGCGGGCGGTCTGGTCCAGGCGCAGGCTGCTGAAATGCAGAGCATCGTCGTCCTCGCTGGGGCCGACTGCGATGCCGTGCGCGCCGATGGCATCGACCCGATCGACCCGGTGCCCCAGGCGCAGGCGGTGGACCGCGCCGCCGGCGTAGCGCAGGGCATAGGCATCGGCGCTGTCGGGCAAGTCAGGATCGCCCTGGAGGCCGCCCCACAGCAGCCAATCGCCGACGAAGCGCACCGGCACGTTGAAGTAATGGCCCGGGCTGGGCAGCGGGCGATACTGGCGATGCGGCACGGCGCGGCGGCCGTTGCCGAAGGCGGCCAGGGGCGCGCGCAGCAAGGCCAGGTTGCCTTGGTCGCGGTGGGTGGCCCAGAACGCATCGCCATCGCCGCGGTCGCCGACCAGCACGTTGAGCCAGCCGCCGCGCTCGAGGAAGCCGGTGGGCGCTACCGGCATGCCGCTGGCGCGCAGGGCCTGCGGCGCGCCGCCGTCCAGGGGGAAACGGAACACCGCAGCGAAGTCGCTGCGCGGGCGCGGCCGGTCCACGGCGGTCCACAGATACGCGGCCTGGCCGGAGACATACAGGCTGCGGCCCCAATGGCCGAGCACGCCGACGCCGCGGCAGCGCAGCGGCCGTTGGCCGAGGTCGCAGAAGCTCAGGTGATGCAGGACCGCCGAGTCGTAGTCGGGCCGGCCCGGCAGGCGGTAGATCTGGGTGGCGGGGGTGATGCGCTGGTAGTCGGAGGGGCCGGCGCCTTCGCGCCATTGGCGCTGCGCTGGCAGTTGCGGGCCGATGTCGCCGTGGTAGTGGTGGTAGTCGTCGGACAGGTTCACCGGCGCGTACAGCACCAAGGTGCGGCCGACCAGGCGGCTGGCGTAGTTGCTGCCGGAGTAGTAGTCGCCGCTGCGCAGGTGGTGGCTTTCGCGGCGTTGCAGCCGGCCTTGCGCGGAAAGATCGAACAGCGCCAGTTCGGTGGCGCCTTCGTAGTGGTTGTAGCCGACCAGGGCCACGGTGCCGTCGGACACCAGGATCTCGTCGTACCAGGCATCGTTGGCATCGGCCCGGCCGACCGGGGCGGCGTCGGCCCAGGACGCCAGTTCCAGGCGCTCGCCGCCGATGCGCAGCACGAACAGGCGCCCGCGCCGCAGCACGATCAGGAAATCGCCATGGCGCTTGACGATGCCGCCTTCGTCCACGCCCGCGGTCTGGACGTTGGTGATGCCGGCCTCGCCGGGGTCGCGGATCACCGAACCGGTGACGACGATGCTGTCCAGTGTGGTGCTGTCGGACGCGGGCACGGAGCGCGCGTGGCGCGCGGCGATGCGGTCGATGAAATCGCCGAGCTGGGCGTCGTCGGCGAAGGCGCGCAGGTGCTGGGCGGCGGCGGCCGGCGCTGCGGCCGACAGCGCCGCCAGGCCGGCGGCGAATACTGCGGCCAGCGCCCCGGCGCGGTGCCGCCGCGGCGAGGCGGCGGCCGTGTCGATGAGTCGCTTCATGCGGGCGTTTCCTTCCATGGTCGCGGCCGATGCCGCCGGCCTACGTTAGCCGTGCCGGGGCGGCGGCGGGAAGTGCCGCGCGCCCGGCGGGCCGCGCTCAGGCGTCGAAGTGCTGGCGCACCTGGGCGAAGTCCATGACCGGGCGCACCTCGATCCGGCCGGTGCGGCTCCAGGGAAAGCCCTGGGCGATGCGCACCGCCTCGTCCATGTCCGCCGCCTCGATCAGGTTGAACCCGCCCAGATATTCCTTGGCCTCGGCGAAGGGGCCGTCCATGAAGTTGGTGCGGCCGCCGCGGGTGCGCAGCGACACCGCCTGCGCTGGCGGCGCCAGCATCTGCGAATCCAGCAGGGTGCCTTCGGCGCGCATTTCGTCGGCGTGGTGGATGCAGCCGCGCATCATGGTCGCGTACTCGCCTTCGGGCAGGGCCTCGATCAGGCTGTCGTCGTTGTAGATCATCACCAGGAACTTCATCGCATCCTCTCGGGCTGGGGGCAGGGCCGGCGCCGAGCATACCGCCCTGGGCGCGCGGGCAGCAGTGACAAAGCGCAGGCCCGGATTCGACGCGCGCGCGCCGCGGCGGCGACAATGCGCGACCGCCGTTGCTGCGATGCCGCATGTCCACGTTCTATCCCTGCCGTCCCATCGCCTACCTGCGCTCGCCCTATGCTCAGCGCATCGACGCGCCGCACCAGCCGACGGTGGTGCAAGGCACCCAAAGCGGCGAGGCGGCGACGGCGCGGCTGGAGTTCGTCGCCGATGTGCCGGCGGAGGCGTATGCCGACCTGACCGGGTTCGACCGGGTCTGGCTGATCTTCGTGTTCGACCGCAGCCAGGGCTGGAGCGCGCGGGTCAAGCCGCCGCGCGGTGGCCCGCGGCGCGGGGTGTTGGCCACGCGCGCGCCGCACCGGCCCAACCCGCTGGGCTTGTCGGCGGTGGAACTGGTGGCGGTGGAGGAGGGCGCGCTGGTGCTGCGCGGGGTGGATTTGCTCGATGGCACGCCGGTGTTGGACATCAAGCCCTATGTGCCCTATGCCGATGCCTTCCCGCAGGCGCGGGCAGGTTGGATCGACGGTCTGGACGCGGCGCAGGGGCGGCATTCGGCGCCCGGGCCGAAGCGGCCGCGGCGACCGGCGGCCCCTGCTGCGCAGGACTGAGTCAGAGCGCCGCGCGATCCGCAGAGGTCTCATCGGCTGAGACTCGGCTGCGGCAGGCTGGGGCCGGCTATGTTCCGGCCTCGCTCTGTTCCGGCTTGGCCTGTTCCGGCTGGGTCTGTTCCGGTTCGGCCTGCTCCAATTCGGCCTGCTCCAATTCGACCTGTTCCGGTCGGGCCTGCTCCTGTAGGGCCTGCTCTTGTAGGGCTTGTTCTTGTCGGGCCTGCTCCTGTGGAGCCTGTCCCGGTCGGGCTCTGTGCCGGCTGGACCCGGTTCCGGTCCGTTCCTGTTCGCTGCGTCCGGCCTGCCCGGCTGGCGCGCCAGCCGGGGCGGGGCAGTCGAGAGGCCTGCCCGGCCGAGTCGTACGACGCTGGGCGACGGCTTGACCCGGGCGCCGGACTGAATTAGTTTCCTCATTGGTTAATTAGCCTATTGGTTTACTACGCCTCGGCGCCCCCGGCCGAGCGCGCGCTTTTCCTGCCCAGCACCACCGACTGCCAGGACTGCCGACATGACCGCCGATACTTCGCTCGCCCCCGCTTCTCCGCCGTCTCCCGCGTCCCAGCCGCGCTCGGCCGCCGCCGCCGCGTCGGCGACAGCCGCCCAGCCTTCCGGCCCGCGCCACGACCTGCGCCACGCTTCCATGGGCGCCACCGCTCATCGCCTCGACGGACGTCGGGTGGCGCTGGAGCGGGTGCTGCACGCGCCGCGCGAGTTGGCCTTCCTGGCCTGGACCGATCCCGTCCACCTCGCGCGTTGGTGGGGCCCGCATGGGTTCCGCAGTGTGGTGCGCGAACTGGACCTGCGCGTGGGCGGGCGCTTCCGCATCTGCATGGTCGCGCCCGACGGCGAGGAATTCCCGGTCCGCGGCGAATACGAGCAGATCAGCCCGCCGCAGCGATTGGTCTATGTCGAGGATTGGGACGACGACGACCGGCCTTCGCTGGCCTCGCGGGTGACGGTGGACTTCGCCGAGGACGGGCCGGAGCGCACCCGGCTCCGCGTGCAGGTCGAGTTCGCCGATATCGATCAGCGCGATGAAGCCCTGGCCCAGGGCATCCTGCCGGGCTGGGCGCAGAGCTTCGAGCGGCTGGACGCGTACCTGGCCGAACGCTGATCGCGGCGGGCGTTGCGGCAGCGCTGCATTGCGCGCCGTGCTGCCGATGCACTGGCGTGCGGCCCGGCGGCTATGGCCGGCGCGCTGCCGCGAGGGCCGCGGCATGCGCGCGGCGGCTGCGCGGTCGGCGTGATGCGATGGTGCTGGCGATTGCGCGCGCGCTCCGCTGGCCGTGCGGCGATCTTGCATCGATGCTCGCCAAGTTCCCACTCGCACCGCCTCGCATTCGCACTACGCGGGGTTCGCACCCGCGTCGCGCCGGCCAGCGGCGGTGGCCCGCCCACGCCGGGTCCGCGGCGCGTACCATCGGCGCGACGCCTTCCCCTCGCCCGTGTCCGCCGGTTTCGCGCCGCGGCCGCGGTGCCGCCACCGGAGCCGCCATGTCTTCCGAGTCCTCCGTCGATGCTTCCGCCGCACCCGCCGGCGATGTCCCCATCGTGTCCATCCGCGGCGTCGGCAAGACCTACGCCAACGGCTTCCAGGCGCTCAAGCGCGTGGACCTGGACATCCGCCGCGGCGAAATCTTCGCCCTGCTCGGCCCCAACGGCGCGGGCAAGACCACGCTGATCGGCATCGTCTGCGGCCTGGTCAACGCCAGCCAGGGCACGGTCAGTGCCGACGGCCACGACATCGTGCGCGACTACCGCGCTGCGCGATCGATCATCGGCCTGGTGCCGCAGGAACTGCATACCGATGCCTTCGAGACCGTATGGGACACGGTGCGCTTCAGCCGCGGCCTGTTCGGCAAGGCGCCCGATGCGGCCTACCTGGAGCGCCTGCTGCGCGAGCTGTCGCTGTGGGACAAGCGCGGCGAGAAGATCATGGCCTTGTCCGGCGGCATGAAGCGCCGCGTGCTGATCGCCAAGGCGCTGTCGCACGAGCCGCGCATCCTGTTCCTGGACGAGCCCACCGCCGGCGTGGACGTGGAGCTGCGGCGCGAGATGTGGGCGATGGTCTCGCGCCTGCGCCAGGCAGGGGTGACCATCATCCTGACCACCCACTACATCGAGGAGGCCGAGGAAATGGCCGACCGGGTGGGCGTGATCGACCGCGGCCGGATCGTGCTGGTGGAGCGCACCGAGGTGTTGATGCGGCAGTTGGGCAAGAAGCGGCTGATCCTGCAGTTGCAGTCGCCGCTGGCGGCGTTGCCGGACGAACTGGCCGGCGCGGCGCTGTCGCTGTCGGCCGATGGCAGCGAACTGGTCTACAGCTTCGACGCTCAGGCCGAGGACACCGGCATCGCCGACCTGCTGCGGCGCCTGGCCGGCCACGGCATCGAGTTCAAGGACCTGCAGACCCAGCAGAGCACGCTGGAGGAAATCTTCGTCGGCCTGGTCGCGCCGTCCGGCGGCGCGGCGAGCGCGGACGCGGCCCAGCGCGCGGCCAAGGAGGCGCGGGCATGAACCTGCATGCGATCAAGGCGATCTATTTCTTCGAGATGCACCGCACCTTCCGCACCCTGATGCAGTCCATCGCCACGCCGGTGCTGTCCACGTCGCTGTACTTCATCGTGTTCGGCTCGGCGATCGGCTCGCGCATGGTCGAAATCGACGGGGTGGCCTACGGCGCCTTCATCGTGCCGGGGCTGGTGATGATGGCGCTGTTGACCGAGAGCATCTCCAACGCGTCCTTCGGCATCTACCTGCCCAAGTGGTCGGGGACGATCTACGAACTGCTGTCGGCGCCGGTGTCCTTCGTCGAGGCGGTGTGCGGCTATGTCGGCGCGGCGGCGACCAAGTCGGTGATCCTGGGGGCGTTGATGCTGGCCACGGCGCGCTGTTTCGTCGACTTCGAGATCCAGCATCCGCTGTGGATGGCGACGTTCCTGATGTTGACGGCGGTCACCTTCAGCTTGTTCGGCTTCATCATCGGAGTGTGGGCGGACGGGTTCGAGAAACTGCAGATGATCCCGATGATGATCGTCATGCCGCTGACCTTCCTGGGCGGGAGCTTCTATTCCATCGACATGTTGCCGCCGTTCTGGCGCTCGGTGTCGTTGTTCAATCCGGTGATGTACCTGGTCAACGGGTTCCGCTGGAGTTTCTATGGCCGGTCCGACGTGGACGTTGGGTTGAGCGTGGGGATGACGGCGGGGTTCATGCTGCTGTGCCTGGCGGGGGTGTGGTGGATTTTCCGCACGGGGTACAAGCTCAAGCGGTGAGGGAGGGGCGGCGCGGCGCGGTGGTGTGGGGGCTAGCTCTGGTCTTTTTTTGTACGCGGGCCCTCCTCCCTGTTCTTTCCTGCCAGCGGGCCCTCACCCCAACCCTCTCCCGCAAGCGGGAGAGGGGGCTTGTCGCGTGTGAGCGGGCGTGGGGCGCGGCGACGGCGGCGAGGGCTTGCGGGGTGGTCGGGGGCGGTGGAGCTTAGTGTTCGGTGTTCGGTGTTCGGTGTTCGGAGTTCGGAGTTCGGAGTTCGGAGTTCGGAGTTCGGAGTTCGGAGTTCGG
>CBIFVU010000028.1:0-28073 GCA_966185905.1 uncultured Lysobacter sp.
CCGCGACGACGATTTCTTCGAGCTGGGCGGGCATTCGCTGATCGCCATCCGCCTGATTTCGCTGCTGCGCGAACGCCTGGGCGTGGAGCTAGCGCTGGCGACCGTGTTCGCTCATCCGCGCCTGGCTGCCCTGGCCGCAGCCGCCGACGACGCCGAGCGCAGCACGCTGGACGCCATCCCGCCGTTGCCCGCCGCCGAACGCGCGCGCCTGCTGCCGTTGTCGCCGGCGCAGCAGCGCTTGTGGTTCATCGCCAGCGTGGATGCGCAGGCCAGCGTGGCCTATCACATCCCCGGCGCGCTGCGCCTGCGCGGCGAACTCGACCGCGGCGCGCTGCGCGCTGCGCTGGACTGCATCGTCGCCCGGCACGAATCGCTGCGCACCCGTTTCGTCGAGCGCGACGGCCAGGCTTGGCAGCAGATCGACCCGCCGAGCGGCTTCGTCCTGGCCGAGCACGTGGCCGAAGGGCTCGACGAGCCGTCCGTGCAGGCCTTGTGCCGCCAAGCCGCTGCCGAGCCCTTCGACCTGGCCGAGGGCCCGCCGATCCGCGGCCACCTGTGGCGCCTGGGCGAGCGCGAGCATGTGCTGCTGGTGGTGATGCACCACATCGTCAGCGATGGTTGGTCGCTGAGCGTGCTGATGCGCGAGCTGGCGCAGGCCTATGCCTCCGCCCGCCGCGGCGACGACGACCCGCTGCCGCCGCTGCCCTTGCAATACGCCGACTACGCTGCGTGGCTGCGCGCGCGCCTGGACGACGGAACGGCCGCGCCGGCCCTGCAGGCCTGGGCCGAGGAGTTGCGCCACGCGCCGCCCTGGGCGGAATTGCCGCTGGACCGCCCGCGGCCGGCCTTGCAGGACTACCGCGGCGCCAGCCTGCCGGTGCGGATCGACGCTGGGACGGTGCGCGCCCTGCGCGCACTGGGCCAGCGCCACGGCGCTACCTTGTACATGATCGTGCTGGCAGCCTGGGCCGCGGTCGTGGCGCGCAGCGGCGGCCAGCGCCAGGTCGTCATCGGCAGCTCCCACGCCGGCCGCGGCCGGCGCGAGATCGAACCGCTGATCGGTTTCTTCGTCAACACCCAGGCCCTGTGCATCGAACTGGAGGAGGGCGCCGACACCGCTCGCCTGCTGGCCCAGGTCAAGCAGCGGGCGTTGCGTGCGCAGCAGCGCCAGGATCTGCCGTTCGAGCGCCTGGTGGAAACCCTCAATCCGCCGCGCTCGATGGCCCACCATCCAGTGTTCCAGCTGATGCTGGCCTGGCACAACCAGCCCGAGCCTGCGTTGCGTCTGGACGGGCTGGAAGTCGAGCCGCTCGACAGCTTGCCGCCGAGCGCGCAGTTCGACCTGGCGCTGGACCTGTCCGAGCCGCGCCGGTTCGAGCCGCTGTCGCCCGAAGCGACGGACGCGGACGAGCAGGGCGGGATCGTTGGCAGCCTCAACTACGCCACCGCCTTGTTCGACTCGGCCAGCGTGCAGCGCCACTGGCGGCAGGTGCTGGCGATGCTGCGCGGCATGGCGGCCGACGAGCGCACGCCCATCGACGCCATCCCCTTGGCCGATGAGGCCGAGCGCGAACGCGTGCTCGGTGCGTTCGCCCGCGGGCCGCAGGCCGTGCCGGAGCAGTGGCTGGCGCAGGCTGCGTTCGAGCGCCAGGTCGGTTTGCGGCCGCAGGCCGTCGCCGTCGAGCACGAAGGCGAGCGGCTGAGTTACCTGGAACTGGACCAACGCGCCAACCAACTGGCGCATTACCTGCGCAGCCTGGGCGTGCGCAGCGAGGACCGGGTCGCGCTGTGCCTGTCGCGCAGCCCGGCAGTGATCGTGGCGATGCTGGCCACGCTCAAGGCCGGGGCGGCCTATGTGCCCTTGGATCCGGCCCATCCGCCGCGCCGGCTGGCCTGGCAATTGCAGGATTGCGAGCCGGCGCTGGTGTTGACCGAGACCGGCTTGCGCGGGCAATTGCAGGCGCAGGACGGCTGCGCCGTGCTGGCGCTGGACGCGACCGCCTGGCCGCACGCCCCCTGGTCGGTGGCCCCGACCCATGCCCCGGAACTGCGCGCGAGTCCGGCCGATGGCTCCGGCCTGGCCTATCTGCTCTACACCTCCGGCTCGACTGGCCAGCCCAAGGGCGTGATGATCGAGCATCGCCATCTGGCCCACCAGATTGCGGCCCTGCAAGCGCTGTACGCGTTCGCGCCGCAGGATCGCGTGCTGCAATTCTCCGGCCTCGGCTTCGACGTGGCCGGCGAGGAAATCTTCGGCGCGCTCAGCCACGGCGCCACCCTGGTGCTGCGCAGCGAGGAATGGCTGACCGAACCGGAGGCCTGGTGCGCACTGTGCGAACGGCACCGGATCAGCGTCGCCAACCTGCCGACCTTGTTCTGGCAACGCATCGCCCAGACGCCGGATGCGGTGCTGCCGGCGGGCCTGCGCCAGATCGTGATCGGCGGCGACGCGGTCAGCGCGGCCGCCCTGCAGGCTTGGTGGCGCCGCCCGGGCCCGCGACCGGCGCTGGCCAACGCCTATGGCCCGACCGAAACCACCATCAACGCCACCGTCGCCCAATGCCGCGCCGGCGACTCGCCGTTGTCGATCGGCCGACCCATCGCCAATGCCAGCGTGTACCTGCTCGACGCCCGGCGCGAGCCGGTGCCGGTGGGCACGGTCGGCGAACTGTGGATCGGCGGCGCTTGCGTGGCCCGCGGTTACTGGCGCCGCAGCGGCGCGGACGCGCAGCGTTTCCAGCCCGATCCGTTCGCCGCATCCATCGCTGGCGGCGTCGCGCCGCGCATGTACCGCAGCGGCGACCTCGGCCGCTGGCGCGAGGACGGCAGCATCGAGTTCCTCGGCCGCGCCGACCAGCAGATCAAGCTGCGCGGCTTCCGCATCGAACTGGGCGAAATCGAAGCCGCGCTGCTGCGCCAGGACGGCATCGCCGAAGCGGTGGCGACGGCCGCGGCCGGGCAGGGCGAAGCGCGGCGCCTGTGGGCCTATGTGGTGCCGGCGCCCGGCGCGCCGCGCCCGGATCTTGCACGCCTGCGCCAGGGCTTGGCCGAGAGCCTGCCCGACTACATGCTGCCATCGGCCTTCATCGTGCTGGACGCTTTGCCGTTGACCCCCAACGGCAAACTCGACCGCGCCGCCCTGCCGGCGCCCAGCGAGCCAGCCGATGACGAAGCGAGCGGGCAACCGCCGCAGGAGGGCCGCGAGCGCGAACTCGCCGCAGTCTGGTCGGAACTGCTCGGCACCGAGCGCATCGACCGCCAGGACAGCTTCTTCGAGCGCGGCGGCCACTCGCTGCTGGCGGTGCGGATGATCGCGTTGCTGCGCCAGCGCCACGGCCTGGAGCTGCCGCTGGCCCAGGTGTTCGCGCGCCCGCGCCTGGCCGACATGGCCGCCGCGCTGAGCGCCAGCGCGGCGCAGGCGGTCGCCCCCATTCCCGCGCGCCCGGCGCAGACGGCCGATGCGCCCGCGCCGCTGTCGGCCTCGCAGCAACGCCTGTGGATGGTGACCCGGCTCGATCCCGAGGCGGGCGCCGCCTACCACTTGCCGGCCGCGCTGCGATTGCACGGCGAACTCGACTTGGCCGCCTTGCAGGCCGCATTGGAACGCATCCTCCAGCGCCATCGCGTGCTGAGTACGCGCTTTGCGCTGATCGACGGGCAGCCGCGGCAAGTGCCGGGCCCAGCCCCGTCGATGGCGCTGACCTGCGAACCGGCCGAGCACCTGGACCAGGCCGGGCTGCAGGCGCTGTGCCGGGCCGAGGCCGCCGCGGCCTTCGACCTGGAGCGCGGCCCGCCGCTGCGGGTGCGGCTGCTGCGCCTGGGGCCGCAGCGCCATCTGTTGCTGGCCACCGTGCACCATATCGTCGCCGACGGCTGGTCCTTGAGCGTGTTGGCGCACGAGCTGTCTGCGCTGTACCGCGCCTTCGCCGAAGGCGCGGACGACCCGCTGCCGCCCCTGCCGCTGCAATACGCCGACTATGCGGCGTGGCAGCGCGAACAGTTGCAGCAGGCGCCGGCGCGCGAATCGCTGGCTTATTGGGTCGAACGTCTGCGCGACGCGCCGGCGTTGATCGGCCTGGCCACCGACCGGCCGCGCCCCCCCTCGCAGGACTACCGCGGCGACAGCATCGAGGTGGCGCTCGATCCGACCCTGACCCAGGCCCTGTCCGCGCTGGCCCAGCGCCATGGCGCCAGCCTGTACATGGTGGTGCTGGCGGCGTGGTCGGCGGTGCTGGCGCGGCTGGCCGGGCAATCGCACGTGGTGCTGGGCAGCGCCACCGCCGGTCGCGACCGCGCCGAACTGGAGCCCTTGATCGGCTTCTTCGTCAACGCCCAGGCGCTGCGCCTGGACCTGGAGCCCGGCACTACCGTCGCCGGCCTGCTCGCCCAGGCCCGCCGCGTCGCACTGGAGGCCCAGCGCCATGCGGCAGTGCCGTTCGAGCAGGTGGTCGAAGCCCTCAACCCAGCGCGTTCCAGCGCCTACAACCCGATCTACCAAGTGCGCCTGGCCTGGCAGAACACCCCGCCGGCGCGCCTGGCCCTGAACGGACTGGCGCTGGAGAATCTGGCCAGTTCCGCCGGCGGCGCCCAGTTCGATCTGTCGCTGGATCTGGAGCAGCGCGACGACCGCGTGGTCGGGCGTTTCAACTACGCCACCGCGCTGTACGACCGCACCACGGTGCAGCGCCATTGGCGCCACTTGGTAGCGATGCTGCGCGGTCTGCTCGGCGATGCCGGCCAGGCGGTGGCCTCGATCGAGCTGATGGACACCGCACAGCGGCAACAGGTGTTGGAACAGTTCAACCGCAGCGGCACGACGCCCTGCGACGGGCTGCTGCACCGCCTGATCGAACAACAGGCGGCGCGGCAACCGCAGGCGCTGGCCTTGGCCTGCGAAGACGGCCAGCTCGACTACGGCCAGCTCAACCGCCGCGCCAATCGGCTCGCGCATCGGCTGCGCGCGCTCGGCCTGCGCCCGGACGAGCGTGTCGCGGTCTGCGCCGAACGCAGCCTGGGCCTGGGGGTGGGCTTGCTGGCCGCGCTCAAGGCCGGCGGCGCCTGCGTGCCGCTGGATCCCGTGCACCCGGATGAGCGCCTGTCGTATCTGCTGGCCGATAGCGCACCGCGGGCGCTGCTGGTGCAGCGACGCCTGCTGCCGCGCCTGCGCCTGCCGCCGGAGTGTGCGGTGCTGCTGCTGGAAGAGGACGCTGCGCCCGATCGCGCCGACCCGCACGATCCGCACACGCAGGCCCCCGACGCGCACGACCCCGACCCGGCCGAGATCGGGCTGACCCCGGCCCACCTGGCCTATGTGATCTACACCTCCGGCTCCACCGGTACGCCCAAGGGCGTGATGGTCGAGCACCGCAATGCGCTCAATTTCCTGCACGGCCTGGAACAGCGCATCCACGGCCAGGCGCCGGACTGCCGCCGCATCGCCTGGAACTCCTCCTTCGGCTTCGACATGGCGGTCAAGGCCTGGGGACAATGGGCCTTCGGCCGCAGCCTGCATTTGCTCGGTGAAGGCCTGCGCCTGGACGCGCCGGCCTTGCTCGACTACCTGGATGCGCATGCCATCGAAGCGATGGAATGCACCCCCTCGCATCTGCGCATGCTCCAGGCCGCCGGCTTCCCGCACCAGCGCGGACGCAGCCTGCGCAAACTGCTGCTGGGCGGCGAAGCGCTGGACGAGGCAGCCTGGCAGCGCCTGGCCGGCTACCCGGACCTGGCCAGCTACAACATGTACGGCCCGACCGAATGCAGCGTGGACGCTACCTGCGAGCGCATCCACGGCCAGCGCCCGCACATCGGCGCGCCGATGCCCGGCGCGCGCGTGTACGTGCTCGACGCGCGCGGCGCGCCTGCGCCAGTGGGCGTGGCCGGCGAGATCCACATCGGCGGCGCCGGGGTGGCGCGCGGCTATCTGCATCGGCCCGACCTGACCGGCGAGCGCTTCCTGGCCGATCCGTTCGCCCCGTCCGGCGCCGGCGGCGCACGCATGTACCGCACCGGCGACCTGGGCCGCTGGCGCGCCGACGGCCGCCTGGAATACCTCGGCCGCAACGATGCCCAGGTCAAGCTGCGCGGTTATCGGATCGAACTGGGCGAGATCCAGGCGAGGCTGGGCGCCCTGGACGAGGTGCGCGACGCACGGGTGGTCGTCGGCGAAGACGGCCAGGGCCAAGCGCGGCTGTTGGCCTATGTCCTGCCGGCCGAAGGCGCTGCGCCCGAGCCGGCCCGGTTGCGCTCGCGCCTGGCTGCGCAACTGCCCGATTACATGCTGCCGTCGGCCTATGTGGTGCTGGCGCAGTGGCCGCTCAACGCCAACGGCAAGCTCGACCTGGCGGCCTTGCCAGCGCCCAGCGAGGACAGCCTGGCCCGGCACGCGCACCAGCCGCCGCAGGGCGAGCTGGAAACGCGCCTGGCCGGCCTGTGGTCCGAACTGCTGGGAGTGGAGCGGATCGGCCGCAACGACAACTTCTTCGAACTGGGCGGCCACTCGGCCCTGGCCATCGAGCTGATCCACCGCATGGGCGAGCAACACCTGCAGGTGGACGTGCAAATGGCGTTCAACGCGCCGACCTTGGCCGACCTGGCCGAGGCCACCGTGCAACTGGAGGAAATCGAGCTATGAACGCAGCGCAATGCATGCAGGCTTTGCGCGCGCGCGGGCTGTCGCTGCGCCTGGACGGGACGCGGCTGCGCCTGTCCGGCGACGCGCGCACGCTGGCCGATCCGGCCTTGTTGCAGGCCCTGCGCGAGCGCAAGGACGAACTGGTCGCCTTGCTGCAGCACGGTGCGGACGGCGCGGAGGCGGCGGCCGGGGCGATGGAACCGCCGTTCGCGCCGGGCACCGTCGCCATCACGCCCGCGCTGCGGCCTTCGTTGCGCCTGACCCAGGCACAGATCGACCGGATCCTCGCCGGAGTGCCGGGCGGTGCGGCCAACGTGCAGGACCTGTATCCGCTCACGCCCTTGCAGGAAGGCCTGCTGTTCCATCATCGCTTGCAGGCCCGCGGCGAAGGCGAGGGCGATGCCTATGTGATGCCGACCTTGCTGCGCCTGGACAGCCGCGAACGGCTGGAGGCTTTCCTGCAGGCCCTGGACGCCGCGGTCGCACGCCACGATGTCCTGCGCACCGCATTGCGCTGGGAGGGCTTGGAACAGCCGCTGCAGCTGGTCCAGCGCCAGGCGAAGTTGGAACTGGAATACGTGCCGGTCGCCCCCGGCGCCGACGCGCTGGCCTGCCTGCTCGAACGCGCCGACCCGCAACGCGTGCGCCTGGACTTGCAACGCGCACCGATGCTGCGCGCTTTCGCCGCGCCGCAGGCCGACGGCCGTTGGCTGCTGCAGTTGCTGCACCATCACGCGATTCTGGACCACACCGCCTCGGAACTGCTGGTACAGGAGATCGGCGTGGTCCTGCAAGGGCAGGGCGCGGCGCTGCCGCCAGCGGTGCCGTACCGCCGCTTCGTCGAGCAGGCCCGCCGCGGCGCCAGCGCGGCCGAGCACGAAGCCTATTTCCGCCAGCGCCTGGGCGATGTGGACCACACCACTGCGCCGTTCGAACTGAGCGATGTGCGCGGCGACGGCCGCGCCGCGCGCCAGGCGCACGCCGAGCTTCCGCCCGAACTGGCCCAGCGCCTGCGCACGCAGGCGCGCCGGCGCGGGGCAAGCCCGGCGAGCGTGTTCCACTTGGCCTGGGCGCTGGTGCTGGCGGCCTGCACCGGCCGCGACGACGTGGTGTTCGGCACGGTCCTGTTCGGCCGCGTGCACGCCGGCGCGGACGCGGGACGGGCGCTGGGCTTGTTCCTCAATACCTTGCCGCTGCGCCTGCGGCTGGACCGTCAGGACGCCGAAAGCGCACTGCGCCAGGTCCACGCCGAACTGGCCGGGCTGCTGCGGCACGAGCATGCGCCGTTGAGCCTGGCTCAGCGATGCAGTGCGTTGCCCGGCCAGGCGCCGTTGTTCGCCAGCTTGCTGAACTACCGCTACAGCGCCCCGGCGCAGACGCCTTCGGCGCTGCCGGGGGTGGAGCTGTTGCAGGCCCACGACCGCACCAATTATCCCTTCGTTCTGCATGTGGACGATTACGGCGAAGGCTTCGGCCTGACTGCGGAGATCGACCGCAGCGTCGAGGCCGGACGGGTGCTGGCGATGGCGACGCAGACCGTGACGGCGCTGGTAGACACGCTGGAGCACGCGCCCGGCCGGAGCCTGCACCGCCTGGAACGCTTGCCGCCCGACGAACGCGGACGGGTGGTGCACGGCTTCAACGCCACCGCGGGCGATCTACCGCAAGCACCGCTGCATCGCCTGGTCGAGCAGCGCGTGCGCGCTTGCCCGGACGCGATCGCGGTCGAGTTCGAAGGCCAACGCCTGAGCTATGCCGAACTCAATGCCCGCGCCAACCGCTTGGCCCGGCGCCTGCGCGAGGCCGGGGTCGGCCCCGATGCACGGGTGGGCGTGCACCTGCAACGCGGGTTGTGGCTGCCGATCGCGCTGTTGGCCGCGCTCAAGGCTGGCGGCGCCTATTTGCCGCTGGACCCGGACCTGCCGGCACAGCGCCTGGCGGAAATGATCGCGCAAGCTGCGCCGACCGTGGTGCTCACCCAGACGCCCGGCGCACTGGCCTCCGGCCTCGCCCTGTGCCTGGACGAGGCTCTGTTCGCCGCCCACGCCCACGGCGACGCAGAGGACCTCGCGACGCCGGGCCTGTGCCCGGACCACCTGGCCTATGTGATGTACACCTCCGGCTCCACCGGCCGGCCCAAGGCAGTGATGAACACCCATCGCGGCATCGCCAACCGCTTGCTCGGCATGCAGCGCGATTACACCCTGGGCGCGGACGATGCGGTGTTGCAGAAGACCCCGTTCGGCTTCGATGTCTCGGTGTGGGAGTTTTTCTGGCCGTGGATCGTCGGCGCGCGCCTGGTCCTGGCCCGGCCCGATGGCCATCGCGACCCGGGCTATCTCGGCCGCCTGATCGCCGAAACCGGCGTGAGCGTGCTGCATTTCGTGCCGTCGATGCTGCAGGCCTTTCTGGCCCGCGCCGATGCGGTGGCCGGATGCGCCGGCGTGCGCCAGGTGCTGTGCAGCGGCGAAGCGCTGCCGGCGGACACGGTGCGGCGGCTGCACGAGTGCCTGCCGCGGGTACGCCTGCACAATCTCTATGGCCCGACCGAAGCGGCGGTGGACGTCAGCGCCTGGCACTGCGAAGCAGACCCCGGCCGCGCCGTGCCCATCGGCAGGCCAGTGGCCAATACCCGTTTGTACGTGCTCGATGCGCGGCTGCGCCCCGCGCCGGTCGGCGTGGCCGGCGAGATCTACATCGGCGGCGTACAACTGGCGCGCGGCTACCTGGGGCGGCCGGGACTGAGCGCGGAACGCTTCGTCGCCGATCCCTTCGCCCACGGCCAGCGCCTGTATCGCACCGGCGACCTGGGCCGCTGGCGCGAAGACGGCGCGATCGAATATCTCGGCCGCAACGATTTCCAGGTCAAGCTGCGCGGACAGCGGCTGGAACTGGGCGAGATCGAGGCCGCTGTGCGCGCCCTGGACGGCGTCGCCGACGCCGCCGCACTGGCGCGGCCGGGGCCCGACGGCGCGCCGGCGCTGGTGGCCTATGTGGTGCTGCGCCCCGGCGCGCCCGAGCTGGCGGAGCTGCGCGCCCGCCTGGGCCAGCGCCTGCCGGACTACATGGTCCCGGCCGCCTGGGTGGCGCTGGAGGCGTTGCCCCTGAACGCCAACGGCAAGCTCGACCGCAACGCGCTGCCCGAACCCGACCGCCAAGCCCTGGCGCGGCCCTATGCACCGCCGCAAGGCGAAGTGGAGACCGCCCTGGCCGAAGACTGGCGCCAGGTGCTCGGAGTGGCGCGGGTCGGGCGCCACGACCGCTTCTTCGACCTGGGCGGCAATTCCCTGCTGGCGATGGGCCTGCTCGAACGGCTGCGCCAGCGCGGCTGGTCTATCGACGTGCGCGCCGTGTTCGCCCAGGCCGAGCTGTGCGCCATGGCCGCCGCGGTGCTTACCGCGCCCGACGCCGCCCGCCCGGCGGTGCCCGACAACGCCATCCCCGACCGGTTCGCCGAACCGGCCGACGAACCAGACACCGAGGAGTTCAGACTGTGAACGCGCGCGTATCGGATGTGCAGGAACTGCAACTGCAGGACGTGATCGGACTGTTGCGCGAGCGCCAAGTGCGGGTGCGCGCCGAGCGCGGCGAATTGGTGCTGCAAGCGCCGCGCGGCGCGCTCACCCCGGCCCTGATGGCCGCGATGAAGCTGCACAAGCCGGCTTTGCTGCGGTGGGTCCAGGCCGAGGCCGACGGCGGGCCCGCCGGCTCCGCAGCGGCCCCGGCCGCGCCGGCGCGGCCGCGCATCACTCCGCAGATGCTGCCGCTGGTGCGCCTGGAACAGGCGCAGATCGACCGCATCGTCGAGGCCACCCCCGGCGGCGCGGGCAATATCCAGGACATCTATCCGCTGGCGCCGCTGCAGGAAGGCATCTTGTTCCACCACCTGCTGCAACAGCAGGGCGATGCCTACCTGACCCGGTTGCTGATGGGCTTCGATAGCCGCGAGCGCCTGGACCGCTTCGTCGCGGCGATGAACGAGGCGATCGCGCGCCAGGACGTGCTGCGCACTGCGGTGCAGTGGGACGGCCTGCCCGAGCCGGTGCAGGTAGTGTGGCGGCGAGCGCGGCTGGAAGTGGAGGCGCTGGCCTTCGACGATGAGGTCCAGGCGCGCCTGCAAGCCTATGCCGATCCGGCTCACTACCGCCTGGACGTGCGCCAGGCGCCGATGATGCGCGGCTTCGCCGCCCACGACCCTGACCAGGGCCGTTGGCTGCTGCAATTGCTTTACCACCACTTGGCGATGGACCACGTCACCCTCGACCTGCTGGTCGCCGAGGTTGCGCTGATCCTGCAGGATCGACGCGAGGACTTGCCCGAGCCGGTGCCGTTCCGGGGTTTCGTCGCCCAGGCGAGGCACAGCGCGCGCGAGCCCGAGCACGAGGCCTGGTTCCGCGCCGAACTGGGCGATGTCGAACAACCCAGCGCGCCGTTCGAGCTGCTGGACGTACAAGGCAACGGCGCCAACGCGGTACAGGCCAAGCGCCGGCTCGACCCGGCCTTGAGCGCGCGCCTGCGGCGCCTGGCGCGCGAGCGCGGGGTCAGCGCCGCGAGCCTGTTCCACTTGGCCTGGGCGCAGGTGCTGGCGCGCTGCAGCGGCCGCGAGGACGTGGTCTTCGGCACCGTGCTGTTCGGGCGCCTGCAGGCCGGCGCGCAGGCCGACCGGGCCATGGGCATGTTCATCAACACCCTGCCGCTGCGGGTGCGCCTGCACCAGCGCAGCGCCGCGCTGGCAGTGGCCGAGACCGCCGCCGGGCTGGCCGAACTGGTGCGCCACGAACACGCCTCGCTGACCCTGGCCCAGCGCTGCAGCGGCGTGCCGGCCAACACGCCGCTGTTCTCGGCCCTGCTCAATTACCGCCACAGCCGCGACCCCGAAGCGGTCGCGGGCGAGGGCGGCGGCGGGCCGAGCGTGGACGGCATCGTCCATCTGGACAGCCGCGACCGCACCAACTACCCCTTCGTGCTGCACGTGGACGACTACGGCCAGGACTTCGGCCTGACCGCCGAGATCGTCGATACGATCGAGGCCGGACGCATCGCCGACTACGTCGAACACGCGCTGCACGCGCTGGCGCAGGCGCTGGAGCAGGCGCCCGACACGCCGATGCAGGCGCTGGAGGTGCTGCCCGCGGCCGAGCGCCGGCAGGTACTGGAGGACTTCAACGCTGGCGCCGGCGAACCCAGCAGCGACGCCGAAACGCTGGTGCATGTGCTGTTCGAGCGCCAGGCCGCGCGCACCCCGGAGGCGGTCGCGCTGGAGTTCGGCCAGCAGCGCATGAGCTATGCCGAACTGGACCAGCGCGCCGACCGCCTGGCCGCGCACTTGCGCGAGCTGGGCGTGCGCCCGGACGCGCGCGTGGCGGTGTGCCTGGAACGCGGGCCGGCGGTGGTGGTCGCGATCCTGGCCACGCTCAAGGCCGGCGGTGCCTACCTGCCGCTGGACCCGACCTATCCGGACGAGCGCCTGGCCCGACTGCTGGCCGACGGCGCGCCGACCGTCCTGCTCAGCCAGGACGCGCTGGCCCACCGCTTGCGCGAGCCGGAAGCATGCCGGCGGGTGTTGCTGGACGACCTGGACCACGCCGACTGGGCGCAGGCGGCGCTGCTCGCCGAACGCCCGGAGCCGTCCGCGCTCGGCCTGGACGGCAACTGCCTGGCCTATGTGATCTACACCTCCGGCTCCACCGGCACGCCCAAGGGCGTGGCCATGCCGCATCGACCGCTGGCCAATCTGCTGGCCTGGCAACGCAAGGTATTGCCCGAGCCCGCGCGCACCCTGCAATTCGCCGCGCTCGGCTTCGACGTGGCGTTCCAGGAAATCTTCTCCACCCTGGCCAGCGGCGGCACCCTGGTGCTGCTGCACGAAACCCTGCGCCAGGATCTGCCGACCCTGGCCGAGTGGCTGGGCGAGCAATCCATCGAACGCCTGTTCCTGCCCTACATCGCGCTCAACGCCCTGAGCGAATTGTGGTCGCAGCGCGACACGCCGCTGCCTGCGCTGCGCGATCTGATCGTCGCCGGCGAGCAATTGCGCATCACCGCGCCGATCCGGCGCCTGTTCGCCGGCCGGCCGCAAGCGCGCTTGCACAACCATTACGGCCCCACCGAAAGCCATGTGGTCGCCGCCCACACCTTGCAGGGCGATCCGGCGCACTGGCCGGATTTGCCGCCGATCGGCCGGCCCATCGACGGCGCGCGGCTGTACGTGCTCGACGCGCAGGGCCGGCCGGCGCCGCGCGGCGTGGCCGGCGAGCTGCACATCGGCGGCGTGGCGCTGGCCCGCGGCTATCTCGGCCGCGAGGACCTCAGCGCCGAGCGTTTCGGCCGCGACCGGTTCGCCGCCCAAGCCGGTGCGCATGCGCCGCCGCGCCTGTACCGCACCGGCGATCTGGCCCGCTGGCGCGAAGACGGCAGCCTGGAGTTCCTGGGCCGCAACGACTTCCAGCTCAAGCTGCGCGGCTACCGCATCGAACCGGGCGAGATCGAGGCGCGGTTGAGCGAACTGGACGGCGTGCGCGAGGCGGCGGTGATCGCACGCGAAGACCTGCCCGGCGACCCGCGACTGGTGGCCTACCTGGTCGCCGATCCCGAGCAGCCGCCGGACCCGGCGGTGCTGCGTCAGCGCCTGAGCGAGCGCTTGCCCGACTACATGCTGCCCAGCGCGTTCGTGACCCTGCCGGCCTTGCCGGCGACCCCCAACGGCAAGCTCGACCGCAAGGCACTGCCGGCGCCGGACGGGCTGGCCTTCGTCCATCGCGCCTATGAGGCCACTATCGGCGAGATCGAGACCGCGCTGGCGCAGATCTGGTGCGAGCTGCTGGGCGTGGAACGGGTAGGGCGGCACGACGATTTCTTCGAGCTGGGCGGCCACTCGCTGCTGGCGGTGCGCCTGGTTTCGCAACTGCGCGAGCGACTGGGCATCGAGCTGCCGCTATCGCAGTTGTTCACCCATCCGCAACTGTCCGAGCTGGCCCAGGACGTCGCCGAGGCCGGCCAGCACAGCCTCAGCGCGATCGGCCGCGCCGACCGGTCCGCGCCGCTGCCGATGTCCTTCGCCCAGCAACGGTTGTGGTTCATCGCCCGGGTCGATCCGGAGGCGAGCAAGGCCTACCACGTGCCCGACGCGGTGCGCTTGCGCGGGCCGCTGGACGCGGCCGCGTTGCGCAGCGCCTTCGACCGCATCGTGGCGCGTCACGAAATCCTGCGCACCCGCTTCGTCGGCATCGGCGCCCAGGCGCACCAGGTGATCGACGCACCGCGCGGCTTCGCCTTGCAGGAAGAAGACCACACCGGCGCCAGCGAGGCCGATCTGGAACGGATCCTGCGCGAGGAAGCGCTGCGGCCGTTCGACCTGGCCCTGGGCCCGCTGATCCGCGGCCGCTTGTTGCGCCTGGGGCCGGACGACCATGTCTTGCTGGTGACCGCGCACCACATCGTCTCCGACGGCTGGTCCGGCGGCGTGTTGGCCGCGGAGTTTTCCGCGCTGTACCGCGCCTTCCGCGAAGGCCGGCCCGACCCGCTGCCGCCGCTGCAGATCCAGTACGCCGACTTCAGCC
Organism: uncultured Lysobacter sp.; assembly: GCA_966185905.1. GTDB lineage: Bacteria > Pseudomonadota > Gammaproteobacteria > Xanthomonadales > Xanthomonadaceae > Lysobacter. The sequence continues at coordinate 14,194 of CBIFVU010000028.1, forward strand.
AATGGCAGCGCCAATGGCTGCAAGGTCCCTTGCTGCAACAGCAGTTGCAGCAATGGGTGCAGCAGTTGCGCGGCGCGCCCAGCCTGCTCGACCTGCCCACCGACCGGCCGCGCCCGCCGTTGCAGGATTACCGCGGCGCCAACCTGCCCATCGCCCTGGACGCATCGCTCAGCGAGGGCCTGCGCGCGCTCAGCCAGCGCCACGGCACCACCTTGTACATGACCATGCTCGCGGCCTGGGCGGCGGTGCTGGGCCGGCTCAGCGGCCAGGACCAGGTGGTGATCGGCAGCTCCCATGCCGGCCGCAGCCGGGTCGAGGTCGAGCCCTTGATCGGCTTCTTCGTCAATACCCAGGCGCTGAAGATCGACCTGTCCGGCGGACCCACGGTCAAGGCGCTGCTGGCCCAGGCGCGGCAGACCGCGGTGCAGGCGCAGAGCCTGCAGGATGTGCCGTTCGAGCGATTGGTCGAAGCCCTCAACCCGCCGCGTTCGCTGGCCCACCATCCGGTGTTCCAGGTGATGCTGTCCTGGCACAACACGCCCAAAGTCGAACTGGACCTGGCCGGGCTCAGCGCGCAAAGCCTGGGCGGCGGCCCGGACAGCGCCCAGTTCGAGCTCTCGCTGGAGTTGCGCGAGAGCGAGGCAGGCATCGCCGGCCAGATCAACTACGCCACCGCGCTGTTCGACCCGGACACCATCGCCCGCCACTGGCGTTGCCTGCTGGCGATGCTGCGCGGGATGGTCGCCGACGAGTCCCAGCCGATCGACCGCATCGACCTGCTCGACGCCGACGGTCGCCGGCAGGTGCTGGACGACTTCAACCAAGCCCATGCCGACACGGCCGAGCCGGGGCTGGTGCATGCGCTGGTCCAGCGACAGGCCGCGCGCCAGCCCGATGCGCTGGCGCTGGAATACGAAGGCCAGCGCCTGAGCTACGGCGAACTCAATGCCCGCGCCAATCGCCTGGGTCACCACTTGCGCCGCCTGGGCGTGGGCCCGGACCAGCGCGTGGCGCTGTGCGCCGGTCGCGGCCTGGACCTGGCGGTGGCGATGCTGGCCACGCTCAAGGCCGGCGGCGCCTTCGTGCCGTTGGACCCGGTGTATCCGGACGAGCGCCTGGCACAGATGCTGGCCGACAGCGGCGCCAGCGTCGTCATCGCGCCCGCGGCGCTGCACCCGCGCCTGGACCCGCCGCCGCACTGCCGGCGCCTGCGCCTGGACGAGGACGCCGCCGACTGGGCCGACGCGCCCGACGCGGACCCCGATCCGGACCAGATCGGCCTGCAGCCTTCGCACCTGGCCTATCTGATCTACACCTCCGGTTCCACCGGCACGCCCAAGGGCGTGATGGTCGAACACCGCAACGCCAGCTACTTCCTGCACGCCCTGGAGGCCTGCATCCACGGCGTCGGCCCGCACTGCCAGCGGGTGGCCTGGAACTCCTCCTTCGGCTTCGACATGGCAGTCAAGGCCTGGGGCCAATGGGCGTTCGGCCGCAGCGTCTATCTGCTGCCGGAAGCCGCGCGCCTGAGCGCGGAGGACTTGCTGGCCTTCCTGGAGCGCCACGACATCCAGGCGATGGAATGCACGCCTTCGCACCTGGGCCTGATGCGCAACGCCGGCCTGCTGGCCGGGCGCGCACCGAGCCTGCGCAAGCTGCTGCTCGGCGGCGAGCCCATCGACGCCGCCACCTGGGCCGCCCTGGCCCAGGACGAGCGCATCCTGTTCTTCAACATGTACGGCCCGACCGAATGCAGCGTGGACGCCACCTGCGGGGTGATCGACGGCCGCCGGCCGCACATCGGCCGGGTCATGCCGGGCGCGCGCGTGTACCTGCTCGATCCGGCCGGCCGCCCGGTGCCGGCCGGCGTCGCCGGCGAGATCCACATCGGCGGCGACGGCGTGGCCCGCGGCTACCTGGACCGCGAAGCGCTGACGGCCGAACGCTTCCTGCCCGATCCCTTCGCCCCGGCCCGCGCCGATGGCGAGCCGGCGCGCATGTACAAGACCGGCGATCTGGGCCGCTGGCGCGAAGACGGCCACCTGGAGTACCTGGGCCGCAACGACTCCCAGGTCAAGCTGCGCGGTTTCCGCATCGAACTGGGCGAGATCCAGGCGCGGCTGTGCCAGCGTCCGGACCTGCACGAAGCCGCAGTGGTGGTGCGCGAAGACAGTCCCGGCGACAAGCGTCTGGTCGCCTACGTGGTGCCCGCGCCCGACCAGCCCGCGCCCGAGCCGGCCGCGCTGCGCGCCGGACTGGCCGCGCAACTGCCCGAGTACATGCTGCCGGCGGCCTATGTGAGCCTGCCGGCCTTGCCGCTGACCGCCAACGGCAAGCTCGACCGGCAGGCGCTGCCGGCCGCCGACGCGCACGGCCTGGCCAGCGGCCGCTACGAGGCGCCGCGCGGCCAGGCCGAGCAGGCCATCGCCGCGCTGTGGTCGGAACTGCTGGGAGTGGAGAAGGTCGGCCGGCACGACAACTTCTTCGACTTGGGCGGCTATTCGCTGATGGTGTTCCAGGTGATCGAAGGCCTGCGCCAGAAGGGCTACGAGGTCGCGTTGCAGGACGTGCTGCTGGCCCAGCGCCTGTCGGAACTGGCGGCGCTGATCGAGCGTCCGGCCCAGGCCGCCGCGCCGGCGCAGGCGCAATGGGTGTGCATCCGCAAGGGCGGGGCGCGCCGGCCGCTGGTGTTCGTCCACGAGCCCAGCGGCGAGGTGCTGTCCTACGAGCGACTGGCCCGGCACATCGACCCGGGCGTGCCCTTGTACGGCATCCGCGCCGACCGCGCCGCCGTGCGCGCCGACAGCCGCAACGAAGACCTGGCCGCCGGGTACGTCGCGCTGCTGCGCGCGGCCCAGGCCCAGGGCCCGTACCGCCTGGCCGGATGGTCGGCCGGCGGCGTGCTCGCCTTCGAGGTGGCGCGGCAGTTGCGCGCCCAGGGCGAGCAGGTCGAATTCCTGGGCCTGATCGACAGTTGGCACCGCGGCGAAAGCGAGCGCGGCGTATCGGCGCTGGGGGAGCAGGACAAGCGCCTGTTGCTGATCGCCTTCGCCGAATACTACGGACGCAAGCTCAGCGCGGAGGAGGGCGGCCGCCTGTTGCGAGCCCCGGACCTGGCTGCGGCGATCGCCCTGGCCCGCAGCGAAGGCTGGCTGGCCAAGGACATGGACGCGGCCGAGTTCGAGGCGCGCGCGCAGCTATGGTTCGACCTGCGCGCGGCCGCGCACCGCTATTTCGCCGCGCCGCTGGATGTGCCTACGCACCTGTTCGCCGCCCAGCCCGGCGCCCACCCCGACACCCAGGCCGGCGATCCGTCCGCGGGCTGGGCCGCGGCGCTGGGCGAGCACCTGCACGTGCACGCCATCGGCGGCGACCACTGGGGCATCATGATGCAGCCCGAGCACGCCGGCCGCGTCGGCCAGGCGATCTCGCGCATCCTCGACCGGCTCGACGGCGCGGCGCCCGCCACCGTCCGGCCGGCCGCCACCGCCGGCGAGGCTCGGGTCGCCATCAGCGGCAGCGAGCGCGCCCGGCAAGTGTTCTGCCTGCCCGGTGCGGGCGCCAACGCCACCGCGTTCCTGGATTTGGCCGCGCAAGCGCGCGGCCGGGCCGGCTTCACCAGCCTGGAAGCGCCGGCCCTGCTGGGCCTGGACGGCCCGCCGCCGACCCTGGGCGAGGCCGCCGCGCGCTACGCCGAGGCGATCCTCGCGGTGCAGGCCGACGGGCCCTACCACTTGATCGGCCATTCCTTCGGCGGCTGGGTCGCCCTGCAGACCGCACGCACGCTGCTGCAGGCCGGCGCTACGGTGGCGCCGGTGCTGCTGGTGGACAGCCAGGCGCCGCGCGAACGAGGCCATGGCGACCGCGCCTACGCCTTGCGCGAGTACCTGGCCCTGCTCGAATTGCAACTCGGCCCCGGCCGCACCCACGGGCTGGAGCTGGCGGCCCTGCTCGCGAAATCGCCGCAGGCCCAGGCGAGGGACATCTTCCACGCCATGCGCGGCCTGGGCCTGTTGCCGGCCAATGCGCGCTTGTCCAGCTTCGAGCCGGTGCTGGCGATGTTCTGCCGGCAATGCGCCATCGGCTATCCGCGACAGCCGCCCTTCGGTGGCACGGCGGTGCTGGTGCGGGCAGTGGGCGGCGAGGGCAGCAACGAGGAGGATGCCGCCGAACTGGCGCGCTGGCGCGAGTGCGAACCGGGGCTGATCGCAGTCGATCTGCCCGGTTGCGACCACCTGTCCATCCTCAAGCCGCCGCAAGTCGACCGCGTGGTCGAAATCGCCGCGCGCCATTGGTACCTGGGAGCATGACCATGACCACGGCCCTCTCGCCTGCCATCGCCCAGGCCGCGGACACGGGCGCTGCCGACCACCCCGGCGGCGCGCTGCCGCACCTGGCCCAGGCGCCGGCCGGCATCGACGACGCACCGGCCTGGCTGGCCGCCGCCATGCCACGCCTGGAGCCGGACTTGCTGCGCGCCGGCGCTGTCCTGTTCCGCGGCCTGCCGCTGCGCGAGGCCGAGCATTTCCGCGCCGCGGTCGCCGCGCTGGCGCCGAGCCTGCGCGACTACGCAGGCGGCACCTCGCCGCGCAGCCAGGTCGCCGACGGCGTCTACACCTCCACCGAATACCCCAAGCACCTGGAAATTCCGCTGCACAACGAAATGTCCTATGCCTCGCGCTGGCCCGGGCGGCTGTATTTCTTCTGCGCGCAGGAACCCCAGGCCGGCGGCGAAACGCCCTTGGCCGATTCGCGCCGGATCCTGCAGGCGCTGCCGCCGGACCTGGTCGAGCAGTTCGAGCGCAGGCAGTTGCTGTACGTGCGCAACCTGGCCCCGGCCGCCTCGCCGCACAACGCTTGGAGCAAGGCCTTCGAGACCGCCGACCGGGACGAGGTCCAGACGCGCTGCCGCGAACTGGACATCCAGTGGCAGTGGCAGCCCGGCGGAGGCCTGCGCATCCAGGAGCGCCGCTCCGCCACCTGCCTGCACCCGCACAGCGGCGAGCGAGTGTGGTTCAACCAGGCGCACTTGTTCCACGCCTCCAACACCCTAGGCGAGCGCGCGATCAGCCCGAGCCTGGAAGACGGCCTGCCCATGGCCGTGTACTTCGGCGATGGCGAGCGCATCCCGGCCGCCACCCTGGCGCGAGTGCGCCAGACGCTGCGGGCGCAGCGCCGTTGTTTCCGCTGGCGCCAGGGCGACCTGCTGGTGGTGGACAACCTGCTCGCCGCCCACGGCCGCCTGCCGTTCGACGGCCCGCGGCGGATCCTGGTCGCCATGTCCTGATCTCCTCCCACCTTCACGAGCACCGCCATGCACATCACCTCCGACACGCGCGAAACGCTCGCGCCCTGGATCCAGCGCCACCGCGACCGCATCGATGCGGCCTTGTGGGAGGACGGCTACGTCCTGTTCCGCGGCTTCGACGTGGGCGGCCTGGACGGCTTCGAGGACTGCGCCGGCGCAGCCTGCGACGCACTGTTCAAGCACTACGGCGACCTGCCGCTGGCCAGCGCCAGCGAGAACGTCTACTTCGCCACGCCCTACCCGCGGCACCTGGAGATCCAGTTCCACAACGAGGCCTCGCACACCCAGACCTGGCCCTCGAGGCAGCTGTTCTTCTGCCTGCAACCGGCGCCGCAGGGCGGCGAATGGACGCTCTCGGACGGCCGCCAGGTGCTGCAACGCCTGCCCGCGCCGATGCTGCAACGCTTCCGCGAGCTGGGCCTGGTCTACAAGCGCCGCTTCATCCGCGGCCTGGACGCCTCCTGGGAGCAGTTCTTCAAGGTCGCCAGCCTGGACGAGCTGCGGGCCAAGATCGCGCCCAGCGGCCACGAGCTGCACGCCCAGGACGAGAGCGACGTGACCGTGTCCTATCGCACGAGCGCGCTGCTGGCGCTGCCCGAGCGCGGCACCGAGGCCTGGTTCAACCAGATCCTGCTGCACCATCCCGACGCCCTGCCCGAGGAAGTGGACCGGGTGCTGGGCAAGCACTTCGCGCGCGACGCCTATCCGCGGACCGTGTTCTTCGGCGACGGCAGCCCGATCCCGGCCGATTGGGTGCGCACCATCGCCGAGGTATTGCAGGCCTGTTCGCTGCGCATTCCCACCCAGGCCCAGGACGTGCTGCTGGTCAACAACCTGCTGCTCGCCCATGGCCGCCTGCCGTACACCGGCGACCGCCAGATCCGCGTCGCCCTGGGCGACATGCGCGGCCACGCCTGAGCCGAACCCACCGGAGAGACCGCGCATGATCAAGCGCCAGCACATCGTCGAGGATTTCTTCCCCGAGGCCGAAGCCATGCGCACGGCCTACGACGAGAAAGTCAAGAACGCCTACCAGCAGACCGTCCATTGGCAATACTTCTGCCAGCCGCAGATGTACACCTACCTGCGCACCGTGCCGCAGCAGATCGTCCCCGAAGCGCTGTGGGGACGCTTCAGCGCACACCTCAAGCGCTGGTGCATCCAGAACGTCGGCCTGATCCCGACCGGCGCGCCCAACCTGCACCTGATGGTCGATGGCTGCACCCTGGGCCTGCACAGCGATTTCCACAATGGCACCTGGGGCTTCGTGTACTCGCTCACCCGCTGGCAGGGCCGCCGCTTCTCCGGCGGCGAAACCCTGCTCATGCGCGACGGCATTCCCAGCTACAAGAAGCACCACGTGCAAGGCGAGACTCTGTACGAACTGGTGCCGGCGCAGTTCAACCAACTGCTGCTGTTCGACGACCGCATCGTCCACGGCACCCAGACCATCGAAGGCAGCATGGACCCGCTGGAGGGCCGCATCGCCCTGGTCGGCCACCTGCGCGCGACCTCGCCGGTGATCGAAGGCGCGCTGGAGCCGGCGGCGGCGCGCCGCATCATCGCCGAATTCCACCGCGCCCTGGCCGAACCGATGGCCGCCTACAAGGACGTGCAGGGCGTGATGACCTTCCGCCTGTCGGTGGACGCCGAAGGCCGCGTCGGCGCGACCCAGGTGCTGACCGACAACTTCGTCACCGCCCACAGCGGCTACGAGGCCAACGACGAGGTCGCCGCGGCCCGCGCCCAAGTGCTGGAAGCCGCCGGCGCGCTGCGCTTCGCCGCGGCCGCGGGGCCTTCGCAGGTCACCGCAGCGGTGCTGCTGCCGCTGCCGGACTTGCGTCCCATCGAAATCTCCATCGCCCATGCCGGGCGACCGGCGCGGTTGCAAGAGGCGCTCAGCGCGCAGATCAAGGACGGGGCCGCGCTGGGCTTCGTGGTCGATGCGCAGGGCGACCGCTTCGCCGTGCGCGAGCCGCTGGCCGGTGAGATCCGGGTCGAGAGCCAGCGCATCTTCGCCTCGTTCGACCCGCCGATGTGGGTGCCTTCGCAACGCGAGCACTTCCAGCGCGCCTTGAGCGAGAATCTGGGGATGCTGGCCCGGTACGCCGGCTGAAACACGCGCGCAGGAGCGCAAGGATGACCCGGGGACAGGCGCAGTGAACGCCGCCGGCGAAGCTTGGCTGGAGGCGACCGTGGTGGCCGGCGCGGTGGCGCTGTCCATGGCCGCGCTGACGCGAGCGGCGAGGGCTGCTGAACAGCCCGGGCGCAAAGGCGAGGGCAACCCGGCCGCGAGCGCCGGCCGGCACTGGCTCGGCCTGGCTTCGGCGGCGTTGACGGCGCTGTGCCTGCTGCAGACGGTGCGACAAGGCTGGAGCTGGCAATACCTGCCGGTGTATGCGCTGGCCGCCGTGGCCGCCGGCCTGGCCTGGCGCACGCCCGCGAGCCGGTCCGGCGCCTGGGCCGTGCGCCTGGGCGTGGCCGGCCTGGCCTGCGCCGCGCTGGCGGCGTGGAGCCTGCTGCCGGTGCCGCGCCTGCCGGCGCCGCAGGGGCCCTATCCGGTCGGCACCGCGATCTATCGCTGGGTCGACCCCGTGCGCGAGGAGATCGCCACCGCCGACCCGGACGACCGCCGCAACCTGATCGTGCAGGCGTGGTATCCCGCCGCGCCCGGGCCAGGCCCCGGCGCACGCTACCTCGACGGCCTCGGCCGCTTGCCGGCGCAGGTCTCGGCGATCCCCTCGCTGGTCATGCACCGCTACGACCGCATCGACACCCATGCCCGGTTGGAGGCCGCAGTGCACCCGGCGCGCACACACTGGCCGGTGCTGCTGTTCTCGCCGGGCTACGGCGCCTCGCGTTCGTTCTACACCGGCCTGCTGGCCGACCTCGCCAGCCGTGGCTGGGTCGTGCTCGCCATCGATCACCCCTACGAGACGGCCGTGGTCGAACTCGCCGACGGCCGCCTGGCCACACCAGCGCCGGCCACGCTCGCCGGCGATGCCGACGGCCGCCGCTACATGGCCCGGCAACTGGAGGTCCGCGTCCAGGACCTGCGCAGCGTGATCGACCGCCTGGACCGGCTGGACCGCCCCGGCGCCCCCCGCCTGTCCGCACACCTGGACCACCGCCGCATCGCCGCCTTCGGCCATTCCTTCGGCGGCGCCAGCGCGGTCGCCGGGGCTCTGACCGACACGCGCATCCGCGCGGTCGCCAACCTCGACGGCACCCTCTATGGCCGCGCCGATCCCGGCAGCGACCAATGGCGCGGCCCCGGGCTGGAGGTGCCGTTCCTGCTGTTGGAAAGCGATCCGCGCCAGACCCGCCATTCGCAGCATTACCGCCAAGGCAACCAAGCCTTGATCGAACGCCTGCGCGCGCAGGGCTATCGTTATCGGGTGCAAGGCAGCAATCACTACAGCCTCACCGACGTGCCGCTGTTCCTGTCCGCGCCCGCGCGTTGGGCCGCCGCGTGGGCCATCGGCGGCGAGCGCGGGGCGGCCGAAACTCAGGCGGACAGTGCGGATGTGTTGACGGTGTTCCTGACCCAGTCGCTGCAGGCCGGCCCAGCGGCGCTGGCGACGGTCGCCGCGCGCCATCCCGGCCTGGTGGGCGGCGCGGTCGGGCCGCACCGGCAAGCGCGAGCGAGCGCTTCGGCCGCGCACCAGGGCGGCCAGCCTAGCCCGGCGGGGCGAGCGCACCCGGTCGTCGTCCCCAACACTTCCGCGCCCACGAGCGCAATCGGACGATGAGAACAAACCATCACGCATCGCTCGGCACTGGGCGGCCGCGCGTTGCCGTCGCCGGCGCTTTCGCGGCGGTTCAGCCGAGCGGGATCAGCCTGATGCAGTGCGCGCATCGCCTTGCGGCTGTTTGACGCGGTCGTGACGAGCGGCGGCGCATGGTGTCGATTGCCCCGAATCCTTTCCAGGTGAGTCCATGAACTCCAATCTCAAAACCATCTTCGCGCTGATGCTGGCCTGCTGCGCCATGGTCGCCGGCGGCGCTTCGGCGCAGAGCAAGAGCAGCAAGGGCAAGTCCTCCGCGCCGCGTTGCTACGACGTGGAAGTTCAGCGTCCCAAGCAGGTCAAGGACCAGCACAAGATCGCCGGCACCGCGATCGGTGCAGTCGCCGGCGGCTTGCTCGGCAACCAGGTCGGCGGCGGCAGCGGCAAGAAGATCGCCACCGCCGCCGGCGCGGTCGGCGGTGCGGTGGCCGGCCGCAAGATCCAGGAACACCAGCAGAACAAAACCGAAACGGTGATCGAGCGCCGCTGCGACTGATCGCTGATAGCGCGCGGTGCGCGGGCAGGCTCTGGCCGCTCGCATCGGCTGCGCGCCGGGCAAGCACCGAGAGCGGCCACAGCCTCGCCCCACGGGCCGCGCGTGCCTCGCCACGCGCGGCCTGTCCTTTGCCGGGCTCGTGCGAGCGCCGCGCCCCTGGCACACTGCCGGTTCGCAGGCACGGTCGATGAGCTGCCAGGAGGGCGCGATTGCACACCCGGCCCCGTAGGCGGCCGATCGCCATGCGGGCGCTGCACGTCTACAACCGGCACCTGTTCTGAGCGGCGCGCCACCGCGCTGCGCGCGGCGATGCGGCAGCGCGCGCCGACGCCGCAGCGGCCGGACTTCACACAGGCCTCATAGGCCCGCAGCGCGCAGCGGCTAGAATGCCGCGCATGGCACGACCGACTTGCGCAAGCATCCACACCGACGCCCTGCGTCACAACCTCGCCCAGGCCCGCGCCCGCGCCCCGCACAGCCGGGTCATGGCGGTGGTCAAGGCCGACGGCTACGGCCACGGCCTGGAGCGGGTGGCCCGCGCGCTCGCAGGCGCCGATGCCTTCGGCGTGGCCGCATTGTCCGACGCCGAGCGCCTGCGCGCAGCCGGCCTGTCCCAGCCCATCGTGCTGTTGTCGGGCTTCGACGAGCCCGAGGACCTGCCGCAACTGCGCCGCTTGGGCGTGGAAACGGTGGTCCACCATCACAGCCAGATCGAGATGCTCGAACAGGCCGGCCCCGGCGAGCCAGTGCGCTGCTGGCTCAAGGCCGACACCGGCATGCACCGCCTCGGCTTCGCCCCCGAGCAGATCCGCCAAGCCTATGCACGCCTGCGCGCCGCGCCCAGCGTGGCCGAGCCGATCGTGCTGATGAACCACTTCGCCAGCTCCGACGAGCTGCGCCCCGATCAAGCCGGGCACGGCCAGACCCAGGCCCAGTTGCGCGCCTTCGCCGCGGCCACCGAAGGCCTGGAGGGCGCGCGCTCGCTGAGCAACTCGGCCGCGGTGCTGGGTTGGCCGGACGCGCACGCCGACTGGATCCGCCCCGGCGGCCTGCTGTACGGCATCAGCGTGGTGGAAGGGCGCCATGGCGCCGACTTCGGCCTGCGCCCGGCGATGACCCTCTCGACCCGGCTGATCGCGGTCAATCGGGTGCGCAAGGGCGAACGCATCGGCTACGCCGCCACCTGGCAGTGCCCGGAAGACATGTGGGTCGGCGTGGCCGCCATCGGCTACGGCGATGGTTATCCGCGCGCCGCTCCCACCGGCACCCCGGTGCGCGTCGCCGGCCGCGACACCCAGGTGATCGGGCGCGTCTCGATGGACCTGATGACCCTGGACCTGCGCGGCGTGCCCGAAGCCCGGGTCGGCGACCCGGTGACGCTGTGGGGCCCGGACCTGCCGGTGGAGCGCATCGCCGAGGCCAGCGGCACCATCGGCTACGAGTTGACCTGCTCGATCACCCGCAGAGTACGATTTGTCGAGGAGGCGGGGATTCGGGATTAGGGATTAGGGATTAGGGATTCAGAGCGGCTCCGCTCATCCCCAATCCCGAATCCCCAACTGAGGCGGGGATTGGGGATTCGGGATTAGGGATTCAGAGCAACTCCGCTCATCCCCAATCCCGAATCCCCAATCCCCAACCAAGGAGATCGCTATGCGCAATGCTCGTCGCTGCGGTGTTGGCGTGGCCTGGGTGGCGGCGTTCGCCTTGTCCGGGCTGGCGGCGTGGGCGGCCGGCGCGGCCGAACGCGGGGCAGGGGCCCAGCGCCCGCCGGCGCGGGTTTCCGAGCGCGCCGTCGCCGATTTCCTCGGCGAATGGGGCTATGCCAGCTCATGCGGCTTCGGCCATTCGGCCGGCCTGAGCCTGAGGGTCGAATCCGGCCGGGTGGTCGGCGAGTGGTCCGACGGCACCCGCGTGCGCGGCAACCAGGGCCGGTTGCGGGCGCAATTGGACGGCGAGCGCCTGTACCTGCGCCAGTGCTACGACGACCCGGACGAGCGCGGCGTGGCGCATTGCCCCGACTATGCCGCCGAACCGGACTACCTGGTCCGGCGCGGTCGGCAACTGGTCTGGTACAGGCGCTTCGGCACCGGCGCGAGCAGCGAATTCCGCGAATACATCGCCCTGGACCGGCCCGACTGGAAGACTGCGGCGCAGGACGGGGCAGGGCGCGAGCCGGAGGCGGTCGAGCGCTGCGATGAGGAGCAAGTCCCATGACGACCCGCGCGGCCCGCGCCTGTGCTGCGCTGCTCGCCGCCGGCCTGGCTTGGCACGCCGGCGCCGCCGCGGCGCAAGAGCTGGACTACGCCTGCGACGAACAACGATCGAGCCTGCGCCTGGGCGAGGCCTATCCCGACCCGCGCGGCCACAGCGAACGCATCTCGTTGCAAGGCCTGGTCCAGTACAGCCCCGAGGACGAACGCGGCGAAGTCCGCCGCACCGGCAGCCGCAGCCTGGAGCGGCGCTGCGGCGAGTTGCGCGTCGAACTGCGCGGCGGCTACTACAACCCCAATCCGCAGGGCGAACTGGGCGCGGCCGAGGATTACCCGATGGCCTGGATCTACCACGGCCCGGACCTGCTGCTCGGGCCGGTGGCCTTCGGCGAATGCGAGGCCAGCAGCCCGCGCCAGTCCGCCTTCGCCCAATGCCCGCAGCAATGGGCGACCGGGGTGCGGGTGCAGCGCGAGTCCCGCGGCCGCGGCTATTCGCTGTGGGTGCGCCGGACCTACGAGGACTGGTCGACCGTAGCGGTACCGGCGCCGTCGCCGCCCTGAGCCCGCCCCGCGCCTGAGCCGGCCGCCGCCCGAAGCACGGGTGGGCGCTGGATCCGCGCATGCCCGCCACAGCGTGCGCCCTGCGCCCCGCACGCCGATAGCGGCGCCTGCCCCAGGCCTGTGTGCGGCCTGCCGCACGCTCTGTCCTTTCCCCGATTGCCCGCTGCCGCCGCCACGGCATACTGCGGTCTTTCCCCTCCAGGCCGCCGCATGCCCGCCGCACCCGCCGCCCTTGCCGTGGTCTGGTTCCGCGACGACCTGCGCCTGGCCGACAACCCAGCCCTGCGCGCGGCCCTGGAGGGCGGCTACGTCCCGATCCCGGTCTATATCCACGCGCCCGACGAGCAGGGCAGCTGGAAGCCCGGCGGCGCCTCCGACGCCTGGCGCCACCGCGCCCTGGCCGCGCTGGACGCACAACTGCGCCAACGCGGCTCGCACCTGCGCCATTTCTTCGGCCCGAGCCTGGCCACGCTGCAATCGCTGGCCCTGGCCACCGGCGCCAGCGCAGTGTTCTGGAACCGCCGCTACGAGCCCGCGCTGGAAAAACGCGACGCCCGGATCAAGCAGGCGCTGCGCCGCATGGGCCTGGAAGCGGAAAGCCACAACAGCGCATTGTTGTTCGAGCCCTGGACCCTGCGGACCAAGCAGGGCGGGCCGTTCAAAGTCTTCACTCCGTTCTGGCGCTCGGCCCTGGCACAGTGGCGCGAACGCGCGGCCTGGCGGCCGCCGGCGTCCTTGCCCACCCATCGCGAGGGCCCCGACGGCGTGCCGCTGGCGGCACTGAAGCTGCGCCCGGCCCCGCACTGGGACAGCGGTTTCTGGGAGCACTGGACGCCGGGCGAAGCCGGCGCAGAAGCCGCGCTGGAGGCCTTCCTCGACGGCGCCCTGCAAGGCTATGCAGGCCAGCGCGACCGGCCCGACCGCATCGGCACGTCGCGCCTGTCCCCGCACCTGCACTTCGGCGAGATCGCGCCCTGGCGCGTGGCCGCGGCGCTGCAGGCCGAGCGCAATGCCGCCAACGCCGTCGACGTGGACACCGCGATCCGCGAACTGGGCTGGCGCGAATTCGCCCACCACTTGCTGCACCATTTCCCCGACACCCCAGACCAGAACTTCAACCCGCGCTTCCTCGACTTCGACTGGGCGCGGCTGTCGCCGCCGCGGTTGGAGGCCTGGCAGCAGGGCCGCACCGGCGTGCCCATCGTCGATGCCGGGATGCGCGAGCTGTGGGCCACCGGCTGGATGCACAACCGCGTGCGCATGATCGTCGCCAGCTACCTGACCAAGCACCTGCGCTACCACTGGCGCCACGGCGCCCGCTGGTTCTGGGACACCTTGCTGGACGCCGACCTGGCCAACAACACCCTGGGCTGGCAATGGGTGGCCGGCACCGGCGCCGACGCCGCCCCGTACTTCCGGGTGTTCAACCCAGTCACCCAGGCGGAGAAATTCGACCCCGACGGCGCCTACATCGCCCGCTGGGTGCCCGAGCTGGCGGCGCAGGCGGGCGGGGT
>CBIFVU010000029.1:0-26647 GCA_966185905.1 uncultured Lysobacter sp.
GCCCACAGCCCCGCGCCGCGCATGACCTTCGGCGCTTGGCCGCTGCGGGCCCGGCGCCGATGCTGGGGCTACGTTCCCAACGAGTCCGCTCATGAAGCCGCTGGCCCTCGCTGTCGCCCTGGCGCTGTCCGCGCCCGCCCTCGCCCTGTCCAGCCTGCTCGCGCCGGCCCACGCGCTGGAACCGGCCGCACCCGCCGCGGCCGCGCGCCCGACGCCGGCCTGGGTCGCGCAGAGCAACGCCTACGCCCAGATCCTGGTCAAGGCGCAGGCCGATTTCTCGCCCGAGCAATTCTCCTTCTTCGGCATCCCCGGCTACGACGACAAGGTCGCCGACCTCAAGCCCGGGGTGAACGAACGCTTCCGCGCCGCCATGGCCAAGGCCAAGGCCGAGCTGCAGGGCAAGCTGCAACTGGAGCGCGACAAGAACGTGCGCCAGGACCTGGAGATCCTGATCGCCGCCGCCCAGGACAGCATCGACGGCAGCGCGCTCAACGAGCGTCTGGTCCTGCCGTGGTTCGACGCGCCGCAGACGGTGTTCTCCGGCATCAACGGCCTGCTTTCCGACCAGACCCCGCCCGAGCGCCGGGCGCAGGCGCTGGCGCGCCTGCAGGCCTATGTCGGCCAGGCCCCGGGCAGCCAGCCGCTGACCCAACTGGCGCGCGCGCGCTACGAGGAGCGCCTGTCCGACCCGAACCTGCTGCAGCCGACCAAGCTGGAAGTCGAGCAGGCGCTGGCCAACGTGGAGACCTACGCCCGGGGCATCCGCACCTTGTTCGCCAAGTACAAGGTCGAAGGCGCCGAGCCGGCGCTGAAGGCGATGGACGCGCAACTGCGCGAATACGGCCAGTGGACCCGCACCGCGGTGCTGCCCAAGGCGCGCACCGACGCGCGCCTGCCGCCGGAACTGTACGCCCACCAGCTCAAGCAGTTCGGCATCGACATCGACCCGCAGTTGCTGATCCGCCGCGCCCAGGTCGAGTTCATGGAGACCCGCGCGGCGATGCGCCAGCTGGCGCCGCTGGTGGCCCAGGCCAAGGGCCTGAAGGTCGCCGATCCGCACGATTACGTGGCGGTGATCGGCGCGCTCAAGCGCGACACCATCCCCAACGACCAACTCGAAGGGCGCTACCGCAAGATCATCGACGCCATCGACCCGATCATCCGCCGCGAGAAGATCGTCGATGTGCCGCAGCGGCCGATGGTGATGCGCCTGGGCAGCGAGGCCGAATCGGCCGCGCAGCCGGCGCCGCACTTCCTGCCGGCCCCGCTGGTGAACAACACCGGGCAACAGGGCCAGTTCGTGCTGCCCATCGCCGTGCCCAACGCCGCCGGCAAGACCCTGCACTACGACGATTTCAACTTCGAATCGGCGGCCTGGACGCTGTCGGCGCACGAAGGCCGGCCCGGCCACGAGCTGCAGTTCACCGCCATGGTCGAGCGCGGCGTGTCGCTGGCGCGCTCGATGTTCGCCTTCAACTCGGTCAACGTGGAAGGCTGGGCGCTGTACGCCGAGGCCGAGATGGTGCCCTACGAACCGCTGGACGGGCAGCTGATCGCGCTGCAGTTCCGCCTGCTGCGCGCTGCGCGCGCGATCCTGGACCCGATGCTCAACCTGGGCCTGACCGACCGCGCCAGCGCCGGCAAGGTGCTGGCCGAGCAAGTCGGCTTCTCCGAAGCGATGACCAAGCAGGAACTGGACCGCTACATGTTCAACGCCCCCGGCCAGGCCGGCAGCTATTTCTACGGCTACAGCCGGATCCTGGAGCTGCGGATGGAGACCGAGCTGGCGCTGGGCGACCGCTTCGACCGGCTGGCCTTCAACAACTTCCTGCTCGACCAGGGCATGTTGCCGCCGGACCTGCTGGCCGCGGCGGTGCGCGAGGACTTCGTCGGCGCGCGCAAGGCGGCCAAGCCGGCCGCGCACTGAAGCGCCGCCGCGACGGCC
This sequence comes from uncultured Lysobacter sp., assembly GCA_966185905.1. Taxonomy (GTDB): domain Bacteria; phylum Pseudomonadota; class Gammaproteobacteria; order Xanthomonadales; family Xanthomonadaceae; genus Lysobacter. Next base: position 1,946 of record CBIFVU010000029.1, read on the forward strand.
CGCCGGCGCGACGATGCGGCCGGCGCCCCTCGCGGCGAACGCCGGCCGATGCCGGAACCGCAAACGACAAGGCCGCGGCCATGCCGCGGCCTTGTGCGTTCCGGCCTGCGCGCGCCGCGCGCCTCAGTACACCAGCGACCACCCCAGCAAGCGCAGCGCGAACACCGCCCAGGCCAGCACCAGGCACGCGGCCGCGACCCAGACGGTGCACACCCGCTCCAGCACCGAGACGCCGCGCCAGGCATCGCGCATCCGCACCAGCGCCACCACCGCGCTGGCCACGCAGGCCGCGCCGAGCGCCCGCGCCAGCACGATCCACGCGTCCAGCCCGCCGTCCAGCGCACGCGGCGTGGCCTCGATGCGGGCCAGGATCCACACCCACAGCGCCGCCCCTGCCAGGTTCGCCGCCAGGCCGCACAGCATCAGCGCGCGCAGGCGCCGCTGCCGCGCGTCCAGCGACAGCGGCACCAGGTAATGGCGCCGCACCAGCGCCGCCACCGGCCAGGCCGCCAGCGCCAGCGACTGCACCGCCAGCGCCGCGACCAACGCCGGCAACAGCCAGGCTGGCGAACGGCTGGCCGGCACCGGCTGCAACCACATCGCCGCCGGCACGTCGTCGCTGCTCAGTGCCACCACCCGGCCGCGGTCCATGCGCGCGGCCAGCAGGCTCTCGCCGTCCACTTCGCGCCACAGATAGGCCCCGACCTCGCGCCAGCGCTTGGGCCGGCCATCGCGGCCGAGCAAGGTCGAGACCGAGAGCGTGCTGTCCTCGTGCAGGCGCACGCGCGCGGCGCCGAAGAACCGCGCCAGCACCAGGAACTGGGTCTGCGCACCGCGGCTGTTCTCGTACAAGCCGGCCACCTGCTGGCCGTGCACGCGCGCGCTGGCCAGGGTCGGCGGCTCGCTCTGCACGCTGGGGAAATAGCGCGCGATCAAGCCATCGACCAGATCGCGATGCAGGCCGCGGCCCGCCCGCGCCGGGCCATCGACCGAGACGAACACGCCCAATCGGTGCGCCGGCAGCAACACCAACTGGCTCTGGAAGGCTTCGGTGGCGCCGCCGTGGCCCACCGCCAGCGGGCCGCGGCCATCGCGGCGGAACCACCCCAGGCCGATCGCGTCCAGCCCGGGGATCGGACGCAGCGCCGCCGCGTGCATGGCCTGCACCGAAGCCGGCTGCAATACCGCCCGGCCGTCCAGGCGGCCTTGGTCGAGCATGGCAAGCATGAAGCGCGCCATGTCCTCGGCCGTGGCCGACAGCGCCCCGGCCGGCGCCGGATTGACCCGCTCGAACGGCACCGGCGCGCCGCCGGCGCGGGCGTAGCCGCGTGCCAGGTCGGCGGCCAGCGCCTCCGGCAGCGGTTGGCGGAAGCTGGAATGGCGCATGCCCAGCGGATCGAGCACCTGCGCCTGGATGTAGTCCTCGAAGCGCTGCGCGGTCGTGCGCTCGACGATGTAACCGGCCAGGGCCACGCCGTAGTTGGAGTACGCCGGCACCTGCCCGGGCGGGTAGATGCGCTGCGGCAGCACCGCCTTGAGGTAGTCGCCCAGGCGGCGCTGGCTCTGCGGCGTGGCCGCGAACAGGTGCTTGGCCGATTCCTCGAAGCCGGCGGTGTGGGTCATCAGCTGGCGCAGGGTGATCGGTTTGCCGTCGTAGGCGGGGATGCGGAAATCCAGGTAGCGGTTGACGTCGGCGTCCAGGTCCAGGCGGCCGCGCTCGACTTGCTGCATCACCGCGACCCAGGTGAACAGCTTGGAGATCGAGCCCGGGCGCACCAAGGTGCGGGCCGGGTCCATCGGCCGGCGGTTGCCGCGGTCGGCCAGGCCGTAGCCGCGCGCGGTCAACAAGCGCCCGTCCTTGACCACGCTGACCACCGCGCCGGACAGGCCGCCGCGGGCCAAGGCCGCCGGCACCAGGCCGTCCAGCCACGCGTCCAGGTCGGCCGCGTCGAACAGGGGAATGCCGCCACCGGCCGCCGCCGGCGGCGCGACGGCCAGGCCTGCGGCGGCCTGGGCCTCGGCCAGCGGCTCGGGCAACGGAATGGGCAGGGCGATGGGCGGCTCGGCGCCGTGCGGGGCCGCACTGGCGGCGCGCGCGCCGGCCAGGGGAATGGCCTCGGCCGGGCCGGCCGCCACCGGCGCCTCTGCGGCCAGGCCGATCGGCTCGGTCCGCGACGGCCGCGACAGCTCCGGCTCGATCGGCGAAGTGCGCGAGACTGGGCTGGTCCGCGACGGCGACTCGACCCGCACCGGCAGCGCCGGCTCGCCCTCGGCCGGCGTTTGCGGCGGCGGTGGCGTTTCGGGAGCGTACACGTCGGCCGGGTCGCGCTTGAGCGGCACCGCGGTGGGTGTGGCCGGGAAGGCCGCGGCCGGGTCCTGCGCCGGCGGCGGTTGGCCGGCGCCCCAGACCGGTGCGGCCAGCACGGCCGCGGCCAGGAGCAGGGCGCCGCCGAAGGGCCTGCATCGCTTCACTGCCATTGGTTCTCCCTTCGCCGTGATGCCGGCGAGGCTGGATTGTGACCGCGCCGGCCCTGCGCAGGAACCCGTTGCCGCCCATTGGCGCCGGCCGGGCGCCGCTCCAGCGCCTGTTCAACGCCTGAGCAGCGCCGGTCCGGCGCAGTTCGGCCCGACGCCGGTCCCGCGACAGCCCGGCCCGGACGCGTTCGGGCGGCCCGTCCCGCCGAGGCGGCGACCGTGGTCCGGCCAGTGTCGGGCATGAGCGGCTGTGACCGGATTTTCAATTCTGGAAAATCATTGTCGCAAGTCTGCGCTGCGCCCGCCGCGCCGCCTTGGCAAGCGCCGGCGCGCCGACCTAGAGTCGCCCTGCCCTCCCCAAGGCGCCGTTCATGCCCGCAAAGCGCCAGTCCATCGCCACCGAGCGCACCGACACGCCCGCGCCCAATCCCGGGCTCGCGCTGCGCGCCCTGCGCCGGCAGCGCGGCTGGACCTTGGCGGAGATCGGCGCCCGCACCGGACTGCCCATCTCGACCCTGTCCAAGATCGAGAACGGCAAGATGTCCCTGAGCTTCGACAAGCTCAGCCGCATCGCCCAGGGCCTGGAAGTGGACATCGGCGAGTTGTTCTCCTCGCAGCCGCCGGCCGGCAACGATGCCTTCAGCGGCCGCCGCAGCATCACCCGCGCCGGCGAGGGCTATGCCATCCAGTCCGGGCAATACGCCCAGCTCTACCCCGCCTCGGAGTTGCTCAACAAACGCCTGGTGCCGATCATCGCCGAGGTCCGCGCGCGCAGCCTGGCCGAGTTCGGCGAGTTGATCCGCCATGCCGGCGAGGAGTTCGCGCTGGTGCTGGAAGGCGCGATCGAACTGCACAGCGAACTGTACGCGCCCACGCGCCTGGAAGTGGGCGACTCGGTGTATTTCGACAGCGCCATGGGCCATGCCTACCTGGCCGCCTCGCCGGGCCCGTGCCGGGTGTTGGCGGTGTGTTCGGGCAACGAGAGCCAACTGCGCCAAGCCTTGATCGCGCACCGCGACGGCAGCCCGCGCTCAGGCGCCGGCGGGCGCGCCCGCGCCGAGCCGGGTTGACCACGCCAAGCAGGAAATCCCCGCGCAGGGAACCGGTTGCAAGGGCCTTTCGGCCCAGCGCCGGCGAATGTCCGTCACAAGTCGCGACAACGACGGTCACGGCGCGGGATTTTCGGATTCGGAAAATCTTCTTCACGGCGGAGCAGCGGCATTCCAGGGTGTCGCTGTGGTCCGGAATCGCGGCTTGCGCCGCTCCTACAGGCCACCGTCCCGTCTGCGTCCCTGCAGGAGCGGCGCAAGCCGCGATCCTCGCCCACCGCAGCGCGGCGGCGCACACCGGTCCGCCTTCAGCCGATCCGCTCCAGCATCCGCCGGTTGCCCACCAGCCGCGCCCAGCGCGCACCGAGATCGCTCAGGCAGACATAGGCCGCCTCGCCGGCCAGGCGCAGCACCATGCGCGGGCCCAGTTCCAGGCGCGGCTCGGCCGCGCACAGCTCCCAGTCGTAACCCAGTTGGCGCGCGAACAGCGCGCAGCGCGCCAAGTGGTAGCGGCTGCTGAGCAAGGTCACTCGCGAGCGCATGCCCTCGCCCAGCATCACGCGCGCATTGCGCAGATTCTGCAGGGTATCGCGCGATTCGCATTCCAGCCGCAGCGGCGCATCCTCGTCCAGGCCGCGCGCGAGCAGGCCCTGGCGCGCCAGTTCGGCCTCGCTGGTCTCGCCAGCGGCGCCGCCGCCCAGCAGCACCACGCTGCGCGGCGGCGCGTGCTGCCACAGCGCCGCGGCGCGGTCCAGGCGCGCCTGGAAATCGCGGTCCAGGCGCCCGCCCGGCGCGTGCTTGCCGAACACCAGCACGCACTCGCCACGCTCGGGCCGGCACGGCGCATTGCGCGCCACCCGCAGCACGTGGACGAAATAGCCCAGGTACACCAGCCCCGCGCTGAGCACGCACGCGGCCGCGGCCACCACCGCGACCTGGAGGACGTCGCGGTCGCCGAACAAGGACAGGCGATGGGCGAGGCGGCTGGACATTGCAGGAGCGATAGACCTGGACATGGACAACAGGCGCGCGGGACAACGGCGCGCGCGGCGTGGCCGGCCAGCGCCGGCCGAGGCACCGGCGCCCTTACCGTCCCGGGTGAGCCGCGACGCGCTTGCAGCGGATGGATAAGGTCGGACGCCACCGGGCGGCCAGGGTTCCCCGGCACGGTCGAACCGATGCTGGCGCCCGTACCGACACCGACGCCGCGCGACAGCACGACAGCACGACAGCACGACAGCACGACAGCACGACAGTGTCGGCGGCAGCGAGGCGGCGGGCAAGCACGGGGCTCGGCAGGGTCTGCGGCGACGGCGCGAGCCACACCGGGCCTGGATCGGGTGCGGCCACATCCCAGACCGCGCGCCAGACCGCACACCAGGCCGGGGACCAAACCCGGATCGGGCCGGACCGGCCGCCGCCCCGACCGACCCCGGTCCCGCCCGCCGTTGCCGATGAACCCGCGCTCCCGACCGCGCCCCGGCGGGCCGGGCCGCCCACGCCGGCTGGCTATACTGCGACCGACCGTTCGCTCCGATGCCCGCCGATACCGTGACGTCCCCCGCCCCTGCCCCGATGCCACCGCTGGCGATCCGCGCCTACACCGCGACCACCGCCCTGGGGGCGGGCCTGGCGGCCCAGGCGCAGGCCCTGCGCGAGCGCCGCAGCGGGCTGCGCCGCAACGATTTCGTCCCGCTCGCGCCGGGCGAGCCGCCGCTGGATTGCTGGATCGGCCGGGTCGAAGGCCTGGAAGACGCACCGCTGCCGCCGCACTTGGCCGACTGGGACTGCCGCAACAACCGCCTGGCCTGGATGGCGCTGCAGCACGATGGCGTGGCCGCCGCCGCCGCTGCGCTGGCCGAACGCCATGGCGCCGAGCGGGTGGCGGTGATCGTGGGCACCTCCACGGCCAGCATCGGCGCCACCGAGGAGGCCTATGCGCGCCTGCAGGACGAGGGCCGGCGCTTCCCCGACGACCTGGCCCGGCCGGTGCTGCACACCCCGCATTCGCCGGGCGCCTTCGTCGCCGCCGCTACCGGGCTGCGCGGGCCCTGCGTCACGGTGGCCACGGCCTGCTCCTCCAGCGCCAAGGTCTTCGCCCAGGCCGCTCGCCTGATCGCCGCGGGCCTGGCCGACGCGGCCCTGGTCGGCGGCGTGGACACCTTGTGCGGCAGCGTGCTGTTCGGTTTCAACTCGCTGCAACTGGTCTCCACCGCGCCCTGCCGCCCGTTCGACGCCGAACGCGACGGCTTGTCGCTGGGCGAAGCCGGCGGCTTCGCCGTGCTCGAACCCCCGGCGCCGGGCGAACGCGGCCTGCTGGCGCTGTGCGGCTACGGCGAATCCAGCGACGCCCACCACATGTCCACCCCGCACCCGCAAGGCCTGGGCGCGCGCATGGCGATGGCCGATGCGCTGGCCCGCGCCGGCATCGCCGCGGATGCGGTCGGCCATCTCAACCTGCACGGCACCGCCACTCCGGCCAACGACGCGGTCGAAGCGCAGGCAGTGGCGGCGCTGTTCCCGGCCAGCCTGCATGCAGCCTCGACCAAGGGCTGGACCGGCCACACCCTGGGCGCGGCCGGCATCGTGGAATCCTGCTTCGCCCTGCTCGCGCTCGAACACGGCCACCTGCCCGGCATCCTCGGCGCGCGCGTGCCCGACCCGGCCAACGGCCCGCAGATCCGTTTCGACGATGAACAACGCAACATCGGCTATGCGATGAACAATTCCTTCGGCTTCGGCGGCAACAACTGCTCGCTGGTGTTCGGCCGCGCATGAGCGCCGCGGCTTCCTCTGCGCCGCGGCGCCTGTCCGCTCTCGTCCAGGGCATCGGCTACTGGAGCGACGGCCTGCCGTCCTGGGCGGACGCGATGGCCTACGCCGCCGGCGCCGCGCCGGCCGCGGATGCGCCGCGGCGGCCCTCGCCGCAAGTGCTGGCGCCCAACGAGCGCCGGCGCGCGCCGGAGACGGTCGCGGTGGCGCTGGAAGTAGCGCTGGCCGCATGCCGCGCGGCCGGCCGCGACCCGGCCGCGCTGCCCTCGGTGTTCGCCTCCAATCATGGCGAACTGGCCATCACCGACTACATGTGCGCGACCTTGGCGCGCGAACCGCGCGCGATCTCGCCGACCCGCTTCCACAACTCGGTGCACAACGCCGCCGCCGGCTACTGGACCATCGGCACCGGCGCGATGCAGCCGGCGACCGCGTTGAGCGCGCACGAGAACAGCTTCGCCCAGGGCCTGCTGGACGCGCTGGCGCAGTTGGCCACCGGCGCCGACGCGGTGCTGCTGGTCGGCTACGACAGCCCGGCGGTGGGCCCGCTGGCGAGCATGGCGCCGAGCCAGGGCCTGCTCGGTGGCGCCCTGGTGCTGGCGCGCGAGGACGCCGCCGGCGCCGCGCCGGGCACCCGTCTGAGCGCCTGGCTGGCCGATGCCGACGACGCTGCGCCGCCGGCGCCCGGCAAGCTGTCTGCGCGCGGAACGGCCAATGCCAGCGCGCCGATGCTGCTCTTGTTCGACGCCCTGGCCGCGCGCCATGATCGCCTCGCCTTGCCGGCCGGCCCGGGCCGGTGCCTGCGAGTGGAACTCGACCATGCGTGACCCCGCGCCCGCCGTCCCGCGCCTGGACCGGCACAACATCGCCGTGGTGATCCCCGCGCTCAACGAAGCGCTGCGCATCCGCGAGGTGGTGCAGGGCGCGCTGGCGCAGTGCGACCGGGTGATCGTGATCGACGACGGCTCCGACGACGGCACCAGCGAGCGCATCGCCGACCTGCCGGTGACCCTGCTGCGCCATCGGCTCCGCCAGGGCAAGGGCGCCAGCCTGCGCGACGGTTTTGCCGAAGCGCTGCGCCAGGGGGTGCACGCGGTGCTGACCATGGACGGCGACGGTCAGCACGCGGCCGCCGACATCCCGCGTCTGATCGCCAGCGCCAATCGCCATCCCGGCCACATCGTGATCGGCGCGCGCCTGCGCAAGCGCGCGGCGCAGCCTACCTACCGCCGCCTGGCCAACCAGTTCGCCGACTGGGGCGTGGCCTGGGGCACCGGCTACCAGATCGCCGACACCCAGAGCGGCCAGCGCCTGTATCCGGCCGCGGTCGCGGCGTTGGACCAAGTGCCCGGCGAGGACTTCGTCTTCGAAGCGCAGATCCTGATGTCGGCAGCGCAGCAACTGGGCACGCGCTGCGTGTCGGTGCCGATCGAATCGCGCTACCAGCAGCAGGATTCGCAGGAACAGTTCCGCGCCAGCCACTTCAAACCGCTGCGCGATTTCACCCGGATCACCTCGCACATCGTCGGCCAGTGCCTGCGCCGCGGCAGCTTGCCGCAGGTGTACCGGCGCATCCGCGCCAATCCGGCGCTGATCGACGAGGCTGGCAACGAATAAACGGCGGGGCGGCCGGGCGGCTCCGCGGAAGCGGCCGGGGGGGCTGTAGTGCGTGGGGCTTGGAGTCGGGTTCGCGACTCGGCTCAGTCGGCGCTGGAGGCGTCGCTATCGTTGGCCGGTGGATCGCGGCTTGCGCCGCTGCTGCGCGGGCAACAGGGATTGCGGTGTGGGGCGTGCAGCGCGGAGCCCGGCTTGGCGGACCGGTTCGCGGTTCGGCGCCACCGGCGCTTCGGGCTTGCTGACGCTGGCCGGTGGATCGCGGCCTGCGCCACTCCTGCGCGGGGAACGGGGAGTGCGGTTCGATTCGCCGCCGCGCGGCAGCCGGCGCTGCAGGAGCGGCGCAAGCCGCGAACGCGCCCTTTCCGCCGCGACGCGACGCGTCAGTTGCGCGGCGGGACTGGCGCCTGCGGGCCGGGATCGTTGGCCGCCGGCGGGTTGAGTACGTAGATCGCCACCCCGCGCGCGAACTTCTGCCGCGGGGTGATGCTGACGCCGACACCGGCGCCGCTGTAGTGGCGGCCGCCGATGTGCCCGCCACCGCCGCCGACGCTCACGCCGGTGCCGCCGTAGCCGTCCTCGGTGCCCTGGAACAGCACGCCGTTGGCGCCGAGCTTGGCGGCCTCGGCGCGCAGCTTGCCCAGCACCGAGTCCATCTTGTTCTGCTCGCCATAAGTGAAGGCGCCGCTGTTGCTCTGCAACAGGGCGATTTCCTCGTAGCGGCTGGGCGGCGGGGCGAAGTACACGCGCACCTGCGAGACCGGCACCGGCGGCCGTGGCTGGCCGGTGAGCACATGCGAACTGGCGCAGGCGCTCAACGCCAGCGCGGTCAGGGCGAGGATCAGGGCGCGGGTCATGGGCTACTCCTGCGGACGCGTTCGACCGCGATGCTACGCCAGCCGGCCGGCGAAGGGGTGAGTGCGCGGTGAGCGGGCCGGGCCGGCGCGCGGGCCGCGTTCAGCCCATGCCGCCGTTGATCCCGATCACCTGGCCGTTGATGTAGCCGGCCGCGTCCGAGCACAGGAAGGCCACCAGCGCGGCGACCTCCTCCGGCCGGCCGGCGCGCCCGGCCGGCACCATCTGCTTGATCGCCTCCGGCGGGAACGCCTCGGCGGCCATGCCGCCGTCGATCACCCCCGGCGCGACCACGTTGACGGTGATGCCGCGGCTGGCCATCTCCCGCGCCAGCGAACGCGAGGCGCCGTGCAGCGCGGCCTTGGCCGCGGCGTAGTTGGTCTGGCCGCGGTTGCCCAGCACCGCCGCCACCGAAGACAGGCTGACGATGCGGCCCCAGCGAGTGCGCGCCATCGGCAGCAGCAGCGGCTGGGTGACGTTGAAGAAGCCATGCAGGGACACGTCGATCACCCGCGACCATTGCGTCTGGCTCATGCCGGCCATGGGCGCGTCGTCGTGGATGCCGGCGTTGTTGACCACGCCCTGCACGGGGCCGCGCGCGAGCAAGGCCTGCAGCGCGCGGCCGCTGGCCTCGGCATCGGCGACGTCGAAGGCCACCGCCTCGGCGCGGCCGCCGCCGGCGCGGATCGCCTCGGCCACCGCTTCGGCGCGCTCGGGCCGGCCGTTGGCGTGGACGATCGTCTCCCAGCCATCGGCGGCCAAGCGCGCGCAGATCGCGCTGCCGAGGTCGCCGCTGCCGCCGGTGACCAGAACGCGGCGCGGCGGAGGATCGGGTTGGGTCATCGGGCGGCTCCACGGTACGAACCGCGATTGTCCCCGCCTCGCCGCCGCGACGGAAGCCGCGGCGCGCGTGCGGCCTCATCGCCCCACCGAAGGGGCCGGACAGCGCCCGCCCTGGCCTGCCCCGACGCAGACGCTGCCCAGCCCGCGCCCGCCCCGGCCGGGCTGCGACCGCACGGGTCCACCGCAGGGCCGGTCCCGGCGCGCGCTCAGTCCGGCCGCGCCATCACCGCTGCTCGGCCTTCGGCCAGCAGCGCATCGGCCTGGCCGGCGACGACATGGCGGACCTGGAAGGCGTACTGCCAACTGCCCTCGCTGGCCGCCAGTTGCTCGGCGCGGCATTCCAGCGCACCGGGCAGATCGTCGATGCGCGCCACCGCCAGCTCCACCCCGCGCAGCGCCACCAGCAGGCCGGGCCGCGCGCGCCCGCCGCTGGCGCGGGCCAGCAGGCCGCCATGCACCGCCATGCTCTGCGCGCCGTATTCGCACAGGTGCACCGCATGCAGGCGGCCGCCGCTGCGCAGCGGATGGGCCGGGTCGCGGTGGCCATGGCTGCGCAGCGCGATGCTGCGCGAGTCCCACTCCAGCACCTGCTCCCACAGGCACATCAGGCCTTGGTGCGGGATCAGCGCCGCGATGTCCTCACGCCGCTGCATCGGCGTCCTCCGCGCGCGCCAGCGCCGCCGGCTCGCGCACGATCAGCAGCGCCAACGCGAAATTGCAGGCCACCCCGAGCGCCACCGTGGCGCCGATGGCGCGCAGCACCGGAATGCTGGAAGCGGCCAGCAGAGCGAACACCATCAGCGTGGTCAGGCTGCACACGATCACCGCGTGCAGGGTACGCAACTGCTCGCCGCGGTCGTCTCCGGCGTGGTCGAAGAACAGGGCATAGTCCAGGCCCAGGCCCGCGGCCAGGATCAGCGACACCAGGTGGAACAGGTTCAGCTCCACCCCGGCGGCGCGCAGCACCGCCAGGATCAGCAGCGTGGTCAGCGCCATCGGCGCCAGCACCCGCAGCACTCGCCGCGGCGAACGCAGCGCGATCCACACCGCCGCGGCCAGCAGCGCGCCGGCCAGCGCCAGCGCCATCAGCACCCGGCCGCGATAATCGGCCACCAGCGACTCGGAGGCCTGCTTGAGGTCGAGCAACTGCGCGCCATGGCGCGCGGCGATCTCGGCCACGGCATGCGGATCGCTGAGCCCGGCCAGCGAAACCAGCGCGGTGGCGCGCCCATGGCGCTGCAGCAGCAGGCCATCGACCCGGGTCGCCAAGGGTGTGCCGGCCAAGTCGTGCGGGGCCAGCGGCGCGGCGATGCGCGCGCGCTCGACATCCTCCAGGAAGCCGGCGAAGGCGTCCTCGCGGAACGGCGTGTCCGCCACCGCCTGCGCCAACGCCGCGCGCAGGCTCGCGGCATCGGGCAGGCGTTGCTGGCGCTCGCGCTGGGTGCGCTGGCTGGGCAGGTAGCGCGCGGCCAGGTCGTAGCCGGCGATGGCGCCGCGCTGGCGCAGCAGCGGCAGTTCGGCCAGCAAGCCCTCGGAGGCCTGCAACGCGGCCTCGGTGTCGCGGCCGTCCACTGCGATCAGGTAACGCACGTCCGGCGCGCCCAATTCCTCGCGCAGTTGCGCGTCGCGCGCCAGCGCCGGCGCCGGCACCGGGGTCAGCCGGGCCAGGTCGTTCTGCCAGAACGGGCCGGGCACGTACAGCACCACCGCCAGCGCCAATGCCGCGATCAACGACACCCCGGCCACGCCCAGGCGCGGCCAGCGCGCCAGCGCATCGAGCATTCGCCCCAGCCGCGGCGAGGCGGCGACATCGCGCGGCGCCGGGTCGATCAGGGCCGGCAACAGGAAGCGCGTGGCCAGCGCAGCCGCGGCCAGGCCGGCGATGGTGAACACCGCCAACTGCTGCAGCCCGTCCACGCCGGACACGAAGAAGGTCAGGTAGGCGATGCAGGTCGACACCACGCCGGTGCCCAGGGTCGGCCACAGCGCGCGCGCGCTGGCCCACGGCGACAGGCCCGGGCGCTGGTGGCTGAACAAGTGGATCGGATAATCCTGGACCACGCCGATCAAGGTGAAGCCGAAGGCCACGGTGATGCCGTGCACGCCCTCGAACAGCCAGGCCACTGCGCCCAGCCCGGCCAGGCCGGCGGTGGCCAGCGGCAGGCCGCCGATCAGCGGCGCCTTCCAACTGCGATAGGCCAGCCACAGCAAGGCGATGAACACCAGCGTGTCGATGCTGCCGATCAGGCTGGCCTCGCGCTGGGTGCGCGCGCCGATCTCCAGCGAGAACGCGCCCGGGCCGCTGAGCACGAGTTGCGCCGGGCTGGCGCCGCGCGCCTGGGCGAAGGCGGCGCGGATCGCTCCGATCGCCGCTTCCTGCCCGGCCGGGTCGAAGCCGGCCGCGCGGGTTTCCACCGCCAGCAGCGCCTGCCGCCCGGCGCGGTCGAACCAGACCCCGTGCAGCAGTTGCGGCGCCTGCGCCGGCTGCCAGGACTCGGCCAGGCGCAGGGTTTCCAGAGTCGGGTCGCGCGCCAGCAAGGGCTCGATCAACTCGCCCGCCGGCGAGCCCAGATCCTGCACGCGGGTGTGCAGCTGTTCGGCCAGGAAGGCCGCATCGTAGGCCTGCTCGCCGATGGTCGGCGAAAGCAGGTAGCGATAGGGGCGCAAGGCTTCGGGGAACGCATCCAGGCCGAGCCCGGCGCCGTTGGCGACCAGCTTGAACGCCGGTTGCCCGGCCAGGCGTTCGCGCAACGCCGCCGACTGCGCCGCCAACACCGCCGGGCGGTCGCCTTCGATGGCCAACAGCAACAGGCGCGAGCCGGGGCCTTCGCCGAGTTCGTCGATCAGCAGCTTCTGCGCCGGAGTCTGCGCGTTGGGCATGAACCGGCGCAGGTCGCCGCTGAGCTGGAGGTTAGCGCCGATCGCCCATGCCGCCGCGGCCAACAGCGCCGCCCACAACAGGGCCAGGGCCAGGCGCTTGGACGCGCTCATCCGCGCGCGGCGCCGTGGCCGCGGCACAGCGCCGCCAACTGGCTGGCGTCGGCGACGCCGGCGGCAGCGCGCGCGGCGCTGGCCAGCAGGGTGCGTTGCTGCTCGGTGCCGCGCGCCGGGCGGGTCTCGATGCAGCGCAATTCGCCCTCGCGGCCGAGCAGCACGATCTGGCGCACGCGCGCGGCCAGTTCGGCCTCGCGCGGGGTCAGGGTCAGGGTCCACTGCTGGCGCGTGCCTTCGGCCGACACGCGGTAATGACGCTCCAGCGCGGCGCGGTCGCCGCCGAGCAGGGCGCCGAAGCTGGCCTGCAAGGCCATCAGCTCGGGCGCGCGACCCAGCGAGAAACGCCGCGGCGCCTTGCCGGCGCGCACGATCTCGACCTCGCCCTGGCCGGGCTTGGCGCCGGTGCGGATGGTGGTGGTCTCCGCGTAGGGGGCGCGCACTTCGCGCACCAAGGTGCCCGCGTCCGGCCGGCGGTATTCGCCGGACAGGCGCAGCGGCGCCTTGAGCAAGGCCGAGCCGCGCACTTCGACGAAATCCGTGCGCGCCGGCACCGGCTGGGCCAGGCGCGGCAGGATCCAGGCCGGGTCGGCAGGCTGCACCGGCGCCGCGCCGGGCGCGGCCGGCGCAGGCGCGGCCGGCGCAGGCACGGCCGGCACGGGCGCGGGCGGGACGGGCACGGCGGCGGGTCGCGGCGACGCGGCTTGCGCGTCAACCGGCGCGGCGTGCAGCGATCCCGCGCCGATCAGCAGCGCGAGCATCGCCGGGCGGAGCGTCTTGGGCACCATCGGCATTCCAGAAATCGTAGAAGTTGAACCAGTTGTAGGGCGCATCCAGGGTGTGCCGCTGCAGGCATTCGGCATAGCGCTGCACCAACGCGGCCAGCGCCGCGGCGCGCTGCGTGCGCTCGATCGCCACGCACGGGCTGAAATGCTCGAACGCCAGGTCGTAGCGGTCGCCGCCGCGGTACAGGCCGAAGGCCAGCATCACCGGCGCCTTGAGCGCGGCGGCGATCAGCCACGGCGCGGTCGGGAACGGCGCCGGCTCACCGAGGAAACGCGCCGGCAGCCAGGCCTCGCCGGGCGCGGCGCGATCGACCAGCAAGGCCACGATCGCGCCCTCGTCGGTGGCCTGCTTGATCGCCAGCACGATCGCGGCGCCGTCCTGGCCGGCGTCGATGACGTTCTCGGCGATCTGCGGGTCCAGCGCGTCCAGCGCCTGGGTCAGCGCCGGGTTGTGGCCGCGGTCGAGCACCACCCGCACCTTCAGCCCGGGCCGCCGCCGCGCCAGCACCCGCAGCGCCTCGAAACTGCCCAGGTGCGAGCCGAACAGCAGCACCCCGCGGCCGGCGTCGAGATAGCGTTCCAGCGGCTCCAGGCCGCTGATGCGCACGTCGAAGCGGTCCATGCCCTGGCGCAGCATGAACACCCGGTCGAGGATGGTGGCGGCGAAGGTGTGGATGTGCCGGGCCACCTCGCCCAGGCGCGGCGGGCGGCCGAACGCGCGCGCCAGGTAGGCGCGCGAGGCCTGCCGCTCCGGCCCGCGCACCAACAGAAAATAGGCCACGATCGGATACAGCAGCAGGCGCGCCAGCGCCCGGCCGCCGTGGCTGGCGACCACGCGGATGGCGATGACCGCCCAGCGGCCGCCGCCTTCGGGGCGCTGCTTCCAGTGGTTCATGCCGGCTCCCGCGCGGCCGCGCTGGCGATCTCGCCGCTGGCCAGCAGCTCGGCGCCACGGTGCAGGCGGAAGCGCCAGCGGCCCGGCGCCAGCTGTTCGATCTCGACCTCCGCGCGCTCGCCCGGCCGCAGCGGCTGCAGGAACTTGACCTGGGGCAGGCGCAGCGCCGGCAGCGGTCCGTGCATGGCTTCGATCGCGGCCACCGCCTGCTCCAGCAGCACCACCCCCGGCACCAGCGGCAACCCGGGGAAATGCCCGGGCAGGCAGGGATGGTCGGCGGGCAGGACGAAGGACATGCGGTCGAAGGAAGCCGTTGGGCCGGGTTGGGAAGGCAAGGATAAGCCAGGGGGCCTGAGCGGCACGTTCAGGCGGCCGGTGCGGTGCGGGCGCGGCCGCCGGATCCGCGCCGCGCCCCAGCGCAGCGGCGGCGGCGCGCGACCGCATGGGCCCCAGCGCGACGGCGCCCGGGGCGCCTGCCGCGGCCAGCGCTCAGGAAAACAGATCGCGCCAGAAACGCGGCCCCAGCCCGGCCATGCGCCGCAGGAAATCGAAGAAACTGCGCTCGGGCCGGTCCTTGAAGCGGCGCCGCCGAACTTGGTATTCGCCGACGAACAGCGCGGCGATCACGCCGTAGTTGAGGATGTTGGCGAACCACGACCACTGCGCCTGGGTGATCGACCACGCCGGCGGATGGCCCAGCTGCGCCAGCACTCCATCGGGCACGGCGATCATCGCCAGCGCGCCATTGACCAGCCCCAGCACGGCCAACGCCAGCGCCCACAGCGCGGTCAGCCGGCGGGTGTAGCGATACAGCTCCGGCGCCAGCGCCGAGGGCGCGCAGCCGTACAGCCCGGCGACGATGCGGGTGATCAGGCCTTCGCGCGGAGCGCGCAGGCTGCGCGCGAACCACCACGCCACCCAGCCGTTGAACACCATCGGCGGGGCCAGCAACAGCAACTGCGCGTACGAGGTGCGCGCGATCGCGGCGATGGCGGCGACCAGGGCCAGGGTGATCGCCCACGGCCAGGGCCGCAGCGCCAGCAGGCCGTCGATGGTGACGAACACGACCAGGTCGGCCAGGGCCAGCGCCGCCGGCAGTCCACTGGCGTCCAGGCTGGCCCAGTGCGCCAGCGCGGGATAGGCCAGCGCCAGCAGCAGCCGCACCAGCGCACTGGCCGACGCGCTGCCCGGAAGGCTGGCGGAAGCGCTGGCATCGGCGTCGTTCACGGCATCTCCGGCGGTGGGCGCATCCTGCGCGGGCGGTGGTGCGGACCCGCACCGGCGTGGACCGCCGCGCTCGGGCGCCGGTCCGTGCGGGCAGGGCCCTGGCGCGGGCCGGGGCCGCTGGCGCGGATCAGGCGGCGCGATGGGCCTGGATGTGCGCGGACAAGGCCCGCAGCGAAGCGAAGATGCGGCGGTTCTCGTCGCTGTCCGAACGCAGTTGGAAGCCGTAGCGCTGGGTGATGGCCAGGGCCAGCTCCAGCGCATCGATCGAGTCCAGGCCCAGGCCTTCGTTGAACAGCGCCGCCTCCGGGTCGATCGACTCCGGCGCCACGTCTTCCAGGTTCAGGCTCTCGACCAGCAGCTGCGCCAGTTCGCGTTCGGCGGGGCTTTGTTCAGGCATTCGGGCGTTCCGGTACGGTGTGGCAAGGGGCGCAACGATCCGCCATCGCGGCCGTGCGCGCAACCGCCGCAGCGCCCGCGCCGGCCGCCGCCGGCCCGGCGGCGGCCACGCGCACGCCTTGACCGACCCTGGCCGCTGGTCCGGCCCGGCCTGCGTCGGCGGCGGCGCAGAGCGGCCGCCGGAGTCGCGATCGCCTGTCGCATCAAGCACTTGCGGGCCTCCCTCGGCCCGCCGAGGCGCGGCGGCCGCCCGCCTGCGGCGCACTGCCGGACGAGACGGCACGCTATCATTTGCGCATGGAACTCACTGTTTACACGCCCGGGCCGCGCACCCGGCGAGGCCGTCGATGAGCGCGGCCGTCTCTACCCTGGCGGGCCCGCACTTCCGGGTGGACTACCTCGACCAAAGCCCGGAGGCGCTGTTGGCGCAGCCGGACACCCTGGCCGTGTTCGGCTTCGGCGCCGCCGCACCGCGCCACGACGATCCGCGCTACCTGCGCGTGGCCCTGGAGCCCTTCGGCGACACCCGCCTGGAGCGCTGGCGCGGGCGCGGCCCGGTCAGCCACGGCCGCGACGGCGACCTGGCCTGGTCGGAAGACGGCGCGCTGCAGTTCGGCGTGATCGAAGTGGACGAGGCTGGCCCGCTGCCGGGCGAGTCCAGCGACGGCGACATCGCGCGCGCGGCCGAGTACCTGTACCGCAAGCTGCTGGCCTTCACCGCCGAGCGCGGCTACGGGCATCTGCTGCGGATCTGGAACTACCTCGACGGCATCACCCTGGGCCACGGCGACGAGGAGCGCTACCGCGTGTTCTGCGTCGGCCGCGCCGCCGGCCTGGGCGATTTCCCGATCCCGCGGTTGCCGGCGGCCACCGCCATCGGCCGGGTCGACGGCGCGCGCCGCCTGCAGGTGTACTGGCTGGCCTCGCGCACGCCCGGCACACCGCTGGAAAACCCGCGCCAGGTCAGCGCCTACCGCTACCCACGCCAGTACGGCCCGCAATCGCCGAGCTTCGCCCGCGCGATGCTGCCGCCGCAGCCGGCCAGCATGCCGCTGCTGTTGTCCGGCACGGCGGCCGTGGTCGGCCACGAGTCGCAGCATGCCGAGTCGGTGCTGGCCCAGCTCGATGAGACCCTGGCCAACTTCGACAGCCTGCTGGAGGCCGCGCGGCGACAGAATCCGCAGTTGCCGGCGGCGTTCGGCGCCGGCACCTGCCTGAAAGTGTACGTGCGCGATGCCGAGGACATTCCCACCGTGGCCGCCGCGCTGGAGCGCCGCTACGGCGACCGGGTGCCGCGCATCCTGCTGCACGCGGCGATCTGCCGGCACGAGTTGCGGGTGGAGATCGACGGCGTGCACGGCGCCTGAAACCGCCGCGCCGGGCGCGCCCGGCCGGAAGGCCCCCTGACCAAGGCCACAGGCGCGCGGGCGCCGGGGCGCGCAGCATGGAATCGGCTACGGCCGGCGCTGCGCCGGTCCGGCGTTCTGGTTTCGGGAGACTGCGAAGATGGGACTGATCAGCCTGCTCTGGGGCATCGTCGCCTTGTTGTGGATGTTGCTGGCCCTGATTCCGCTCCTGGGCTGGGGCAACTGGTTCATGATCCCCTTCGCCGCCGTCGGCGCGGCGATCGCGCTGGTCGCCCTGCTGTTCACCCGCAGCGAGCGCAACGGCCGGGCCAAGACCGGCCTGCTGTTGAACTGCCTCGCCATCGGCATCGGCCTGATCCGCCTGGCAGTCGGCGGCGGCCTGCTGTGAGGGGCCGCTGGGAGGGGCCGACTCTGAGAGGTTCGCTCTGAGCAGCCGGCCCGGAGCCGCGCGGGCGCGCGCAGGCGGGGCGAACTGCTTTGCCGGACCGCTCGCGCAGCGATCAGCTCGTTGACGCGCATCCGGATCGGCTGGCTGAACTCGAAGAGGTGGCCGGACAGGGCGCCTGTTGGCGAAGTAAAGCCGAGTACGTCCTGGGCGCATCCAACAAGGCCGGCAGGGCCTGGGCGCGGCGCCCGCGCGGGCCGGCACCGGCCCCGCACTCACGCCCCGACCGGGCCCCTGCGGGCCGGGCTCAGGCCGCTGGAATCGCTAGCCCGGATGCGAGCCCGACGGCCGCGCCGCCAGCAACGCCCGCGTATGCGCGTGCTGCGGCGCGCGCAACACCTCGGCGGTGACGCCGGTCTCCACGATCCGCCCGGCTTCCAGCACGGCGATGCGCTCGGCCACGGCAGCGGCGGCGGCCAGGTCGTGGGTGACGAACAGCAAGGCCAGCCCGCGCTCGCGCTTGAGCCGCGCCAGCAACGCCAGGATCGCGGCGCGGTGGTGCGCGTCCAGGGCCGAGACCGCCTCGTCGCAGACCAGCAGTTGCGGCTGGGTGGACAACGCACGCGCGATCGCGATGCGCTGGCGCTGGCCACCGGAGAACTGGTGCGGATAACGGTCGAGCATGTCCGCCTGCAAGCCGACCGCCTGGAGCAAGTCGGCGGCGCGGGCGCGGCGCGCAGTCGCGTCCAGGCGTTCGTGGATGCGCAACGGCTCGGCCACGATCTCGGCGACGCGCAGGCGCGGGTCCAGCGAGGCATACGGATCCTGGAACACCACGCCGGTGCGCGCGCGCCAGCGGCGCAGGGCGGCGCGGTCGAGCGCGCCCAGATCGGCGCCGTCCACCACCACCCGGCCCTGCGCGCCCCGCAGCAAACGCAACAAGGCGCGCCCCAGCGTGCTCTTGCCGCTGCCGCTCTCTCCGACCAGGGCCAGGCCCTCGCCGCGGCGCAGTTCGATGTCCACCCCGTCCAGCGCCGGACGCGGCGCGCGCGGGTAGCGCATGCGCAACCCTTCGGCGCGCAGCAGCAACGGCGCAGGCGGGTCCTGCGGCCGCGCCGGCACCGCCGCGATGCGGTCGGCGGCGAGCAGCTCGCGGGTGTAGTCCCGGGCCGGCGCGGCGAACACCGCGGCCGTGGCGCCGCGCTCGACCACAGCGCCGCGCTGGAGCACCAGCAACTGCTGGGCGTAGGCGCCGACCAGCGGCAGATCGTGGCTGATCAACAGCAACGACAGCCCGTCCTCGCGGCGCAGACGGTCGAGCAAGTCGAGGATATCGCGGGCGATGCGCGCGTCCAGCGCCGAAGTCGGCTCGTCGGCGATCAGCGCGCGCGGCGCGGTGGCCAGCGCCAGGGCGATGGCGATGCGCTGGCGCTGGCCGCCGGAGAACTGGTGCGGGTAACGCCGCAACGCCGCCGCTGGATCGGGCAATTGCACCCGCTCCAGCAGCGACAGGGCCTGCGCCTGCGCTTCGGCCGGGCCCAGGCCGCGCACCGCGCGCAGGGTTTCCAGCAATTGCGCGCCGATCCGGCGCAGCGGATGCAGGCAGGCCAGTGGGTCCTGAGGCACCCAGGCCAGGGTGCGCCCGCGCAGGCGCGCGTGGGCGGGGCCGGCCAGCGCCAGTTCGGCGCCGTCCACGCGCAAGCGCCCGCCCAGGCGCAAGCCCTCCGGCAGCAAGCCCAGCAACGACAGCGCGGTCAGGCTCTTGCCGCTGCCGCTCTCGCCGACCACGCCCAGGCATTGGCCAGCCTGCAGCTCCAGGTCCAACGGGCCGAGCAAGGGCCGCGCCGGCGTCTCCACCCGCAGCTCACGCAGCGACAGCCACGCGCTCATGCCGCGGCCGCCTCGCCGGCGCGCGCCGGATCGCCGTGGCCTGGGCCGCGCACGTCCAGCCAATCGCGCAGGCCGTCGCCGAGAAATTGGAATGCCGCGAGGGTGGCGACCAGGAAACCGGCCGGGAACAGCAGCGTCCACGGCGCGCTGTCCAGCTCCTGCACGCCCTCGGCCAGCAGCCCGCCCCAGCTGGAGGACGGCTCGTCGATGGACAGGCCGAGGAAGCCCAGGAAGCTCTCGACCAGGATCGCCTGCGGCAGGATCAGACCCAGGTAGACGAAGGCCAGCGGCAACAGATTGGGCAGCACATGCCAGCGCAGGCGCTGGCCGAAGCCGGCGCCGGCGGCCTGCGCGGCCAGCACGAACGGCGCCTCGCGCAGGCGCGCGGCCTCCGCGCGCATGACCCGCGCCAGGTCGATCCAGACATAGCCGCCGATGGCCGCCAGCAGCAGCCACAGCGAGCGCTCGAACAAGGTCAGCAGCAGGATCACCACCAGCAGGAAAGGCAGCGCCGAGAACACATCCAGCACGCGCAGCATGGTCCGCTCCACCCAGCCGCCGGCCAGGCCGGCGATAGCGCCGTAGCCCAGGCCGATGACCAGGGCGACCACGCTGGACAGCAAGCCGATGCCGAGCGAGAGGCGGCCGCCGGCCAGGGTGCGGGCGAACACATCGCGACCGATGGCATCGGTGCCGAACCAATGCCCGGCGGTGCCGGGCGCGGCCGACAGCGCCTGCCAATCGGGCAGGGCCGGATCGAAGCGGCCGAGCAGGGGGCCCAGCCAACAGGCGGCCGCCAGTGCGGCGAGCAGGCACAGGCAGGCGCGGGCGAGCGGGGGCAGCGTGGCGAGAGAGCGCATCGTGCCCATCGTAACGGCTGGAGCGGGCACCCGCGCCGCTCGCGCCGGCGAAGGCAACCGCGGCCGGGTCTCCCAGGTCGCTCCGCTGGCCGGCTGGCCCGACCACGCAGCGGCGGATGCGGCGCCAGTCCGTGCGCGTCGCCGTGCTGGGCAGGCCCGGTGTTCGCGCTGGCGCCGTTGCCGCTCGCCTCGCGGGTGCCGCCTTGCCGGCAGCGTCCCCGCTTCGTAGCGCGCACCCTGCATTGCAGCGACCGCCGCCGGCGAGACCGCCTGCGCGCAACAACATGTCGCTCCTACGGCCGACCGAGCCGAGCTCTGGTCCGCACACAGGGCGGTCGGGGCGGTATGCGCAGATCGAGCCACCGCGGACAGAGCGCGCCATGGCGGCGGCCCGCGTTGGCTCCGCTCCACCCACCTCGGCCCACATGGCCCCTGGGCATAAGCAGATGAAGCAAAACCTTTTCCCCTGCCCGGCCCGGCGCGCCACATTCCCTACATGGTGACTGGGAAATGCTGACGATGAAGGCCAAGTACGCATTGCGCGCGATGTGCGCGCTGGCGCGCGCCGAAGCCGGCCGGCTGCGCCCGGGCACCGCCGCGCCGCACCCGTCCGCGCCGGGGCTCTCCCCTCTCCTGTCCCGGCGCGGACGGCTCCAGGCCCGCACCATCGCCGAACACAGCGGCGCACCGGGCAAGTTCCTGGAAAGCATCCTGGTGGACCTGCGCCAGGCCGGCTTCATCGACAGCCGGCGCGGGCAGAAAGGCGGCCATGCGCTGGCGCGGCCGGCCGACCAGATCATGGTCGGCGACCTGATCCGCGCCATCGACGGCCCGCTGGCGCCGGTGCGCTGCGCCAGCGTCAGCGCCTACCAGCCCTGCGCCGATTGCCGCGACCCCGATGCCTGCAGCCTGCGCGCGCTGATGCGCGAGGCGCGCGATGCGCTCTCGCACGTGCTGGACCGCCGCAGCCTGCGCGAGTTGGCGCTGTCGCCGGGCCTGTTCGCCGCCGCGGTGCAAGACCCCGCCCTGACCGGAACCGCCGGAGACGGCGCATGAGCCGCGCACCGCGCAAGCCGGTCCGCGGTGCCGCCCGCGGTGCCGACCCGATGCGTCGTGGTGCCGGTGCGCCGGGCGACAGCGGCCACGCACGCACAGACACGCGGGGTCCGGTAGCCCGCCCCGGCGCATCCGCCGTCCGTTCGCGCGCGCGCGCCGCGCCTGAGCGCGACGCGTCCGGCCTCCCCCCGCCCGAGGTCAACCTGCTCAACCTCAGCGACAGCGAGTTCGCCCTGGTGCAGGCCGTGCGCGCGCTCGCCGAGGGTCGCCTGGAGGTGCTCGTGCAAGGCCGGCGCATCGTCGAGATCGTGCGCAGCCAGCGCCTGCCGGTGGCCGCACCGGCGGAGTCGTGGACATGAGCGTTGGCTTGCGCTGTCGGCGCCGCTCGCGCTGTTGAAACCCGGCGCCGGCGCGCGAGCGCCGAACACTCCACGCCGGCGCGCCTCTCGCGCCGCGACGCCGGCTTGCACTCCACCCTCATCCGCCCGCGCCACCCGGGCCCGCCGCCGCATCGGTCCAGATCCAAGGAGCAGTACATGCAAAGACGGGTTCGATCCATCGCGACCACCGCCCTGCCCGCGCTCGGCGCCGCGCTGGCCTGCACGCTGGCGCTGCCGGCGCGGGCGCAGTCGTCCGCGCCGCCCACGGTCGAACAACTGGCCGAACGCCTGCGCGCGATCGAGCAACGCCTCGGCGGCGCCGCGCCGGCCGCGGCCGCCAGCGCCGCCGGGGACGACGGCCTGGCCGACCTCGACCAGCGCCTGCGGGTGATCGAACGCAGGCTCGAACTGCAGGCCGAAGCGGCCGAGGCCAAGGCCGCCAGCACGCCCAGCGTATCGTTGAGCGCGGGCAAGGGCCTGGCGATCAAGTCGCCGCCGCCGGGCGAGGTGGAGGTGAAGTTCCGCGCGCTGGTGCAGGGCGACGGCCGCTTCTTCCTCGGCGATGCACAGCCCGCGCAGAACGACGGCTTCCTGCTGCGCCGCGTGCAACCGATCCTGGAAGGCAGCTGGGGCGAGTGGATCGGCTTCCGCCTGATGCCGGAGCTGGCCGGCGACAATGCCAGCCTCGCCGATGCCTACATCGACTTGAAGCTGGACCCGCGCGCGAGCCTGCGGATCGGCAAGTTCAAGAGCCCGGTCGGCCTGGAGCGCCTGCAGTCCAGCGGGTCCAATGCGCTGATCGAGCTGGGCCTGGCCTCCGAGCTCACCCCCAACCGCGACCTGGGCGTGCAACTCCAGGGCGAGTTCGCGCGCGGCGCGGTGAGCTACGCACTGGGCGCGTTCAACGGTGCGGTGGACGGTCGCGACAGCCCGAGCGCCAATCCCGACAACGAGTTCGAGTATGCCGGACGGCTGTTCCTGGAACCGTGGAAGAACCAGGGCAACGCGCTGTCCGGCCTGGGCTTCGGCGTGGGCGTCAGCGCCGGCGAGCGCACCGGCAGCGGCAACAACGCGCTGCCACGCTACCGCACGCCGGGCCAGGCGCAATTCTTCAACTATCGCGGCGCGGTCCTCGCCGACGGCGCGACCCGGCGCTGGTCGCCGCAACTGCACTACTACCGCCATGGCTTCGGCCTGCTGGGCGAATACGTCTCCTCGCGCCAACAGGTGCGCAGCGGCGCCTTCGCCGAGGAACTGGACCACCGCGCCTGGCAGCTCACCGCCGGCTACGTGCTCACCGGCGAGGACAGCGGCTACAAGGGCGTGGCCCGGCCTAACCAAGCTTTTACGCCCGGTGGGGCAGGCTGGGGCGCGTTGGAACTGGTCGCCCGCTATGGCCGCCTGGAGATCGACGAAGCCGCTTTCCCGCGCTATGCCGATCCGGCCGCCGCGGCCTCGGCGGCGCGCTCCTGGGGCCTGGGCCTGAACTGGTACCTGACCGGCAATTTCAAGCTGGTCGCCAACTACACCCGCACCGCCTTCGACGGCGGCGCCGCGGACGGCGACCGCGAAGACGAAAAGGCCTTCTTCACCCGCGCGCAGCTCGCGTTCTGATCGACGCCGCGCGCACGCTCCGCTTCCGCCCTTCCATGCCATCCGCACCATCGCAGAGGACCGACCGATGAAACACGCACTCCGCCTGTTGTTGCTCGGCGCCGCGCTCGCCGCCGGCGGCGCGGCCGCCAAGGACGTCGAACTGCTCAACGTCTCCTACGACCCCACCCGCGAGTTCTACGCCGAGATCAATCAGGCCTTCGCCGCGCAGTGGAAACAACAGACCGGCGAAACCCTCAACCTGCGCGCGTCCCACGGCGGCTCGGGCAAGCAGGCGCGCGCCGTGGTCGATGGGCTGGAGGCCGACGTGGTCACCCTGGCGCTGGCTGGCGACATCGACCTCATCGCCGCGGCGCGGCAGTTGCCGGCCGACTGGCAGTCGCGCCTGCCGCACCACAGCGCCCCCTACACCTCGACCATCGTGTTCCTGGTGCGCAAGGGCAACCCGAAGGGCATCAAGGATTGGGACGACCTGGCCAAGCCGGGCGTAGCGGTGATCACGCCCAACCCCAAGACCTCCGGCGGCGCGCGCTGGAACTACCTGGCGGCCTGGGCCTGGGCTTCGACTGAGTACCGCGACGGCGGCAAGGTCGTGGACTACCTCAGCCGGCTGTTCAAGAACGTGCCCGTGCTCGACACCGGCGCGCGCGGCGCCACCACCACCTTCGTCGACCGCAAGATCGGCGATGTGCTGCTGGCCTGGGAGAACGAGGCCCTGCTGACCGTGCAGCAGCCGGCCAGCCGCGACCAGTTCGAGATCGTGGTGCCCAGCCTGAGCATCAAGGCCGAGCCGCCGGTGGCCTGGGTGGACAAGAACGTGGACAAGCACGGCACGCGCAAGCAGGCCGAGGCTTACCTGCGCTTTCTCTACAGCCCCCAGGGCCAGCGCCTGGCGGCCAAGCACGGCTATCGCCCGGCCGAACCGGCCAAGGTGCCGGCGGCCGAACTGGCGCGGTTCCCGGCGGTCAAGCAAGTGACCATCGACAACGCCTTCGGCGGCTGGAAGAAGGCCCAGGCGGCGCATTTCTCCGACGGCGGATTCTTCGACAAGATCTATCTGCCCAAGTGAGGCAGTGCTGTGGCAGGGTCGAGCGCCTGCCCGGGTCGTTGCGGGCGGCCTGGACAGGCGCGGTGGGCAGGCCGGGCGGCAACGGTCCGCCAGTGAGTCGGCTGGCGCACGCAGCGCGCCGGCAGTGGCGCTGCGCCGCGCCACCGGCAACGCATCGTCCGCAGCCCCCGGCCCCGGAC
>CBIFVU010000030.1:0-26353 GCA_966185905.1 uncultured Lysobacter sp.
CCGCCAGGCCCTGCCGGCACGACCCGAAGCCCGGCCTCGCGCCGGGCTTCGTTTTGTCGGCGGCACGGTGGCGGGGGAATAAGGCGTGCGGCCGGATTATCTCCGTCGCCGCGACCGTTCGTCGGCGCGCGCGCCCGGACCAGCGGCGAAAGCGGCCAATTCGCGGTGCAGAGAGTAAACAGGGGGTGGTTTCCCCCGGGGGCGATAACGTTAAGTGGTATTAACAAACGCCTTGACCGTGTATGATCCCCCCGCCAGTGACCGCGGCGCCGGCTTTGCCATGCGCTAAGTGTCTCTGTCACAGGAGTCAGCGCCGCAGAAGACTGTCCCGAATCAATCACAACAGTCCCGATCTACCCCCCGTTCCGATCGATCTGAAGGAGTTACAAATGAAGATCCGCATGTTGAGCACCGCTTTGCTGGCGGGCTTGGCTTTCTCGCAGGTGGCCAGTGCGCAGGATTTCGACGACCGCTGGTATCTGACCGGCGCGGCCGGCATGAACATCCAGGACAACGACCGTGGCACCCGCAACGCTCCGTTCGGCGCGATCGGCCTGGGCAAGTTCCTGAACCAGAACTGGTCGCTGGACGGCGAGCTGAACTACCAGAACCCGAAGTTCGACGCCAACCAGGACGCCAACTGGAGCCAGTACGGCATCTCGCTGGACCTGCGCCGCCACTTCGTCACCGAAGGCCGCAACTGGAACCCCTACCTGCTGATGGGCCTGGGCTACCAGCGTTCGGAAGAGGAATACTTCATTCCCTCGCCGCAGTCGCCGGCCGACCGCAAGGACGGCAACTTCGCCGCCAAGGTCGGCGTGGGCGTGCAGGGCGACCTGGGCCGCGTCGGCATCCGCACCGAGCTGGCCTACCGCGCCGACTTCGATGACCAGAGCGTGGCTGCCCCGTCGGAAGACTGGTTCGGCGACGTGCTGGCCTCGGTCGGCATCATCGTCCCGCTGGGTCCGGAGCCGGTGGCTGCCGTGGCCCCGCCGCCGGTGGTCGACCAGACCTGCGCCGACAAGGACGACGACGGCGACGGCGTGAACAACTGCGACGACAAGTGCCCGGACTCGCAGGCGGGCCAGACCATCGGTCCGGACGGCTGCCCGGTGCCGGTCACCATCGACCTGAAGGGCGTGAACTTCGACTTCGACAAGTCGACCCTGCGTCCTGACGCGGTGGCGATCCTGAACGAGGCCGTCGAGATCCTGAAGCGCTACCCCGACCTGAAGGTCGAGGTCGCCGGCCACACCGACCTGTGCGGCAAGGACGAGTACAACCAGAAGCTGTCGGAGCGTCGTGCGAAGGCTGCCTACGACTACCTGACCAGCAATGGCGTGGACGCTGGCCGCCTGACCGGTCCGATCGGCTACGGCGAGAGCCGTCCGCTGGAGTCGACCGCGCAGACCATGCCGGCGTGCAAGAGCGAGAAGAACCGTCGCACCGAGCTGAACGTCCAGAACTAAGGCGTTCGCGACTGCGACACGGCGGGGCCGCCAGGCCCTGCCGGCACGACCCGAAGCCCGGCCTCGCGCCGGGCTTCGTTTTTTGCATCGCCGGCGGCGATGGGCAAGGATGGCGGCGCGCCCCGGACGGGCGCGCACGATCGGAACGAAGGAGCACCGGCATGGCAGCGAAGCCGATGGAGACCGCGCAGGCGGCGGCGAAGCAGGCGGCGAGGCGGGCCCGGCGGCTGGCGTGGCTGGCGGCGTGGGTCCTGGCGGCCGCGCCCGCGGCGGCGACGGTGGACTACCAGGTGATGCAGTTCGAGGCCGGCTCGGCGCGGCTGCTGCCGGACACGCTGCGGATGCTGGCCGAAGCGGTGCAGATCCTGCGCCGCTATCCCGACCTGCGGGTGGAAGTGGCCGGCCACGCCGGCGACCCGGGCGGGCCCGCGCACAACCAGCGTCTGTCCGAACAGCGCGCGCGCGCGGTCTACGACTGGTTGCTGGCCCACGGCGTGCCGCGCTCGCAAGTGCTGGGCCCGGTCGGCTACGGCGCCGACCGCCCGCTGGCCCTGTGCTCGGCCGAGGAGCAACGCGCGCGGCTGCCGCCGCGGCACTGCGCGGAGAACCGGCGGGTCGAGTTGGAGGTGCAGAACTGAACCCGCCGCCGGCGCCTGGGCACGGTTGCGCGGGCCGGTCCCGCGTCCGAGGCGCGGTTGCCTGATCGCGGTCGTCCGATCCGCTGTGGCCCGATCTGCGCTTGTTCGATCTGCGGTTGTTCGATCTGCGGCGCGCGCCTACACTGGCGCGCAGTCCTTCGCACCATCCCGTCCGGGCCCCGGCTCCGGGCCAATTCACGGAGAGCGCCATGCGCCGAGCCTTTGCGGCCACCACCTTGATCCTGATCGCCGGCGCGGCGCAGGCCCAGAACGGCGCCAGCGCCGCCAACTGCGCCGCCCTGACCGCCGCGCGCGCCCAGCCCGTGCAGCCGACCCTGATCGCGCCGGTCTCGCCGGAACTGGTCGCGCCCGCGCACCAACTCGGCGCGCCCACCGGGGTGCTCTCGCAGGCGCTGGACGAGGCGCTGTCGGTGGACCAAGTGCTGCTGCGCATGCGCCTGGACGCCTGCACTGTGGCCAAGGCCGCGCCGGCGGCCACCGGCATGCCCTCGGCCAGCGACCCGGCCGCCTACAAGCCGCAGACCCAGTTCGACAACACGCCCTGGCGCTTCGACATGAGCCAGGGCGGCAAGCGCATGACCGCCGACGAGTTCAGCGCCTGGATGAAGGCCAAGGGCGTGCGCGTGGCCAAGGGCAACGGCACCGCCGCCGCTGCTGCGCCGGCCCCGGCGCCCGAGCCGGCACCGGCGCCGGCCCCGGCCGAAGAGAAGAAGAAAAAGAAGTAACCGCCGCGGATGCGGACCGGCACGGCCGCGGCTTGCCGCGGCCGTTGCGTTTTTGCAGCCCGGCCGCGGTCAGGGGCGCGCGCCCGCGCCGAGCGATCCGGCGACGGCGACCCTTGGCCGGCTCGACCCGCGTGGCGGCTGCCGCGTTGGCGTTGCGGCATTGCCGCCGCATCCCCTGGCCGAAGTGGCCGCCCCGACTGCAGCGCCGATCCGATGCCGTGCGCGCGGCGCCTCGCGCCGGCGTATCGTGAGCGGCCGCGGCCGCTGCGGTGCCAGCGCCGCCCCCGCCGCCCTCCGAGCCTTTCCGTGAAGACCTCCGCCCCTCGCCATGGCCTGGCCCGCGTCCTGTCCAAGCAGGGCCTGTGCTCGCGCACCCAGGCCGCCGCCTGGATCGCGGCGGGCCGGGTGGCGGTGGACGGGCGGGTGGTGCGCGACCCCGAATTCCCCATCGTCCAGGGACGCCATCGCGTCGTCGTGGACGGGCAGGCGCTGGCGGCGGTCGAGCGCATCCACCTGATGTTGAACAAGCCGCGCGGCCTGGTCACCACGGCCCAGGACGAGCGCGGCCGCGACACCGTGTACCGCTGTCTCGACGGCGCCCGCCTGCACGATGCGCCGCTGCCGTGGCTGGCCCCGGTGGGGCGCCTGGACAAGGCCAGCGAAGGCCTGCTGCTGATGAGCAACGACCCGCAGTGGGCCGCGCGCATCACCGATCCCGAACGCGGCCCGGACAAGACCTATCACGTGCAGGTCGATGCCGTCCCCGATGCGGTCCTGCTGCGCGCCCTGGGCGAGGGCGTGGACGACGACGGCGAGCGCCTGCGAGCCAAGTCCGCGCGATTGCTGCGCGCCGGCGAGAAGAACGCCTGGCTGGAGATCGTGCTCGACGAAGGCCGCAACCGGCAGATCCGGCGGCTGCTGGCCGGATTCGGGCTGGATACCTTGCGCTTGGTGCGGGTCGCGATCGGCGGCCTGCGGCTGGGCGAGTTGGGCAAGGGCCAGTGGCGCGCGCTGGACGAGGAGGATCTGCGCAGGCTGGAGTGAGTTGCGCCGCGCGGGCCGGCCGGCCCGCCGGAGGCGGCCTGGGCAGGGCGGCGTGGAAGGGGGCGGGTTGCTTCTGCGGCCAGGCGAGCGGCCGGAGCCGAGCTGGCTGGCTGTGCGCTTGCCGCAGCCCTTGGGGAGCGACGCGGGCCGGCGCTGCGGGGGGCGCCACGCAGTGCGCCGGGCGCGCACCGTCGGCGCGCGTCCGCGTCCGGAGGCCGGAAATCCGACCGCTGTAACAGTCGGTGCGCCGCACCGCGGCTACAGTCGGGGCAGGGCGCCGCAGGCGCCGGCGTGTGCGATGAGCCGGCGCAGGAGCGAAGCGGTGCGACCACAAGGAGGTGCCATGCCGGCCCGGGGCTGCCCCGCATGCAGGCCGGACACGATAGCGATCGCTGGCCCCTGCGCGGCTGCGCAGTCCGGGCCGCGATTTTCCCGTTCGCTGAATCCATCGACCACCACGCCCCGCGTGGCTGCCGCGACGCCGGTCTGTGCCCCGGCAACGCGCGTGCCGTGCCGGCGCGGAGTGTGGTTCGCCGCGTTGCGTCGCCGGGCTCCGGCGGCCGCGCACCGCGACAGCTTCGCGCATCGCCGCGCGCGCTTCGCCCTTCAAGGAGAAATACGCATGTCCGAGATGTCCATCGTCCCGACCGCCCGCGCGCGCCAGCGCCGCGGCGCTTTCGCCGCCAGTCTGCGCGCCTGCGTGCTGTCGGCGGTGCTGCTGTTCGGCGCCGGCACCGGCGTCGCCCAGGCCGATCCGGTCCGCGCCGAGCAGATCATGCATGTGGTGAACAACTATCGCATGGGGTTCGACATGAACATGCGAATCGCCTACATGCAGATCGATGCCCGGCAGTAC
Source organism: uncultured Lysobacter sp. (assembly GCA_966185905.1). Classification (GTDB taxonomy): domain Bacteria; phylum Pseudomonadota; class Gammaproteobacteria; order Xanthomonadales; family Xanthomonadaceae; genus Lysobacter. Next base: position 4,754 of record CBIFVU010000030.1, read on the forward strand.
AGCGCATCCCAGGTCAACCTGGTGCAGGCGCGAATGCAGGTGATGCAGATCGCCGCCAAGCTGGCCGAATTGGAGATCGAGCTCAAGCATTCGCGCGAAAACGGTCTGTACACCAACCTGGCGGCGCTGGACCGGGCCATCCTGGAGTGCGACGTCGCCCAGGCGCACGCGCAAATGCTCAGCACCAGGGTGCTGCAATTGCAGATGGTGCCCAGTTCGGTGTTCAACCGGCAGTTGCTGGAGGTGCAGCGGACCCAGTTCAATCTCAGCATGACCAAGCTGGAGCAGGCGATGGCCGAAGCCTGACTGCCATCGCCACGGCGGCGCCGCGTAGGCGCCGGGGCATAAGGAGGAAGCGGGCTTTGTGGCCCGCTTTTTCTTTGCGCGCGGCGCCGCTGCGGCGGCCAGGGGCGCGATCCGCGCCCGCGCGTGCGGCCGCGCCAGTAGAGCGCGTGCGAACGCGGCGGCGGCCCCGTGCAGGCTCAACGCGGCCGCAGGCCGCAGATGGGGCGCGAACTCCGACCGTTGTAACAGTCGTCGCGAATGCAGGCGGCTAGAGTCGGGGCAGGGCGCCGTGGCGCCGGCGCGTTCGATCCGCCGGCGGCAGGGGCCGGCGCGAACACAAGGAGGTGCTGTGCCGGCCCGGGCCTGTCCCGCGAAGGCCGGGGACCACGATCCACGCTGCGCGCCCCGCATTCGGCGTCGGGCGCGACCTACGGGCCGGCTTGCAGCCGCCGCGGACGCGGCGGCCTCGCGGTGCGCGCGAACCTTCGCGCCATGCGCTGCGCGGGCCAGGCCAGGATCCGCACACTCAAGGAGAGATACGCATGTCCGAGATGTCCCTCGTTCCGTCCGCCTGCGCGCGCAAGCCGCGCGGCACCCTCGCCACTGCCCTGGGCGCCTGCGCGCTGTCGGCGGTGCTGCTGTTCGGCGCCGGAACCGGCACCGCCCAGGCCGACCCGATCCGCGCCGAGCAGATCATGGAGTCCTTCCGCATCCAGAAGACCATCTTCGATGTGCACATGCAGTACGCCTATATGCATATCGATGCAGGCCAGACCACCTCCGCACAGGTCAGCTTGCAGATGGCTTACTCGAAGACCGTGGGGATGACCATCGAGATGGAGAAGCTGTACCTGGAGCATCGGCTTTCGCGCGAGAACGGGCAGTACACCAACCTGGCTGCGCTGGACCGCGCCATCGAGCAGGCCATGGTGGCGAAAGTGCAATTCCAGATACTGAAGGCGTATTTGTATCAATTTCAGTTATCGCCGACGTCCTCGACCCTGCGGGCCAATGTGGAAATGCAGCGCGTGAAGCTCAAGCTAACGTTGCGGTTACTGGAACAGGCGATGGCCGAAGCCTGATCCCTGCGGGCAGCGGGGCCGGACGCCGGCCCCGCCGCTCCTCGCCGCGTGCGCTCGCGTTCGCGCGGCCGCAGAGGGCGGCGCCGGGCCCGGGCCCGCGCCGCCGCGGCGCTCAGGCACCGATCACGCCCAGCTCGCGGCCGATCTTGGCGAAGGCCTCGATCGCGCGGTCCAGGTGCTCGCGGGTGTGCGCGGCCGACATCTGGGTGCGGATGCGCGCTTGCCCCTTGGGCACCACCGGGAAGAAGAAGCCGATGGCGTAGATGCCTTCCTCCAGCAAGCGCTCGGCGAACTTCTGCGCCAGCGGCGCGTCGTAGAGCATCACCGGGCTGATCGGGTGCACGCCCGGCTTCACGTCGAAGCCGGCGGCGGTCATCTTCTGGCGGAAATAGGCGGTGTTCTCGGCCAGCCGCTCGCGCAGCTCGCCGGCGGCGTCGAGCATCTGGAAGGCCTTGATGCCGGCGGCGACCACATGCGGGGGCAGCGAGTTGGAGAACAGGTAGGGCCGCGAGCGCTGGCGCAGCAACTCGATCACCTCGGCGCTGGCGGTGGTGAAGCCGCCCAGCGCACCGCCCATGGCCTTGCCCAAGGTGCCGGTGATGATGTCGATCTTGTCCAGCACGCCCTTGACCTCGGCCGAGCCGCGGCCGGTGGCGCCGAGGAAGCCGGTGGCGTGGCACTCGTCGATGTGCACCAGCGCGTTGTACTTCTTCGCCAGCGCGGTGATCTGGTCCAGCGGGGCGATGAAGCCGTCCATCGAGAACACGCCGTCGGTGGTGATCAGCTTGGTCTTGCAACCGGCCGCATCGGCCGCCTGCAACTGCGCTTCCAGGTCGGCCATGTCGCAGTTGGCATAGCGGAAGCGCTTGGCCTTGCACAGGCGCACGCCGTCGATGATGGAGGCGTGGTTGAGCGCGTCGGAGATGATCGCGTCTTCCTCGCCGAGCAGCGGCTCGAACAGGCCGCCGTTGGCGTCGAAGCAGGCCGCGTACAGGATCGTGTCCTGCTTGCCGAAGAAGCCGGAGATGGTCGCCTCCAACTGCTTGTGCAGGTCCTGGGTGCCGCAGATGAAGCGCACCGAAGCCATGCCGAAGCCGTGCGTGTCCAGCGCATCCTTGGCCGCCTGGACGATGTCGGGATGATCGGCCAGCCCCAGGTAGTTGTTGGCGCAGAAGTTCAACACCGTGCGCCCGTCCTCGAGCACGATTTCGGCCGACTGCGGGCTGGTGATGATGCGCTCGGACTTGAACAGCCCGGCGGCGCGGATTTCTTCGAGGGTGTCGGCGTAGTGCTGGGTCAGGGAGGACATGGGATTGGGGATTTGGGATTCGGGATTGGCGAAGGCAAAGCGGCGCGGGAGCGGTCGGGGAGGGATCGCTGCAACCAATCCCGAATCCCCAATCCCGAATCCCCGCGTTGCGTCAATTCCAGCTAAGCACGACCTTTCCGGCCTTGCCCGCTTCCATCAGGTCGAAGCCCTGCTGGAATTCGTCCACCGGCAACTGGTGGGTCAGCACCTTGCCGAGCGGGAAGCCGGACAGCACCAACTGGGTCATCTTGTACCAGGTCTCGTACATCTTGCGGCCGTAGATGCCGTGCAGGGTCAGGCCCTTGAAGATGATCTTGTCCCAGTCCGCGCCGGCGCCCTTGGGCATGATGCCGAGCATGGCGATCTTGCCGCCGTGGTACATGCAGTCGAGCATGTCGTTGAAGGCGCGCGGGTTGCCGCTCATCTCCAGGCCGACGTCGAAGCCTTCCATGTGCAGGTCGGCCATCACGTCCTTGAGCGAGGTGTTGGCGACATTGACCACGCGGGTGGCGCCCATGTCGGCGGCCAGCTTGAGCCGGAAGTCGTTGACGTCGGTGACCACCACGTTGCGCGCGCCGATGTGCTTGCAGATGCCGGCGGCGATGATGCCGATCGGGCCGGCGCCGGTGATCAGCACGTCCTCGCCGACCACGTCGAACTCCAGAGCGCAGTGCGCGGCATTGCCGTAAGGATCGAAGAAGGCGGCCAGCTCGCTGGGGATCTGGTCGGGGATCGGCCACAGGTTGCTGGCCGGCATGACGATGTATTCGGCGAAGGCGCCGTTGCGGTTGACGCCGATGCCGATGGTGTTCGGGCACAGGTGCTGGCGGCCGGCGCGGCAGTTGCGGCAGTGGCCGCAGACGATGTGGCCTTCGGCCGAGACGCGCTGGCCGACGCGGTAGCCGGTGACGCCTGGGCCGAGCTCGACCACGCGGCCGACGAATTCGTGGCCGATCACCAGGCCCGGCTTGATCGTGCGCTGGCTCCACTCGTCCCACAGGTAGATGTGCAGGTCGGTGCCGCAGATGGCGGTCTTCTCCAGCTTGATCAGCACCTCGTTGGGCCCCGGAGCGGGCACCGGCACCTCTTCCATCCAGATGCCCTTGCCGGCTTCGCGCTTGACCAATGCCTTCATCGTTTGCGTCATGGGATTTCGATACCTAGGGGCCGCGGCCGGGCCGGGCGGGAAAGAGGCCCGAATTATACGCCCCGGCCGCCGCCGGGCCCGGCCGGCCGGTTTGCCCGGGGCGGCCGGCTTGGCCTATCGTCGCGGCTCGTTCGCCGTACGGAATCACCATGCGCCCCCGTTTGTTGGCCCTGTCCCTGGCCCTGTGCGCCTCCGCCGCCCAGGCCGATGAAGGCATGTGGATGCCTTCGCAACTGCCCCAGATCGCCCCGCAACTGCGCGCCGCCGGATTCAAGGGCGACCCGGCCGCCCTGGCCGAGCTGGCCCGCGCGCCGATGAACGCGGTGGTCAAGGTCGGCGGCGCCACCGGCTCGTTCGTCTCCGGCGACGGCCTGGTGCTGACCAATCACCACGTCGCCTTCGGCGTGATCCAGTACAACGCCAAGCCCGAGCGCAACCTGATCCGCGACGGCTTCGTCGCCGCCGACCGCGCCGCCGAGCTGCCGGCCAACCCCGACTTCCGGGTGCTGGTGACCACCGGCTTCGACCGGGTCACCGACCGCATCCTGGGCCAGGCCCGCGGCAAGCGCGGCCGCGCCTACTACGACGCAGTGGACGCAGCGACCAAGGCTTTGGTGGCCGAGTGCGAGCGCGAGCCGGGCCAGCGCTGCAGCGTGGCCAACATGTACTACGGCACCGATTTCTACCTGATCCGCCAGTTGGAGCTGCGCGACATCCGCCTGGTCTACGCGCCGCCGGACAGCATCGGCAACTACGGCGACGAGGTGGACAACTTCGTCTGGCCGCGCCACAGCGGCGATTTCACCCTGCTGCGCGCCTATGTCGGCCGCGACGGCAAGCCGGCCGACTATGCCGCCGACAACGTGCCCTACCAGCCGCCGGGCCACTTGCAGATCGCCACCGAGCCGGTGCGCGAGGGCGACTATGCGATGCTGGCCGGCTACCCCGGGGTGACCTTCCGCCACCGCATGGCCTCCGAGTTCGCCCAGCAAGTGCAGTGGCAACTGCCTTCGCGGGTGGCGCTGTACGGCCAGATGATCCGCACCATCGAGGCCGCCGCCGGCGACGCCGAGGCCAAGGTGCGCTATGCGGCCCAGGTGGCCGGCTTCAAGAACACGCTCAAGCGCGCCCAGGGCGAGCTCGACGGCCTGCGCCGCAGCGATGCGGTGCGGGTGCGCGTCGAGGACGAGAAGGCGATGCTGGCCTGGCTGCAGCGCCAGCCCGACGCGGGCGCCGCTCGCGCCGATATCGAGGCGGCCCAGCGCGTGCTCGACGCCGGCGCGGCCACTCGCGAGCGCGACCAATTGTTGACCGCCATCCGCACCCAGCCGCAGTTGCTCAACGCCGCGCTGACCGTGCAACGCCTGGCGGCCGAGCGGGCCAAGCCCGACGCCGAGCGCGAATCGGGCTTCCAGCAACGCGACCAGGTCCTGATCGCCGGGCGCCTCAAGCAAGTCCAGCGCCGCTATGCGCCGCAGGTCGAAAAGGCCTTGTTGCTGGAGCTGCTGCTGCAGTACAAGGCCTTGCCCAAGGACCAGCGCGTGGCCGAGTTCGAGCAGGTCTTCCCCGGCGAGGACCGCGCCGGCTTGCAGGCCGTGCTCGACGCGCTCTACGCCGGCACCGGCCTGGGCGAGGAAGCCGCGCGCTTGCAGGCCATGCAGGCCGATGCCGCGGCCCTGGCCGCCAGCCAGGACCGCCTGCTGCGCGCCGCCGCCGCGCTGCTGCCGGCGGTGCTGCGCATCGAGGCCGAAGGCAAGGCCCGCGAAGGCGAACTGCTGCGCCTGCGCCCGGCCTACATGCGCGCCTTGATCGACTATCGCCGCTCGCAGGGGCGGGCGGTGTATCCGGACGCCAACTCCACCTTGCGGGTCAGCTTCGGCGCGGTCAGCGCCATGGACCCGCGCGACGGCGTGCGCTACCGCCCGTTGACCACGGTCGAGGGCATCGCCGAAAAGCACACGGGCCAAGCCCCCTTCGATGCCCCCCTGGCCTTGCGCGACGCCATCGCCCGCCGCGACTTCGGCAGCACCGCCGATCCCGAGCTCAAGACCCAGACGGTGGACCTGCTGACCAACCTGGACACCACCGGCGGCAACTCCGGTTCGCCCGTGCTCGATGCCCACGGCCGCCTGATCGGCCTGAACTTCGACAGCAACTGGGAGGCCGTCAGCGCCAGTTGGATGTTCGATCCTCGCTACAAGCGCGCCATCCACGTGGACATGCGCTATCTGCGCTGGCTCATGGCCAAGGTCTATCCGGCGCCGCACTTGCTCAAGGAGATGAACCTGCCCGAGCAGTGAGGCACGGACACCGCCGTGCGCGACCGCGCCGCGCTCGCTGCCGCGGCCGGCGCCGGCAGATGCCCGGCCGCCGTCCGGCAGGCGCCTGCGCCCCGGGCATCGGCTAGACTCGCACCCCATCGCCTTCACCGATCAGAGGAACACTCATGCGCTACACGCAACTGGCCGCGGCGCTCGCGGCCGCCACGCTGGGTCTGGGCCTGGCCATGCCGGCCGCGGCCGTGGAGGGCATGTGGGTGCCGCAGCAGCTGCCGGAAATCGCTGCGCCGCTGAAGAAGGCCGGGCTCAAGCTCGACCCCAGGCAACTGGCCGACCTCACCGGCGACCCGATGGGCGCAGTGGTCTCGCTGGGCGGCTGCACCGCCAGCTTCGTCTCCGGCCAGGGCCTGGTGGTGACCAACCACCACTGCGCCTACGGCGCCATCCAGCTCAATTCCACCGCGCAGAAAAACCTCATGCGCGAGGGCTTCAACGCCGCCACCCCGGCCGATGAAGTCTCCGCCGGCCCGGCCTCGCGCATCTACGCGCTGGATTCGATCCAGGACGTCAGTGCCCAGGTCCACGCCGCCATCGAGGGCGCGGCCAGCCCGATCGAGCGCACCCGCGCGCTGGAGTCGCTGGAAAAGCGCCTGGTCGCCCAGTGCGAGGCCGAACCGGGCTACAGCTGCGAGCTGTACAGCTTCTTCGGCGGCGTGGACTACCGCCTGTTCCGCCGCATCGAGATCAAGGACGTGCGCCTGGTCTATGCGCCGCCGGGCAGCGTGGGCAACTACGGCGGCGAGATCGACAACTGGATGTGGCCGCGCCACACCGGCGATTTCTCCTTCTATCGCGCCTATGTCGGCAAGGACGGCAAGCCGGCCGCCTATGCCGCCGACAACGTGCCCTACCAGCCCAAGCGCTGGCTGAAGATCGCCGACAAGCCGCTGGGCGACGGCGATTTCGTCATGGTCGCCGGCTACCCCGGCCGCACCAACCGCTACGCCCTGGCCAACGAGTTCGACTCCACCGCCGGCTGGACGTATCCGACCACCGCCGGCCACTACAAGAACCTGATCGCGCTGGTCGAGCAGACCGCCAAGCAGGACCCGGAGATCGCGGTCAAGTACGCCAGCACCGTGCGCGGTTGGCAGAACACCATGAAGAACTACGACGGTCAGCTGGCCGGTTTCCAGCGCGTCGGCGCGGCGGCCCAGAAGGACGACGACGAGAAGGCGGTGCTGGACTGGCTGCGCTCGCGCGGCCCGGCCGGCGAGCCGGCGCTGGCCGCGCATGCGAGCCTGGTCGAGCTCGACCAGCGCGCCGCCGCGCACCGCCAGCGCGACCTGGTCTATTCGCAACTGCGCCGCACCGGCGTGTTCGGCGCGGCCACCCTGCTTTACCGCGTCGCGGTGGAGCGGGCCAAGCCCGACGCCGAGCGCGAGCAGGGCTACCAGCAGCGCGACCTGCCGGCGATCAAGGCCGCGCTGGAACAGATGAGCCGCCGCTACGACCCGCGCATGGACCGCGAGCTGCAGGCTTACTGGCTGCGCGAGTACCTCAAGCTGCCGGCCGGCGAGCGCATCGCCGAGCTCGACCGCTGGCTGGGCGGCAAGGACGAGAAGGCGATCAAGCGCGCCCTGGACAAGCTGGCCAAAACCCGCCTGGGCGACCAGAAGGAGCGCCTGGCCCTGCTGGAGGCCAACCGCGCCGCCCTGGACAAGAGCCGCGATCCGGCGATCCAGCTGGCCAAGGCCCTGCTGCCGGCCAACCTGCGTCTGGAGCAGCAAGCCAAGGCCGAGGAGGGCGAGAACCTGCTCGCGCGCCCGGCCTATCTGCAGGGCGTGATCGACTATCGCAAGAGCCAGAAGCAGGCGGTCTATCCGGACGCCAACTCGACCCTGCGCATCACCTTCGGCAACGTCAAGGCCTATACCAAGCTCGACGGCAGCAAGCAGGCCGCCTTCACCAAGCTGGAGGAAGTGGCGGCCAAGGCCACCGGCGAGGAGCCCTTCGACGCGCCCGAGTCGCTGTTGCAGGCCATCGCCGCCAAGCGCGATGGCGGCCTGGCCGACAAGCGCCTGAAGTCGGTGCCGGTCAACTTCCTGTCCGACCTGGACATCACCGGCGGCAATTCCGGTTCGCCGGTGCTGGACGGGCAGGGCAAGCTGGTCGGCCTGGCCTTCGACGGCAACTGGGAGTCGGTGGCTTCCAACTGGCTGTTCGAGCCGGCGATGACCCGCATGATCGCGGTCGACCAGCGCTATATGCGCTGGATCATGCAGGAGGTCTACCCGGCGCCGCAGTTGCTGGCCGAGCTGGGCGTGCCGGCCAAGCCCGAAAAGGCTAAGGGCAAGGCCAAGTCCGGCAAGAAGAAGTAAACCCGCGCAGCGCCTGTGCCTGCACGGCCCTGGGCCTGATGGGGCCGGGGCTTGGAGGGTCCGGGCTCGGAGGGCCCCGGACTTAGAGAGTCCAGGACTTAGAGAGTCCGGGGCTTAGAGGCCCCAGAGCCGCGCTGATCCAGTCCGGCGCGGCGCGCGCCGGCCCAGCGCCGCGCCGCGCCCCGCCTGCCGCTTGCGCGACCCCGACGCCAGCCGGCACTCCGGCTGGCGTCGTCGTTTCCGCGCTGCGCGCAGGGGCGCGCGCCGTGCGGGAGCCTCGGCGCGGCGGCGCTGGGGCGAGGCGCCCACAGGCGCCCGCTCCGCTCCGCGCCACGGCGCGGCCGGGCGGGTTTTTCCGCCGCGTTCTTCGCCGCAGGCCGCATCGCCGCGCTGCCGGCTAACGAAATTTTTCGCCGCCATCCAGAACACTGGCGCCCCGGGCGACCGCTGTCCCGTCCGCGCGCGCCCCGCCCCCGGCGCGCCGGCCGGCCATGGCCGCCGCGGAACCCGTTCGATCCGACCTGTCCACTTTCGACCCAGGGGCGTCTTGATGCGATATGCGGTGTTGGCCAGGGCCCTGGCCGCGACGGCGATGGTGGCCGGTCTTGCGCTGTGGCCCGGCCGCGGGCAAGCCGCCGAAGGCGTGTGGCTGCCGCAGCAATTGCCGGAACTGGCCGTGCCGCTGAAGCAAGCCGGCCTGCGCGCCAACGCGCGGCAACTGGCGCCCTTCGCCGATCCCAAGGGCGACCCCTTCGGCGCGGTGGTGCCGCTGGGCAGTTGCACCGCCAGCTTCGTCTCGCCCAAGGGCCTGCTGCTGACCAATCACCATTGCGCGCTCGGCGCGATCGCGCTCAATTCCACCGGCCAGCGCAACCTGCTGCGCGACGGCCTGCGCACCGGCACCAACAACGAGGAAGTCTCCGCCGGACCGAACGCGCGCATCTGGGTGCTCGACTCGGTGCAGGACGCCACCGAGCAGGTGCGCGCCGAACTGGCCGCGCACACCGACCCGGCCGAGCGCATCGCCGCGCTCAACGCGCTGGAGAAGCGGCTGGTGGCCCAGTGCGAGCGCGAGCCGGGCTACGGTTGCCGCTTGTACAGCTACTCCGGCGGCAACCGCTACCAGCTCCAGCGCAACATCGAGATCCGCGACCTGCGCCTGGTGTATGCGCCGCCGGGCAACATCGGCAACTTCGGCGGCGATGCCGACAACTGGCGCTGGCCGCGCCACACCGGCGATTTCGCTTTCTACCGCGCCTACGTCGGCAAGGACGGCCGGCCGGCGGCCTATGCGGTGGACAACGTGCCCTACCAACCCAAACGCTGGCTCAAGATCGCCGACAAACCGCTGGGCGCCGGCGATTTCGTCATGCTCGCCGGCTATCCGGCGCTGACCAACCGCTACGCCATGGCCGAGGAGTTCCAGGCCAACGCCGAGTGGACCTATCCGACCGTGGCCGCGCACTACCGCAAGCTGGCCGCGCTGGTGGAGGCCGAAGGCCGCAAGAGCCCTGAGATCGCCGGCAAGTACGCCGCCGCGGTGCGCGGTTGGCAGGGTGCGGCCAAGAACTACGAGGGCCAGTTGGAAAGCTTCCGCCGCACCGGCATCCTGGAGCGCAAGCGCAGCGAGGAGGCCGCGCTGCTGGACTGGCTGCGCGGCAAGGGCGCATCCGGGCAGCCGGCGCTGGCCGCGCACGAGCGCCTGCTGGAACTCGGCCGGCAGGCCCGCGCCCAACGCGAGCGCGACCTGATCCTGGGCCAGTTGCAGAGCATCGGCACGCTGGCCGCCGGCGCCCGGCTCTATCGCTCGGCGATCGAGCGGGCCAAGCCCGAGGCCGAACGCGAAGACGGTTACCGCCCCGCCGACCAGGCCGCCTTCGACGAAGGCCTGCGCGCGCTGGAGCGGCGTTCGGACCTGCGCATGGACCGGCAACTGCTGTCTTACTGGCTGCACGAATACGCCAAGCTGCCGCAGGCGCAGCGGGTCGAGGCCCTGGACCAGTGGCTGGGCGGAATCGACGAGAAGGCCATCAAGCGCACCCTGGACCGGGTGGGCAAATCGCGCCTGCTCAACAATCCCGACCAGCGCGCGGCCTGGGCCCGCGCCGACCGCGCCGCGTTCGAGCAAGGCAAGGACGCCGGCAAGGATGCGGCGATCCAGTTCGCCGTCGCGGTCATGCCCACGGTGCTGCAGAGCGAGCGCGAGATCCGCGCGCGCGCCGGGCAGACCCTCACCGAGCGCCCGCTCTACCTGCAGGCGCTGGCCGAGCACCGCAAGAGCCTGGGCGCGCCGGCCTATCCCGACGCCAACGGCTCGCTGCGGGTGAGCTACGGCAACGTGGCCGCCTACACCAAGGACAACGGCGCGCGGCAACTGCCGTTCACCCGGGTCGAGGAAATCGCCGTGCGCGCCACCGGCAACGCGCCGTTCGACGCGCCGCCGGCGCTGCTCAACGCGATCGCGGCCAAGCGTTTCGGCAGCGGCCTGGTGGACAAGCGCCTGGGCGCGGTGCCGGTGAATTTCCTCGCCGACCTGGACATCAGCGGCGGCAACTCCGGCTCGCCGGTGCTGGACGGGCAGGGCAAGCTGGCCGGGCTGGCCTTCGACAGCAACGCCGAGACGATCAGCGCCAGTTGGCTGTTTGATTCGGCGCTCTCGCGCACCATCGCGGTGGACCAGCGCTATCTGCGCTGGATCATGCAGGAAGTCTTCCCTGCGCCGCGCTTGTTGGCCGAGATGGGCGTGCCCGCGTCCGGCCGTTGAAGCCGGCGGGCGGCCGCCGCGATGCGGCGGTCGCCCGTCCGTCCGGGCCGTCCCGGCGGCGTCGGCCGCGTGGGCCGATCCCGCAGGGCCAGCCGCGTGGCCTCAGGCCTGTGGCGCCGATCGCGCCGTCCATCGGACACTCAATCGCGCACTCAATCGCGCGGCGGCGGGCAGATCATGTGCCCGGCGCTGTAGCGCGAGGTGCGCACGCCGGATTCGCTGTAGATGCCGTCGCAACTCAGTTCGGCCTGGCCGACCACGTTGCCGGCTTCGTCGAAGTAGACATAGAACTCGCCGATCTCGTCCGGACCCGGCGGACGGGCCAGGGCGGCGGTGGCGACCAGGGCGGCGGCGAGGCCGAGGGCCAGCGGAAGGGACTTGCGCATGGTGGACTCCTTGGTGGTGGCGACTACAGGGGCGGCCGCCGGGGACGGCGGACGCGAGGGCGACTGCAGGGAGGGACCGATCGCCAGGCCAGGGCTCGCGACGGAGCGCTTGCCGGGCGACCGCCTGGACAGCGGCTGCTTGCGCAGCGACGGCTGCACGGCGACTGCTTGGATCGCGAGCGGCGGCTGGGGCCGTCACCGCAGCCGCGACGGCCGCGCCGGCGCATCGCCGACCGGCCGCGCGCTGCGGTGTGCGCCGCGTGCCGCCGGCAACGGCCGCGAACACGGCTTGCAGGCGCCGAGGCTCAGGGTTCGGGATCGCAGAGGTAATAGCCCACGCCGTACTGCTTGGTCGCACGGCCCCAGGACTCGGGCGTGCCGTCGCAGTGGATCGAGGACTGGCCGACCACCGCGCCGGCTTCGTCGTAGTAGGTGTAGATCTGGCCGGGGCCGGTCGGGCCGATCGCAGCGATCGCGGCGCCGGCCGCGGCCAGTACCGCGCCGCCGAGGGTGAGGGCGAGTGTCTTGCGCATGGCGATGTCTCTCGTCGATGCCGGTCAGGACGCCGGCGCGACGATGCTGGAGCGCAACCCTGGGTGGCACAACGTGACAAGTGACACCTGAACGTGCATTCGTGACTGCGGTCCGCGGCGCCGCTGCGAACTGCGCGCTTCGGCACGCCGGCGGCGCGACCGCGCGCACGCGGCGACCCGGGCCGCCGCGCCGGCGCTGCCGCGGCGCAGCGCGCGTGCCAAGCGCGGCGGCGCTGCCGTAGGCTGCCCGGGCAGTCGCGGATTCCCATGCCAGCCGGCCCCGTCTCCCGACCCGTGTCAGATAGCCGCCCCGAGCGGCGCCGCCCTCCGGCGGCCGCAGTCCCGCCAGGCCCGCCGCGCGCGCCCGGCCCGGTCCACGGCCCGCCCCAGGCGTTCTTTCCCGCAGTGCCGGCACGCAAGCGCATCCACGTCTGATCCCCTCACGACCTGGAGCTTGCGATGAAAGTACTGGCCTGCGATGGCATCCACGAAGACGGACTGGCCCTGTTCCGCGAAGCGGGCTGGGACGTCGTGGTATCCGACCCGATCAAGGACACCGCCGCGCTCGCCGCCGCGCTCAAGGGCGTGGACGCGGTGCTGGTGCGCTCGGCGACCAAGGTGCCGGCCGAAGCCCTGGCCGAGGCGGCGAACCTGCGCGTGATCGGCCGCGCCGGCGCCGGCGTGGACACCATCGACGTGGACGCCGCCACCGCGCGCGGCATCGCGGTGATGAACGCGCCCGACGGCAACACCCTGGCCGCGGCCGAACACGCGATCTCGCTGCTGTTCGCCCTGGCCCGCCACATCCCGCGCGCCGACGCCGGCATGAAGGCAGGAGAATGGCCGAAGAACGGCCTGACCGGCTTCGAGCTGGAAGGCAAGAAACTCGGCGTGATCGGCCTGGGCCGCATCGGCGGCACGGTCGCGCGCAAGGCCCAGGGCATCGGCATGGAAGTGGCCGCGCACGACCCCTTCCTGCCGGCCTCGGCCGCAGGCAAGGGCAGCGTGCCGCTGAAGACGCTGGAAGAACTGCTGGCCTGGGCCGACGTGGTCAGCCTGCACATCCCGCGCACCAAGGACACCACCAACCTGCTGTCGGAAGCGGCGATGCGTTCGATGAAAAAGGGCGCCTACCTGATCAACGCCGCCCGCGGCGGCCTGGTCGACGAGGCTGCGCTGCTGCGGCTGATCGAGGAAGGCCACATCGCCGGCGCCGCGCTGGACACCTTCGTCACCGAACCGCTGCCGGCCGACTCGCCGCTGCGCGCCAATCCCAAGCTGATCCTCACCCCGCACCTGGGCGCGTCCACCAGCGAAGCCCAGCAGGCGGTGAGCACCATCCTGGCGCGGCAGATCATCGACTTCGTCGCCACCGGCGCGGTCGCCGGCTGCGTCAACCTGCCGCCGCTGACCGCCGAAGCCGCGCGCGAAGTCGGCCCGTGGATGCCGCTGATGTCCGCGCTCGGCCGCCTGGCCGCGCGCCTGGTGCCGGCGCCCACGCGCCTGGAGATCACCTACGCCGGCCGCACCGAGGCGCTGGACACCCGGCCGCTGTCGCGGCTGCTGGTGGCGGCGCTGCTGGGCACCGCCTCCGGCCGGGTCACGCCGGTCAACGCGCTGCAGGAAGCCGCCGCGCGCGGTCTGGCCGTGTCGGAGACGCTCGGCGGCAATGGCGACGGCTTCGACCGCCTGCTCAAGCTGCGGGTGATCGGCGAACAGCGCACCCGCGAGATCGAGGCCACCTTGCACCGCGGCCCGCGCGTGGTCCGCCTGGACGGGGTGGAGATCGAATTCGACCCGCAGGCGCACGTGCTGCTGCTGCGCAACGAAGACCGCCCGGGCATGATCGGCGTGGTCGGCTCCACCCTCGGCGCGGCCGGGGTCAACATCGTCAACTTCGCCCTGGGCGCGGCCGGCGACGGCCAGGCGCGCGCGGCGATCACGGTCGACCGGCCGGTCAACGAGGCGCAACTGGCGGCGCTGCGCGCGACCCCGGGCATCCTCTCGCTGGCGCAGGTGTAAGCCATGCGCATCCTGCTCGCACGTCATGGAGAAACCCCCTGGAACGCGGAAGGCCGCTACCAGGGCCAGGAAGACATCGCCCTGTCGCCGGTCGGGCAAGCCCAGGCGCGCGCACTCGCCGCGCGCCTGCGCGAGGTGCCGATCGCGCGCGCGGTGGCCTCGCCGCTGTCGCGCGCGCGCCGCACCGCCGAGCTCGCCCTTGGCGAGGAGCGCGCGCCCATGCTGGCCTTCGACCCGGGCCTGATGGAGATCGCCCACGGCAGTTGGGAGGGGCTGTTGGCCAGCCAGATCCGCGAGCGCGACGGCGAACGCCTGCGCGCCTGGCGAGACACCCCCGACCAAGTGCAGATGCCCGGCGGCGAATCCATCGGCCAGGTGCTCGAACGCGCCTGGCCGGCGTTCGCGCGCGCCTGCGACGGCCTGGGCGCGGACGACACGTTGCTGCTGGTCGCGCACGACGCGGTCAACCGCGTGCTGCTGTGCCGCGTGCTCGGCATTCCGCTGTCGCGGCTGTGGACCTTCCGCCAGGCACCGACCACCTTGAACCTGCTGGAAGGCGAGGACGTGGAGCGCCTGGATGTGGTCCGGCTGAACGACTGCAGCCATCACACCGCCTTGTTCGGCGAAGCGGTGCACCGGGCGCTGTAGCTGCCGGCTTCCACACGGACAGGCGGGGCGGCCGGGCAGGGGCCCGCCGCCCTCGCGGCCGCCGGGAAATCGCGCGGGTGCGGCGCGATTGCGGTTGCGGCGCGGCACCGGGCCCGGCGTTGCGCCAGCGCGGGCATAGGCACTGGCACGGGCGGCGTCCCAGCGCCAGGCCGCGCGCGCCGCGGGGGATCGGATCGGCGACAATACCCGGATGCACACCCGCTCCCTCGCCGACTGGCTCGCCTACATCGAACGCATCCACCCCAAGTCCATCGACATGGGCCTGGAACGCATCGGCCGGGTCGCCGCGCGCCTGGGCCTGGGCCGGCCGGCGCGCAAGGTCGTCACCGTCGCCGGCACCAACGGCAAGGGCTCCACGGTCGCCTTCATCGAGGCCATCGCCCGCGCCGGCGGGCGCCGCGTGGGCGCCTACACCTCGCCGCACTTGCTGGCCTACAACGAACGCATCCGCATCGACGGCCGCGATGCCAGCGACGCGGACCTGATCGCTGCGTTCGAGGCGATCGAGGCCGCGCGACTGGGGCAGGGCGGTGAGCCCGGCCGCGCCGCTGCGGCGCGCAGCGGCCCGCAGGCAGGCACCGCCCGGACCGTCGCCCGCGCTGCCGCGGCCGCCGACAACGGCGACGAGCCAATCGCGTTGACCTATTTCGAGTACGGCACCCTGGCCGCGCTGTGGCTGTTCCAGCGCGCCGGGCTGGACCTGGCGATCCTGGAAGTCGGCCTGGGCGGCCGGCTGGACGCGACCAACCTGGTCGATGCCGACGTGGCCGTGATCACCACCGTGGACTTGGACCACCAGGACTACCTGGGCGAGGACCGCGAAGCCATCGGCCGCGAGAAGGCCGGCATCGCCCGCGGCTGGAAGCCGCTGGTGCTGGGCGACGACGCCCCGCCCTCCAGCGTGCTGCGCCACGCCTACGCCATCGGCGCCGGCGCGGTGCGCGCCGGCTGCGATTTCTTCTTCGCCCCGCTGGACGAACGCGACGAACAGGGCCGGCCGCTGTGGCGCTGGCGCGAGGTCGGCTACCGCGCCGACCTGCCGATGCCGGCCCTGGCCGCACCGGCGCAACTGCGCAACGCCGCCGTCGCCATCGCCGCGCTGCGCGCGCTCGGCCCGGCGCCGAGCCGGGCGCAACTGGCCGAGGGCGTGGCCGCCGCGCACGTGCCCGGGCGCCTGCAGCGGTTCCAGCGCGACGGCGTGGAGGTGGTGGTGGATGTCGGCCACAACCCACAGGCCGCGCGCGAACTGGCCGCCTGGCTGGCGGCCGCGCCGGGCGCAGGCCGAACCCGCGCGGTGTTCGCCGCGCTGGGCGACAAGGACGCCGCGGGCGTGGCCGCGGCGCTGGACGGCCGCATCGACGCCTGGCATCTGGCCGGCCTGGCCGACGCCGGCCCGCGCGGACTGGCCGTGGACGCCTTCGCCGAACGCCTGCGCGGCAGCGCCGCCAGCGAAGGCCGGCGCCATGCCGGCGTGGCCGCCGCACTGGAAGCCGCGCTGGCCGAGTCGGCCGCGGGCGACCGGGTGCTGGTGTTCGGCTCCTTCCACACCGCCGCCGCCGCACTGGCCTGGCTGGCGCCGCGCTGAGTCCGCCGGCCGCGGCGGCCCAGGGACATCGCCGCTTGCACGGCGCCTGCCGTCCGGATGCAGCCGCCTCGCGGCCTTCGTTCGCCCCGCTGCGCCCCACCTCGCAGGCGCGGCGCCAGCCGCGATCTCCCACCCAGCCACCCCCAATCCCGCCACAACCGGTCCGCCACGGTCGGCTGCGCCGCAGGCCCCAGGGCCGCTTCGCACCCGCGGAGGCTGAATCGATGGCTCCGGCCCGGGCGGGCACACCGGCCCCACGCCCGCGCGGGGGTATAATTCGCGCGGCAACCGGCCCTGCGAGTGAATCGAGTAGCTGATGGAACCTGCCCTGAAACAGCGATTGATCGGTGCGATGGTCCTGGTCGCACTGGCGGTGATCTTCCTGCCCATGCTGATCAAGGGGCCCGCGCCCGAGAGCGGCGCGTCCGATGTATCGCTGAGCTTGCCCGAGCAACCCCAGCCCAGCGGCGGCATGGAAACCCAGGAATTGCCGCTGGTCACCCCGGGCAATGCGCCCCAGGGCGGCGTGGTCGGCCTGGAGCAGCCGCAAGGCGCGCCGGCCGACGGCCAGACCTTGCCGACCGTGGACACCGCCGCCGAGCGCGGCCGCCAGCCCGCCGCCATCGCCGGCGGCGATTACGCGGTCAGCTTCGGCAGCTACGCCAGCGCCGGCGATGCCGAGCGGGTGATCGCCGCCCTGCGCGGCGCCGGCCTGAACGGCTATCAGGAAACCGTCGCCGGCGCCGGCGGCCGCACCGTGCACCGGGTGCGGATCGGCCCGTTCGCGACCGAGGCCGACGCCCAGTCCGCGCGCCTGGCCTCGACCAAGGTCCGCAGCGACGTCAGCGCCAAGGTGGTCGTGCTCAACGCCGACGCGGCCGAGCCGGCGCTGCCGGCGCCGCTGGCGCAGAACCAGCCGGTCAAGCCGGCCGAACCGCTGCCGCCGGCATCCAAACCCGAGCCGCTCAAGCCGGCCACGGTCAAGACCGAACCGCTCAAGCCCGAGCCGGCCAAGCCGGTCGCGGCCAAGCCCGCCGAAGCCAAGCCCGCCGAAACCAAGCCCGCCCCGGCCAAGCCCACTGAGGCCAAGCCGGTCGCCAGCGCCAAGCCGAGCGAGCCGGCCAAGCCCGCCGCTCCGGCCAAGCCGGCCGCCGCCGGCACCGGCTTCGCCGTGCAACTGGGCGCCTTCGGCAACGCCGATGAGGCCAACAAACTGCGCGACCGCGCGCGCGCGGCCGGCTTCAGCGCCTTCGTCGAGCAAGTGCGCACCGACAAGGGCACGCTCAACCGCGTGCGCCTGGGTCCGGTGGTCAATCGCGCCGACGCGGACAAGCTCAAGGCGCAGGTGGCCGGCAAGCTGGGAATCGGCGATGCCCTGGTCAAGCCGCACCCGTGACGGCGCTGCCCTCGGCGCGGCCGGCGCGGCCCTGAGCGGCGCGCCGGCGGGGAGCGTGCAGGCCGTACGCAGGCAGGGACGCAGGCAGGCAGGACGCAGGAGCGGCACGCTATGACGGCATTGGACTGGGGCTTGTTGGTGATCGTCGCGCTGTCGGCGCTGCTGGGCCTGGCCCGCGGGTTGATCGGCGTGGCCATGTCGCTGGCGGCCTGGCTGCTGGCCGGAGTGGCCGCCTTCCTGTACGGCGACGACGTGGGCCGCAGCCTGGGCAACAGCACCGGCTGGTACGTCGGCGGTTACGCCTTGTGCTTCGCCATGGTCTGGATCAGCGTCGGCATCATCGGCATGGTGGTCCGGCGGATCGCCCACTCCTACGGCCTGTCGGAGATCGACCGCCTGATGGGCCTGGGCCTGGGCCTGCTGCGCGGGGTGGTGCTGGCCTGCGCGCTGATGCTGTTCCTGGCCATGACCTCGCTGCCGCGCGAGCCGACCTGGCAAGGCTCGATGCTGGCCGGGATGCTGATGCCCGGCGCCGAACTCATGCGCAGCGCGCTGCCCGACGCTATCGCGCGCAAGATCGACCTGGAAGGCAACGGCACCTCGCTGCAGGACACCGTGCAGGCGCAGGCGCGCAGTCTGGAACGGGAACTGGAGAACAAACTGGAAAGCCAGTTGCCGAAGGGCGACCTGGGCAGCCTCGGCGGTCTGGGCGGGATGCTCCCGGCCGGCGGCGGGCAGGGCCAAGGCCAGGGCCCGCGCGGCCAGGCGCTGCCCCAGCCCCTGCCCGAGGACCTGGGCAGGTTGTCCGACGCCCTGCCCAAGAACATGCGCGACCTGCTGCCCGGCGCGGCCCAGGGCGGCGCACGCGGCACCGGCGCCCAGGTCCGGGGCGACCCGAGCCAGGTCGGCGCCCAACCCAGCGACGACAAGCAGGTGCACTGACCGGCCCGGCATCGTCCAGGCCCTATTGATCCGATCCGCTTCCGCCACCACCCTTGCCGCGCTCGTCGCGGCGCGACACCCGGCCACACCGTTCCACCCACGCCATCTTCCACGCGTCTTCCACGCATTCCCCCCGGCGGCGCTGCGCGCGTCCGCCACGACCGACCCCCAGCAGGACTCAATCGCTATGTGCGGCATTCTCGGAATCGTAGGCAACACGGATGTCGCCGCCCAACTCTACGACGGACTCACCGTGCTGCAGCACCGCGGCCAGGACGCGGCCGGCATCGCCACCGCCGACGGCGCGCGGCTGCGCGTGCACAAGGGCAACGGCCTGGTCAGCGACGTGTTCGACGAAGCCTCCATGCGCCTGCTGGAAGGCCGCGTCGGCATCGGCCATTGCCGCTACCCCACGGCCGGCAGCGAGGGTTCCGACGAGGCCCAGCCGTTCTACGTCAACTCGCCCTACGGCATCGCCCTGGCCCACAACGGCAACCTGATCAACACCGACACCCTGCGCCGCGAGGTGTTCGAGCAGGACCGCCGCAACATCAACACCGAGTCCGACTCGGAAGTGCTGCTCAACGTGTTCGCGCACGAGCTCGACCGCCAGCGCGCGCTGACCCCGGAGGCGGCCTTCGCCGCGATCGAGGGCGCGCACCGCCGCTGCGTCGGCGGCTACGCGGTGGTGGCCGCGGTGCTCGGCCTGGGCCTGGTCGCCTTCCGCGACCCGCACGGCATCCGCCCGCTGGTGCTGGGCAAGCGCAGCAGCGGCGGCCAGGACGAGTACGCCATCGCCTCCGAATCGGTGGCGCTGGACCTGCTGGGCTTCGAGCGCCTGCGCGACGTGCGCCCGGGCGAGGGCATCGTGGTCACCGCGCGCGGCGAGTTGTTCTCGCGCCAGTGCGCGCAACCGCGCCAGCATGCGCCGTGCATCTTCGAGTACGTCTACTTCGCCCGCCCCGACTCGATGATGGACGATGTCTCGGTGCACAAGGCGCGCATGCGCATGGGCCAGACCCTGGGCGAGAAGATCCTGCGCCTGCGCCCGGACCACGACATCGACGTGGTCATCCCGATCCCCGACACCTCGCGCGACTCGGCGCTGGAGATCGCCAATACCCTCGGCGTGAAGTACCGCGAGGGCTTCATCAAGAACCGCTACGTCGGCCGCACCTTCATCATGCCGGGGCAGGGCGAGCGGGCCAAGTCGGTGCGCCGCAAGCTCAATCCGATCCCGCTGGAGTTCCGCAACCGCGTGGTGCTGCTGGTGGACGACTCGATCGTGCGCGGCACCACCTCGCGCCAGATCGTGCAGATGGCGCGCGACGCCGGCGCGCGCAAGGTCTACCTGGCCTCGGCCGCGCCGCCGGTGCGCTACCCCAACATCTACGGCATCGACATGCCCTCGGCCGAGGAGTTGGTGGCGCACGGCCGCAGCGACGAGCAGGTGCAGGAACTGCTGGGCTGCGACTGGCTGATCTACCAGGACCTGGACGCGCTGGAGCAGGCGGTGTCCGGGCCCAAGCACCGGATCGAGCATTTCGACTCGTCCTGCTTCAACGGCGAGTACATCACCGGGATCGAACCGGGCTATTTCGAGCGGATCAAGCAACTGCGCTCGGACGAGGCCAAGAAGACCCGCCGCGCCTCGTGAGCGCGGGCGCGCCCGGCGATCTGTTCGAGGCCGCACGCGCCTGCCTGGACGCGGCAACGCCGCAGGACAAGGTCGCGCTCACCTTCGCCCACGCCGCCGCGTTCGCGCGCGGCGAGCTGGCGGTGCCCGAGGACGCGCCGCCGCCCGAGCCGATCCGCATGCCCGGCCGGCCCGCGCGGCCGGCGCTGGTGCATCCGCGCGAGCTGCCCCGGCGCGGCTTCGGCACTGCCGAGGGCCGCGCCGCCTTCGTCCACGCCATCGCCCACATCGAATTCAACGCCATCGACCTGGGCTGGGACGCGGTCTACCGCTTCCGCGGCCTGCCGGCGGCGTTCTACGCCGACTGGGTAGCGGTGGCCAACGACGAGGCGCGGCACTTCCAGATGTTGCGCGGACGCCTGCAGGCACTGGGCTACGACTACGGCGACTTCGACGCCCACAACGGCCTGTGGGAGATGGCCGAGAAGACCGCCCACGACGGCCTGGCGCGCATGGCGCTGGTGCCGCGCGTGCTGGAAGCGCGCGGCCTGGACGTGACCCCGGGCATGATCGTCAAGCTGCGTTCGCTGGGCGAGGAGGCCACCGCCGAGATCCTGGAAGTGATCCTGCGCGAAGAAGTGGCCCACGTCGCCGCCGGCTCGCACTGGTTCCGCTGGCATTGCCAGCGCGCTGGCGTGGATCCCAACCCGCGGTTCCGCGAGCTGCTGGCCGAATACGCCCGCGCCGTGCTGTACGGCCCCTTCAACTTCCCCGCGCGCAGCCAGGCCGGCTTCGACGAGGAAGAACTGCGCATGCTCGAAGCCTTCGCCGCCCGCGATTGAGCGGCCGCCGTCGCGGACCGGCCTGCTCCGCACCTGACCGCACACCCGCCCGTAGGAGCGGCGCAAGCCGCGACCGTCCACTCCGCCCGCGACGGAAGCGACGGCCCGCCCGTCGGCCCGCACACGAAGTCGTGCACGAAGCCATCCGCGAACCCACCGTCTTCGCGTTCGCCGGAAAATCGCCCGCCGTCCGCCGTCCGCCGTCCGCCGTCCGACGTCCGCCGTCCGCCGTCCGCCGTCCGCGGGTCGCGGGTCGCGGGTTGCGGGTTGGGGGTTGCGGGTGGCGGGTTGCGTGGTCGCGGCTCGCGCCGCTCCTACCACAACGTCCCTGGCGCCTGTAGG
>CBIFVU010000031.1:0-26104 GCA_966185905.1 uncultured Lysobacter sp.
GCCCACCCCTAGCCAGCCACTACCCGCCCCGCTCGGCCCGCCCACGCTCAGCTCGCCTGCGCGCGCTTGCGCGCGGCTTCGATGAAGGCCAGCAGCAGCGGCCGGCCGGGCAGCAACTCGGGAAAGCGGTGGTCGTGGAACTCCGGGTGCCATTGCACTCCGACCACGAAGCCTGGGCCGGTGCCGCGGATGCATTCGGCGATGCCGTCCTCCGACCAGGCCTCCACCTCCAGGCCGTGGCCCAGCCCCTTGACGCCCTGGTGGTGGATGGAATTGACCTGGGCCTGCGCGTGCTGCGGGTACAGGCCGGCCAGCCAGCCGCCCTCGCGCAGGCGCAGGCGATGGGCGTGTTCGTCGTAGCGCGCCGGAATGTAGTGCACGGCGCGAGTAGCGCCAGCGCCGACCAAGTCCTGGTGCAGGCTGCCGCCGTGGGCGACGTTGATCAACTGCATGCCGCGGCAGATGCCCAGCACCGGCTTGCCCGCGGCGATGAACGCGCGCAGCAGGCTCAGCTCGAAGCGATCGCGCTCCGGGTCGGTGGTCATCAGCAGTTCGCTGGGACGTTCGCCGTAGGCGACCGGATCGATGTCGGCGCCGCCCTGCAGGATCAAGCCGTCCAGCGCGCCGGCGTAGTCGTCCACCGACAGGTCGGTGGCCTGCACCTCGCCCTGCGCGTCCACGGTCGGGATCATCGCTACCAGCGCGCCGCTGGCCATGACCCAGTGCGCCATGGACTGCTCCAGGTATTGCAGGATCTTGTTGCGGAAGCCGTATTCCGGCGGCAGGTTGCGCATCAGGCGCGGCGACAGGCCGATCAGCAGTTTGCGCGCGGGCGTGGGCATGCGGGCCTCCGGGGTCAGGGCGTGTCCGCTGCGGGCACGGTGGCCGCCAGCAACCAATCCACCACCGCGCGCAGCGCGGCCGGGCGGCCGGCGCCGCGCTCGCGTTGTTCGCGGTAGATCGCCAGCTGGGACTGGGCGCTGGTGCCGCGCTCGACGATCCGGTCCAGGGATTCCAGCGCTTGCACGCAGTCCAGGGCCTGCGCCTCGGGCAGGCACAGCGCGCGCAGGCGCTGGAGTTGCGCCTGCGCCGGTTCGGTCCGGCCGCGCGCGTCCAGGAATTGCGCCTGCAGGCCGAAGCGCTTGGCCCGCCAGCGGTTCTCGTCGATCAATCGGCGCGCGGCGGCGTTGCACGGCGGCGCAGCGTCCGGATGGCGGGCGATGTGGCGCATCAGGCAGCGGAACAGCGCGGCGATGGCCAGGCTGTCGTCCAGGTGGGTGCAGGCATCGCAGATGCGCAACTCGACGGTGGGATAGCGCGGCGAAGGACGGATGGCCCACCACAGCGAGGACGCATCGGCGATCGCGCCGGCCCGGCGCAGCACCTCGGCGAAATCGTCGTAGTCGGCCTGGTCGGCGAAGAAGTCGGGGATGCCGGTGCGCGGCCATTCGTCGTACATGGCCTGGCGATAGCTCATCAGCCCGGTGCGCAGGCGGTCCCAGAACGGCGAGGACGCCGACAGCGCCAGCAGCAGCGGCAGCCAGGGCATGGCGCGGTTCATCGCCACCACCCGGTCCACCTCCGGCGGCAGTTGCACGTGCACGTGCAGCCCGCACACCAGGCTGCGCCGGGCGACGATCTGGAAATCCTCGACCAGGCGGCGGTAGCGCGGCTTGTCGGTCTCGGTCTGTTCGCGCCACAGCCCCAGCGGGTGGGTGCCGGCGGCGAGCAAGGCCAGACCGTGTTCGGCCGCCAGCGCCGACAGGCCGCGGCGCAACTGGCTCAGTTGCGCGCGCGCCTGGCCCGGGTCGCATTGCACCGGCGAGGAAATCTCGATCTGCGATTGCAGCAGTTCGCTGTCGATGGACTCGCCCAGCTCGGCGCGGGCGCGCTTGAGCAGGCGCGCCGGTACCTGCGCGGCCAGCAGGCGGTTGTGCGGGCGAACCAGGAAGAATTCTTCCTCGATGCCGAAGCTGTAATCGCACTGCGCACTCATGCCGCGCGCCCCGGGCACGGGGCGTGGAACGGACACTGCCGGCGCGGGGAGCGGGCCATGCCTGCACGGTAGCCGGCGGAATGTAAGCGGCAGTTGAAGGCGGCGCGGTGGCGGCGTTGGCGGCGCGTGGCGACCGAGTGGTGCCGTGCCCGCATCGCGCCGGTGGTGTTGCGAACGCAGGCCGCGCCGGTCATGGCGACGCGGCGAAGTCCTCGCGCTCGCGCGCGGTCAAGGGCAGGGCCTGGGCCTGGCCGCTGAGTGCGGCGCGCTCGGCCGCGACCAGCACCGCCATGGTCGCCAGCGCTTGCGCCGGCGGGACCGGGTTGGGCGCCAGGCCGAGCAGTGCATCGCGCACGCCAGCGTAGTAGCGGCCTTGGTCGCCCGGCGGCGCGGGCGCCTGCACCACGCCGCCGTTGCCGTCGTGCAGTTCCAGCGGATCGGGGTCTTCGCCCCAGCCTGGCGCGCCCGGACGCAGTCCGGCCAGCAACTGCGCTTCCTGGCGATCGGCGCGGCGCTTGAGCGCGCTGCCGCGTTCGCCGTGGACGAGGAAGCGCGCGCTGCCGCCGGCGGCCAGCATGCTGGCCTGCAGCAGCGCCCGGCGCGGCCCGTGTTCGAGCACCGCCTGGAACCAGTCGGCGACCTCGCCGCCGCGGCGCTGCACCGCCAGGCTGGCGCCCACCCGGTCGGGCAGGCCGAACAACAGCAGGGCCTGGTCCACCAGGTGCGGGCCCAGGTCCCACCACAAACCGGTCGCAGCGCCGGCCTGTTCGCGCCAGCGCGCGCGCACCTGCGGGCGGAAGCGGTCGATGCGCGACTCCAGCGTGGCTACCTCGCCCAGGCGGCCCTGCTCGATCGCTGTGCGCACGGCGAGGAAGTCGCTGTCCCAACGCCGATTGTGGAACACCGACAGCAGCCGGCGCTGGCGCTGGGCCAGCTGGATCAGCGCGCGCGCTTGGTCCAGTTCCACCGTGAAAGGCTTGTCCACCACCACGTGCTTGCCGGCGCGCAGCGCGGCCTCGGCCAGTGGCGCATGGCTGTGGTTGGGCGTAGCGATGACCGCCAAGTCCACGCATGGATCGGCGAGCGCGGCGAGCGGGTCGGGCCGCACGCGGGCCTGGGGCAGGTCGGCGTGGACCTTGCCGGGATCGCTGGAGGCCACCACGTGCAGGGACAGGCCCGGGGTGGCGGCGATCAGGGGCGCATGGAAGGTCTTGCCGGCGAATCCGTAGCCGATCAAGGCCACGCGCAGGGGCGCGGAGTCGGTCATGGGCGCAGTGCGTCCGGACGAGGCCAGGGCCCACCTTGCCCGATCGCGGCCGGGTGGGCCAGTCGGGGTCGTGGCCGCCGCCCTGGCCGCGATGGGCGATGACTGATGGCGATGACGGGGGCGAGGACGATGCGGCCACGCGCGGCCCGCCTGGGGCGCGGCCAACGCTGCCTCGGCCCGGGCCCGCCGGTACGGCCGGCGCGGCGCGCCAGACAGGCCAAGTCCCGTGCGCAACGCGCCCGCGCAGGCTGGCGGCATCCACCCCGCCGCGTGCGCCGGCCGCATCCGCCAGGCCGCGCCCCCGGGCGATGTGCTGGGATCGTTACTTCGCCATCGTCGAGACCCTGCCTGGGGAGGAGGCCTGCGCCCGCAACGACGGTCGCGATCCAGTCAGCGGGGTCTGAGCCTCCGCCGCCGCCTGCGCACCGGGCGGGTCAGGCCGGGCCGGCGGATCGTGCGCCGGCCGAGGCGGGCTGGCCCGGCGCCGGCTGCCCCAGCTCGCGCTCGACCAGGTACAGCCGCAGCCCGAATTCGAGCTGGTGGTAGTCCGGGCTCATGTGCGCGCACAACTGGTAGAAGCCCTTGTCGTGGTCGCGATGCTTGAGATGGGCCAGCTCGTGCACGGCGATCATCTCCAGGAACTCGGCCGGAGCGTCGCGGAACAAGGTGGCGATGCGGATCTCCCGCGCCGCCCGCAACCGACCGCCATGCACTCGCGAAACCGCAGTATGGGTGCCCAGCGCGTGCCGCACCACATGCAGCTTGTTGTCGTAGACGACCTTGTTCAGCGGCTCGCTCTTGCGCATGTAGCGGTCCTTCAGCGCGACCACGTAGGCGAACAGGGCCTTGTCGTCGCGCACCGCGTGGGCGCTGGAATAGCGCTCGCGCAAGTACTCGCCCAGGCGGCCGGCATCGATCAGCGCGCGCACCCGGGCGAGTACGCGTTCGTCGTAGCCGTGGAGAAAGCGCAGTGCGTCCATGTGCGCACGATACGCCATCGCGGTCGCAGCGGCGAAGACGCGCGGGCGCCGCCGCGCGCGGTTCAGTAGCTCGACAGGCCGGTGGCTTCGCCGAAACGGTAGTACAGCCGGCGCCAGGCCGAGTCGTCGGCGTAGCGCGGATAGTCGGCGCTGATCCGGCGGCCGTCGAGGTTGCCCCAGGCCTGCTCGAAATAGGCCGCGGCCTGCTGCGCCACCGGGGCGTCGGCGTCGGCGAGCACGCGGGCGCTGCTTTCCAGGTTGTAGTCGTCCAGGTTGCGGCGGGTGTAATTGGCCGAGCCGGCGATCAGCTCGGCGCGGCCGTCGCGGCCCCTGCGCAGCAGCAGCTTGGCGTGGCATTGCTCGCCGTGGGTGTCGCACCAGCGCACCGGCACCCCGGCGCGCTGCAGTTCGGCCCCGACCTGGCGATTGGGCACGCCGTTCTTCTTGCGGCCGAAGGCGTCCTCGTTGGGGTCCAGCAGCACGCGCACGGCCACGCCGCGGCGGTGCGCGGCCACGACCGAGGCGATCAGGCCGCGATGGGAGAAGTAGAACACCGCGATGTCGATCCGGTCGCCGGAACGGGCGCCGTCCACGGCCGCGGCCAAGGCATCGCGGATGCGCCCCTCGGTCAGCACCTGCACCCGCGGCGCGCTGGTCGCATCGACGATGCTCGGCGCCGGCGCGGTTGCCGGCAGGCCCTGCGGCCAGGCCGCGCCGGACAGCGCCACCACCGCCCGTTCGCTGGCCAGCACGTCCAGCGCGGCCGGCCCGCTGAAGCGCAGGGCGAGGTTGCCGTGCAGGCTGCTGGCATCGTGCGGGTTGGCCGAGGCCACCAGCGCGGTCCAGTCCTCGCCCTGATCCACCACCAGGGTTTTGCGATGGTTGGCGTTGAGGTTGAACAGCGACAGCCAACTGCGCAGCGTCACCCGACCGGGACCGAGCGGATTGGCCAGCCAGCCGCCTTCGGCGTCGTTGCCGGCCCAGGCACAGCACAGGCGCCACAGGCCCGACCAGGCCGGGTTGGGCGCGCGCAAGGGCTTGAGGTCGGTGGTCACCACCTCCACGCCGGCCGCGCGCAGCGCCTGCAGGCGCGGCGAGGGCAGGCCGCCGTAGAGCGTGTTGATCGGATCGGTGATCAATACCGCGCGCAGTTGCGGGCGCTCGCGCTTGCGTGCGATCAGGGCCTGCGCCAGTTCCTCGCTCAGGCGTCGGTGACGCACGCCGCCCGCGTCGGCGGCGAAGTCGTTGAACAGGAACTGGTCGGCGACCACCGCGCGTTCGGCCTGGCCGATCAAGCGCAGGGTTTCGTCGAACACCCGCTGCTCGCTGTGGCGGCCTCCGGCCGCATCGACCCAGGTGACATCGGTCAGCAGCGCGACCTCGCGCGCAGTGCGCAGCGGGCCGGCCATCGACACGCCGGCGGGCAGCGGCTTGAGCGCCTGATAGGCCGAAGACGCGGCCCAGGCGAGCAGGGCCGCGGCGAGCAGCCGGCGCGGCCAGCGCCGCGGCGCGCTGCCGTTGGTCGGTTGGACATCGCCGTGCGCGGCGGGGACGGAATGCTCGGAAGAAGGGCTGGACATCGCTGGATTGAGCCGTTGGTCGGAGGAGTCAAGACAGAGCGCGCGCGCGGCCGCGCCGAGGATGAGCGCGCGATCGCACAAACACAGATCGCCACGCCACGGAACCTAAGCGTATGTTGCGACCGATTGCGCGTTTGGCGGTGGCTTCGGCGAAACCTGCTGCGCCGCAACAGGATAAGTGACAGTTGATCTTTTGCTCCGGATCGCTCAGGTTTTTCCAGCGGCTCGGCGGCATCGGAACGATGCCTGCATTCTGGCCGGTCCGCGCCACGTACGACGTCAACGATCGGAACCGGCGCGCCCGGAGCCCGGGCGGAGCACGACCGATCCCACTCATGTTGTGAACAAGGAGAAGTGTATGCAACAGATCGACGACATCGTGTCCGGTTGGCTCAACGGCGAGGAAGTGGAAGGCTTCGGCAACCCGGCCGGGCCGCTGTACATCGAAGGCTTGGCGGCGACCGAGAAGGCGCTGACCGATGCCAGCCTGCCGGCGCTGACCCGCTGCAGCGCCTGCACCGCCTCGCTGCCGGGGCAGTGCTGCTGATCGAACGCGGCCGATCGGCCGGGTAAGGTCCGCCCCGGCCAGCAGGCAGGGAACGGGCACGGCGCGCGCCGGCCTCCGCTGGCGCGCGCCGCGAGCGCCCGGCGCGCAGCGAGCGGAGCCTGCACGATGCGCTCCGGCGCCTCCGACCTGCGCACCGACGCGCACAGGCGCAGATACCGGCAGCTTCGACGACCTCTTTTCCGCAGGATGCGCAGCCGATGAGCGAGCCCCGCAGCGGCGATTCGTTTCTTCCCCTGATCCTGGATTTCACCGCCGCAGTGCGCGCGCGCCTGGCGCACGGGCTGGACGAGCTGGCGCTGGAGGCGGACGAACGCCGGGCGCTGCGCAGCGCCGGCGAGCGCGCCCTCAACGACAATGCCCGGCTCAAGCTCAACCGCTTGCTGTTGCTGGAACTGCAGGCCGCGCGCCTGGGCGGCCAGTTGCAGGGCAGCGACGACGCCGCCCAGTTCGGCAGTTTCCTCGAACGGGCCGCCACCGAGGCCTTCCACGCGCATTTGCGCCAGCGCTATCCGGCCCTGCATCCGCGCTTGCACCGGGCCCTGGACGGACAATGCCGCGCGCTGTTGGCGCTGGGCGCGCGCCTGGCCGCCGACCGCGATGCGCTGTCGGGCCTGCTCGGCCGCCCGGCCGGGCGCCTGCTGGAACTGTCCACCGGCGAGGGCGACCTGCATGCCGGCGGCCAGAGCGTGGCGCAGTTGCGGTTGGAGGGCGGGCGGGTCATGTACAAGCCCCGCTCGTTGCGCATCGATGCCACTCTGGACGCGTTCCTGGCGCGGGTGTTCGCCGGTGAGGAGCCGCGCATCCGGGTGCCGCCGGTGCTCGATCGCGGCGATTACGGCTGGGCCGCCTTCGTCGAGCAGCGCTATTGCGCCGACGATGCCGAACTGAGCGCGTTCTACCGCCGCCTCGGGCATTGGCTGGCGGTGCTGCAGGCGCTGGGCGGCACCGACATCCACCAGGAAAACCTGATCGCCGCCGGCCCGGTGCCGGTGGCGATCGATGTGGAGACGCTGTTCGCGATCGAGCGGCCCTCGCCGCCGTCCGGCCGCGGCGAGGCCTTCGATTTGGCCTCCGAAGGCGTGCGCACCTCGGTGCTGCGCACCGGCATCGTGCCCTTCCGCGCGCCGCTGCTGGGCCTGGGCGGGGTGGACGTGTCCGCCGCCGGCGCGTTGCCCGGCGAGCAGCCGCGGGTACGGGTGCCCGGCATCGTCGAGGAGGGCACGCCGCGGGCGCGCCTGGAAGTGATCGAGACCGAGTTCGGCGGAGCCCGCAACCATCCCAGTCCGCAGCCCGATCCGGCCCGCTTCTGGGACCAGGTGGACGCCGGCTTCCAGGAGCTCACCGCGCGCTTGCGCAGGCTCGACGCCGAAGGCGCGCTGGCGCCCTGGCTGGAGGACTTCCTCGGTTGCCGCGTGCGCGACATCCGTCGCCCCACCCAGGTCTATGTCGAACTGCTGCGCATGCTCTGGCATCCGGCCTCGCTGCACGGGGAGGCCAAAGCGGTCGAACGTGCGCGCGACCTGCTCGCGCGCAACGCCGCGGTGTTGCCGATCGCGCCCTCCGCGCCGGCGCAGATCCAGGCCGAGATCGACGACCTGCGCTACGGCGATGTGCCGCTGTTCGCCGCGCCGCTGGCGCCGGCGCAGTTGCAGTCGACCCTGCAACGCTGGCGGGCGATGCGGATCGAGCTGGAAGCGCTGACCATCCGCAGCGCGCTGGTGGTGGTCGAGCTCAACCAGCGCATGGGCCGCGGCGAACGCGCGCGCGGCGGGGTGATCGCCCATAACCCGCATGCGCGCGAGCTGGACCTGCGCCGGCGCCGGCTGGCCGCGCAGGCGGTCGCGCAGTTGCTGCGCCTGGCCGTGCGCGGCGGCGACGGCAGCGTCACCTGGATCAGCCCGGTGCTCGGCCGCGGCGGCTGGATCACCCGGCCGCTGCAGGCCGATCTCTACACCGGCCTGGGCGGCGTGGCTTTGGCCCTGGCCGGCTACCGCAGCGAGTGCGCGCAGGGGCGGGCCGACCCGGTCGAAGGTCTGGACGCGACCCTGGACGGGGCGCTGCGCTCGCTGGAGGCGATGGAAGCGGCCGAAGCGCCGGGCGCGGTCGGCGGCTGGATCGGCTATGGCGCGCAAGTCTGGACGTGGCTGGCCCTGCACGAACTGCTGGGCCAGCGTTGGATGCTCGACCACGCCGGCGCCCGCGCCCAGGCGCTGGCCGAAGCCGGCTTCGCCAGCGACGAGTATTTCGACCTGCTCGAAGGCGCCGCCGGCGCGATCGTGCCCTTGCTGCAACTGGCGCAGGCGCGCGGCGAGGCCTGCTGGCTGGACCTGGCCGCGCAGGCCGCGCTGCACCTGGAGACCCATGCCCTGGACGAACGCGGCGGCGCCTGCTGGCCGACTGGGTTGTTCCCGCGGCCGGTCGGCGGCTTCGCCCACGGCGCCAGCGGGATCGGCTGGGCGCTGCGCCGGATCAGCCTCAGCGGGGCCGGCGGCGAGCGCGACCGCGCGCGCTGGCGAGCACTGGCCGATCGCGCCTTCGCCTTCGAGGACGCGCTCTTTGACCCTGCGCTGGGTTGCTGGCGCGATGCCCGCGACCTGGAGGAGACCCAATTGCTGCATGCCTGGTGCCACGGCAGCGTCGGCATCGGCCTGGCCGCGGCCGACCTGTACGCGCGCACCGGCGAGGCCCGCCACGGCTTGGCGCTGCGCCGCGCCGCCGCCGTTGCCGGGCGCGGTGGCTGGGGCCTGGGCCATACCCTCTGCCACGGCGACCTGGGGCTGTGGGAGCTGTTGCAGCGTGCCGCCCGACTGGACCCGGACGGCGGCGCCGAGACACCGCGCTGGGCCGCCGCGCGCATCGTCTCGGCGATCGAGGAATACAGCGGCGCGGTCGGCAGCCTGGCCCGCGACACCTTCACGCCGGGGCTGATGACGGGCGTGAGCGGCGCGATCCACCTGCTCAATCGCTTCCACCCCGACAGCGTCCTGGGCTCGCCGCTGCTGCTGGAGCTGCCGGGCGAGGCCCGGGCGGCGCAGCGCGCGGCGGCACCGGGGGCCGGCGCCTGCGCGCCCACCGCGGCGCCGCCGGCCGGCCGGGCCGCGGCCAGCGCCCCCGGGTAGGGCGCCCGGGTAGAGCGCCGCTGCGCCGGCGCGGACCGCCCGCCACAGTCCGGTCACGCAGCCGGCCTAGGCTGGCGCGATGAACATCCTGATGCTCTCGGACGTGTACTTCCCGCGGGTCAACGGAGTGTCGACCTCGATCCGCACCTTCGCCCAGTCGCTGGCGCGGATGGGCCACGCAGTCACCCTGGTGGTGCCCGACTACGGCCCCGGCAGCGGCCAGGAGCGGCACCAGAGCGAGGAGTTCGAGATCCTGCGGCTGGCCTCGCGGGTGATCTTCTTCGACCCGGAAGACCGGCTGATCCGCGCGCCGGAACTGCGCCGCCTCCTGCCGGCGCTGGCCGCGCGGCCCTGGGACGTGATCCACATCCACACCCCGTTCCGCGCCCACCGCCTGGGCGTGCGCCTGGCCCAGGCCAGCGGCCGGCCGACGGTGGAGACCTACCACACCTATTTCGAGGAATACATCGGCCATTACCTGCCGTGGGCGCCGGTGTCGCTGCTCCGGCTGCTCGCGCGCCGGCTCTCGCGCCTGCTGTGCCATGGCGTGGACCATTTGATCGTGCCGACCGCGCAGATGGTCGAGGTGCTCGACCGCTACGGCGTGACCACGCCCTCGACCGTGCTGCCCACCGGCATCGACCTGGACGAGTTCGTGCGCGGCGACGGCGCGCGCTTCCGCGCCGAGCACGGCATCGAGCCCGGCCGGCCGACCCTGGTCACGGTCAGCCGCCTGGCGGTGGAGAAGAACATCGCCTTCCTGCTGCAGGTGGTGCGGCGCCTGGTCGCGGATTTCCCGACGTTGTTGTTCATCATCGCCGGCGAAGGCCCGGACGCGGAGCGGCTCAAGCGCCTGTCGCACGACTACGGCCTGGACGCGAACGTGCGCTTCTTCGGCAACCTGGACCGGCGCACCGCCTTGCTCGACGCCTACCGCGCCGGCGATGCCTTCGTCTTCGCCTCGCCGACCGAAACCCAGGGCCTGGTGCTGATCGAAGCGATGGCGCTGGGCGTGCCGATCGTGTCCACCGCGGTCATGGGCACCGCCACCGTGCTGCGCGGCGCACGCAGCGCGGTGGTCGCCGGGGAAGACGTGGACGATTTCGCCGCCCAGGTCGCGCGGGTGCTGCGCTCGCCGCAACTGCGCGCGGAACTGTCCGCCGCCGGCCCGCAGGACGCGCGCGCCTGGAGCACCGACAGCCTGATGACGCAGGTGGTGGCGCTGTACCAGCGCTTGGCCTCGCAGCCGTCGCAGGCCTTGCGCGCGGCCCACGCCGGCAGCCCCTGAGCCGCGGCGAGCGCCGCAGCGGCCGATAGCGATCGGCCGCGCTGCGCTCAGGCCGCGTTGGGCACGACCCGCCCCGCCAGCATCGACCCCGCTGCGGCCAGGACGAAGGCGATGGCGAAGCCGCAGCCGAACGCCCACTCCGGCGAACGCGCGAACAGCGCGGCGAACACCGACCCACCGACCGCCAGCGCGGTCGCGGTGTAGATCGCATCGCCCAGGTGCAAGGCCGAGGAATTCAGGCCTTGCTGGCCGGGCGCGGACAGCTCCAGCGTGAGCACCGACAAGGTGGGGTAGACCAGGCCCATGCCGAAGCCGGCCAGGACCCAGCCGCCGATGCCCAGCGCCAGCGGCGCGGCCGGCGCCACCAGCGCTGCGATCGCCAGCACTCCCAGCGCGACCAGCGCCAGCCCGGCTTGCAGATAGCGCTGCGGTTGCCGCGCCTGCGCGCTGCGCCCGCGCAGCCACGAGCCGCCGGACCAGCCCAGCGCGCCCAGGGTCAACACCAGCCCGGCCCAGGTCGGCGACAGACCGCGCTCGCGCGAGAGCAGCAAGGGAATGAAGGCCTCGCTCATGAAGAAGGCACCGGCGGCGATGCCGCGCAGCGCCACCACCGTCGGCAGGCCGCGGGCGGCGCGCAGCGCGCCGGCCGGCAGCAGCCGCGATGCGGCCAGGGCCAGTGCGGCGATCGCCGGCAGCAGCAAGGCCAGCGCCGGCCACCCGCGTTGCTGGCCGCCGTAGTGCAGGGCCAGCAGGCTGGCGGTGGCCAACATCGCCCAGCCCAGGCGCGCGGCCTGGGCCGGGGCGGCTTCGCCGGGCGCCGCGGCCGCCGGTTCCGGACCCAGGCCGCGCAGCGCCGGCAGCACCAGGGCCGCGGCCAGCACCGCGACGGCCGGCACCGACAGGAACACCCAGCGCCAGCCCAGGTGCTCGACGATGGCGCCGCTGACCGCCGGCCCGACCACCGCCGGCACCACCCAGGCCGCGGCGAAAGCGGCGAAGACCTTGACCCGCAGCGCTTCGGGATAGGCGCGGCCGACCACCACGTACAAGGCCACCGAGATCAGGCCGCCGCCGAAGCCCTGGACCACGCGCCCGGCCACCAGCCAGCCCATGCCCGGCGCCAGCCCGGCCAGCGCCAGCCCCAGCGCGAACCAGGCGATGCCCTGGCGCAGCGGCGCGGCCGGGCCGCGCGCGTCGGCCCAGCGGCCGGCCGCGACCATGCCGACCACGCTCGCGGCCAGGGTGCCGCCGAAGGCCAGCGCGTACCAGGCCAGGCCATCGAGCGCGCGCGCCACGGTCGGCATGGCGGTGGTCACGGCCAGCGCCTCGAACGCGACCAGGGCGACCAGGGCCACCGCGCCCACGCTGAGGGCGCGGTGGCCCGGATCGAACAAGCGCGCACGCGCGGCAGCGGCTGCGGCGGGCGCCTCGGTCCCGGCGGCTCCGGCCCGCCGGGCCAGTTCCGATTCGCCGGAGTCGGGGACCGGGACGCCCGCCGCAGCCGCCGCGGGCGCGGCGGCGCTTACGCCGCAATCGACTGCAGGAGGCGCTTCATCCCCGCCGCTTCCGATCCGCGTTACCGGTCGCCCGGCCGCAGCCGTCGGGGCTGAAGCGCCTTCGGCAGCCGACTGCGCGGTACGCGCAGCCGCCTCGCGCGCAGTGCGCTGCGCGGCATCATCCATCACGCCGTCCGCTGCATCGGCATGGCCTGGTAGACCATCAGCACGACCTTGCCGCGGCCGGGGCCGCGCTCGACCGCGCGGTGGGCGTCGGCGGCGCGGGCCAGCGGGAACATCTCGCGCACCGGCACCAGCAGGCCATGGCGCTGGTGCATGCGCACCAGTTCGGCCAAGCGCTCGCGGCTGCGCTGGCCGCGCGCCACCGGCAGCGCCAGGCGCCGCGCCTGGGCATCCTCGCGCAGGGTCGCGGCGCGGGCCGGATCGCCGGCCAGGGCCAGCCAAGCCAGGGCGCTGGCGTCGCCGATGGCGTCGAACACCGCATCCACGCCCTGCGGCGCCAGCGCGCGTGCCTGCGTCGGGCCGGCGGCGTCCTCGCGCACCGGCAGCGCGCCGATCGCGCGCAGATAGGCATGGTCCTCCTCGGCGGCGCTGCCGATCACGCGCGCGCCCCAGGCCCGCGCCAGTTGCACCGCGACGCTGCCGATGCCGCTGGCCGCGCCGTGTACCAGCACGGTCTCGCCCGCGGCCACGCCGATCCGGCGCAGCGCGCCGTGCGCGGTCTGGCCGGTGGAGGGCAGGGCGCCGGCGACCGCCCAGGACATGGTCGCCGGCTTGTGCACGACCTGCCGCGCCGGCACGGTCAGCACTTCGGCATAGCTCATCGCCTCGGCCCAGCCCATCACTTCGTCGCCGGGCTGCAAGTCCTCGACCCCGGCGCCGACTTGGTCGACCACGCCGGCGAACTCGTTGCCGAGCCGGCGCGGGAATGCGTCCGCGCGCTCGCGCCCGGCACGGCGCGCGCGGCCGCTGCGCAGGGCGATGTCGCTGGGCCGCACGCCGGCCGCGCGCACCCGTACCCGTACCTCGCCCGGGCCGGCCAGCGGCATCGGCAGGTCGATGGCGTGCAGCACCTCGGGCGCGCCGTAGCGGTCGAACACCACGGCCTTGACCGGCGCCGGCGCAGGGGACTGTGAGTGAGCGTGGAGCTGGGCCATGGCTTGACGTCGAGGGGAGACGCGACGCAGGATAGAACCTCAACTTAAGTCAAGGTCAAGCGCGCCGGATTGGCGCGATCGGGCGATTCGTCGCGGGTTCGCCGCGGGTCGCGCCGGGCGCTGGGCCGGTTTGTCTGTCGCCAGCGGAGTCGCCATGGAACTGACCGTGGGCCAAGTCGCCGAACGTTCCGGCGTGGCCGTCTCGGCCCTGCATTTCTACGAGAGCAAGGGCCTGATCCACAGCGTGCGCACGGCCGGCAACCAGCGCCGCTACAGCCGCGACACCTTGCGCCGGATCGCGGTGATCCGGGTGGCCCAGCGCGTGGGCATGCCGCTGGCGAGCATCCGCGAGGCGCTGGACACGCTGCCCGATTCGCGCGTGCCCACGCGCGCGGACTGGGCGCGCCTGTCGGCGGCCTGGCGCGAGGAGCTGGAACAGCGCATCGCCCACCTGAGCCTGATGCGCGACACCCTGGACCAGTGCATCGGCTGCGGTTGCCTGTCGCTGGACCGTTGCCGCCTGGCCAATCCGGACGACACCTGGGGCGACCAGGGCGCCGGCCCGCAGCGCTGGGCGGCGGCGCTGGATGCGCCGCGCGCGGCAGCGCGGCGCGGCGGAAAGCGCGCGCGTGGCGCGGGCGACGCGGGGCGAGGCTGACGAGGCTGACGAGGCGGCGCGCGGCCGCAGGCAGCAGGGCCGAATACGGCGGGTTGGGACGCAGCCTGACTGGACGCAGCACGGCGGCGTGGGGCATCGCTGCATGGAGCATCGCTGGCTTCAACAGCGCGGATCTCAACAGCGCGGATCTCAGCAGGGCCGATCTCAGCAGGGCCGATCTCAGCAGGGCGGACCGCGGCCGCGTCGAGCCTGCCAGTGCCCAAGTACGCAGCCGTGCCACACGGAACTCGCCGGGCTTGCGCGATTTCCGCCTGGCGGGGGCTGGCCGATGCGGCCGCGAGGGTGGGCCGTTCGCGGCATCGCGAGGCGCGGGATCGGCCCAGGCCCGCGCCGGACCGCGCGCCCCCGCCGGAAGCGATCCATGCGTCAGTGCTGGAGCGTGCGCGCGCCCGCGTCGTACCATGAGCGCCCCTTCTTGCGCGCCCGTCGCGGGCCTGTCCGCCATGCCGATCACGATGTATTCCGCTTCCGTCCCGCCGCTGCGGCAACTGCTCGGCAGCCTCGGCGCGATCCTGCAGCGCGCCCAGGACCACGCCGGTGAGCGCGGGATCGAGCCGGACGCCTATCTGCAGGCGCGGCTGTTTCCGGACATGTTCCCGCTGGTGCGCCAGGTCCAGATCGCCTGCGACTTCGCCCGCGGCATCGGCGCACGCCTGGCCGACGTGCCGATGCCGGCGATGGAGGAACAAGCCCCGGGCTTCGCCGGCCTGCAAGCGCTGATCGCCGCCAGCGACGGCTTCTTGCGCAGCCTGGAGCCGGAGCTGTTTGAAGGTGCCGAGGACCGCGAGATCGTGCTGCGTCCCGGCACGCCCAAGGAGCGCCGTTTCGGCGGCCACGACTACCTGGTGCACTACGGCTTGCCGCAGTTCCATTTCCACGTCGCCACCGCCTACGCGATCCTGCGCAGCAACGGCCTGGAGATCGGCAAGCGCGACTACATGGGCCAATACTGAGCCCGGCCGCGCCGCGCGCTGCGCGGCGCCCTGGTCATTGCCAGCGCGCGCGCACGGCCATCGCGCAGGCCGCGGCGCTGCCTGTGCAAGCGCGCGCTTGCTGGCATCAGCTCGGTTCGCCGGCGCCCGCACACTTCGGCGTCGGCTCGCAGCAGGCGCTGGCCGGGCTGAACTGGGCCGCGTCGCGTTGCGCGGCGCCCTGTCGCTGCCGGCGCACCCGCGCACGGCCATGAGCGCGGGACCACGGCACCGGTCTGTGCAGAGTGCGCGATCGCGGGCATCGACTCGATTCGCCGCATTCGCGCCCGGATGCCCGTTTGCAGGCTCCGGCGCGAAAATGCGGGCGCTCTGGGCCTCGCCCGCACTGCGCAGCGTCCTGGCCATCGCCAGCGCGCGCACGATGACGAGTGCGAGCCGCGGCGCCGGCCTGCACAACGGCGCGCGTTCGCCGATATCGACCCGATGCTCGGTGCCTGCTCGCAGGCGTTCGTTCGGCCGCGCCTGATCGCAGGCGCCTGATCGCACGCACCGGCTCGCCTGCGCCAGCCTGCATGTGGCCGCGTGCGTGCGCTCGCTTGCATGCAACCGGTCACGTCGCACTCTTTGCGCGTTGCGCGGCTTCGCCCGTCGCGTGGTCTCGGTCTCTGCGACGCCTGCCTGCGATCATGCTTTCCCGTTGGCGACAGGAGGTCGCGAGCGGGTCCGGACCCGGGGCAGGACGCCCGCCGAGCGGCCGGTCGAGACGCGGACTGCAGCCTCGACCGAACCCGCATGCGCAGCGAGCGCGGTCCGGATATCCCTCCGCACGCACAAGGAGTCCGCATGCCTTACAAGAGTATCCAGGGGCGTCTCGTACTGGGCCTGGCGCTGGCCGCGCTCGGCGCCGGCGCGGCAGGCGCCCCCGCTCCGGTCCAGGCTGGCCCGGCCGCGTCGCAGGCGACGCGACCGGAACCGGCCGATGCCATCGCTGCGCCGCGAACGCCCAAGGCGTCCGCCGGGCACATCCATCCCGAGCGCGCCCGCGCCCTGGTCGAACGCGAGCGCTTGGCGCTGCTGCGCTATACGCCGCTGTCGGCCGCCGACCTGGCCACCCACAGCATCGACGGCGCGCCGGCGACGGTCGCGTTGCGCGGCGCGGTCGGCGATGGCCGGCCGTTGCGCTACAGCCTGGCGATGGCGCCGCGCCATGGCACGGTGTCGATCCAGGGAGGCCGCGCCACCTACACGCCCGATCCGGGCTTCGAGGGCGTGGACACTTACACCTATCGCGTCCAGGCCGGCGAGGACAGCGCCGAGGCCATGGTCGCGGTGACCGCGATCGGCCGCGCCGCCGCGCCGGCCGAGCGGGCGGCGGCCTTGTAGCGCCGCGGCAGGCAGCGGGGCCGCGATCGGCGCGGCTTCGCCCAGGCTACCCCTCGGAAGGGGGTAGGGGACGGCCGGCGCCCAGCGCGCCGCTCGAAACGCAGTCTCCGGGGCAGGGCATGGGCCTGCGCGCAGGTGCGCACATCGGCCGCCGCCTCGTCGTGGTGGCGGTGGGCCGGTCGCGCCGCGCTTGCCGCCCCCGGAGCTTGCGGTCTCCCCTGGCTCGGCCGGTCCGCGGCGTCCGCCGGCTTCGCTGCGCGGACGCCGCGACCGGCGCGGACCGGACACGCGGCCCACCGGGCGCGAACCCGGTGGGCGCGAACTCGACAAGCGCGAACCGACAAGTGAGAAATCGCCGAGCGCGGAACCGACAAGCGCGGAACCGACAAGCACGGAACCGACAAGCGCGGAACCGACAAGCACGAACCGGACAAGCACGAACCGCACAAGCGCAGATTCCAAAAAGCGCGGGTTCCAGGGACGCGAAGCCGCAGGAACGCACACGCGCTGCGTCCTGCGCCGCGCAAGACGGTTCGCGCGGCCGAGAGAGCGCCACCCAGCGCTGCCTCGACGCCAGCCTGGGATTCGAGCCGGATGCCTCGCGCGCCCGGCGCCAGGGTCAGGACGACTTTCATCCCTCGTCAGTGGTGGAAGCCAGCGGGCAGGACGCCCGCGCCTTCGTCGGCCCGGTCGTGGCCGCGCGCACTGGGCGCGCGCGTTCGCGGCCGGGCCGGGGACGGTCGCTTCCGGCCGCCTTCGCTCATCGTATCGGCGCCGGGACTTGCAAGCGCCGGCCGGCGCGGGGACCATGCGCCTTCGGCCCGGGGAGCCTGCGATGGACCTGTTGACGCTGGAACATTTCGCCGCGCACGTGAACGAGACCTACTACGCACGCATCGGCGAGGACGGCGCGCGTTCGATGGAGGTGCCGTTCGTGTTGGTGGAAGCGCGCGCCCTGAGCACTCGGCCGCAGTCGCAGCGCGCGCCGTTCTCGCTGCTGTTCCGCAATCCGTCCCCGTTCCTGTTCCCGCAGCAGACCTACACCCTGCGCCATGCCTCCTTGGGCGAGGCCGGCGTGTTCCTGGTGCCGGTCGCGCGCGAGCGCGAGGGCTTCCTCTACCAGGCGGTCTTCAACTGAGCCGTTGAGTCGCACCCGCGCTCGCGTTCACTCGTCCGCCGACGCCGACGGCCGCCAGCGCATCCGCGCATGGGTGGGCAGCGATTCGATCAACTCGAAGCCCAGCCGCCCATACAGGCGCTGCGCGGCCGGGTTGTCGTGCTCCACGTGCAGGCGCAGGCCGCAGCCCTCGTCTCCGGCGCGCGCCTGGGCACAGCGGATCAGTGCGCTGCCCAGGCCCTGGCCGCAGGCATGGGCGAACAGGCTGATGTCCACCAGCAAGTGCTCGGGCGCTTCGCGCAGCAGATACAGCCGGCCCAGCGGCTCGCCCTGGCGCTCTACCGCGAGGAAATCGGCGGCGGCGTAGTGGCGCACGTAGTGCGAGTGCTGCAATGCGAACTGCTGGTCGAGGAACGCGGCCAGCGCCGGCGGCGGCCAGTCCAGTCCGGCGAACTCGGCCGCACGCTGGCGCCGGTACAGCGCGCACAACCAATCGCGGTCGTGCGCGCCGGCCGCGCGCAGGGCCACGCCGCGCGCGCGCAGGCCTGCGTCCGCGGCCAGCGCGTCGCTGCGCGCGGCCGGGAAGCACAGCGGCGGCGGCCCGGGCGGGTTCGCCATCGCGGTCACTCGAACGCCGGGAACACGCCGTCCAGCGCGATGCAGAAGTTGGTCGCCAGATACGGCTGGCGATTCTCGTGCGACAGGCCGTTGCCGGCCGGCCCGATCACGTTGGGGGCGAAGGGCGCGTTGGCGCTGTCGGCCGGTGCGAACGCGCTGGCCACCGGCGTACCCAGCGCATTGCCGGGGCTGGGCGATGAAGCGCGCTTGCTGGGATCGTTCTGGCCGTAGATCTGCAAGGCATGGGTGTGCGCCGGCATCTGCGCCGGGGTCAGGGTCACCTGGTTGCTGCCGAAGCTCGCGCCGATCTCGCGCGGAGTCAGGCCGGGGCCGGGGCCGCGGTGGCAGGCCGCGCGGTTGGCGAAGTTGGGC
Source organism: uncultured Lysobacter sp. (assembly GCA_966185905.1). Lineage (GTDB taxonomy): Bacteria > Pseudomonadota > Gammaproteobacteria > Xanthomonadales > Xanthomonadaceae > Lysobacter. The sequence continues at coordinate 18,574 of CBIFVU010000031.1, forward strand.
AGGGCGAAGGTGTTGACCCCGTCGCCGCCGTACTGCGTGCCGAGCAGCGAGAACAGGGCGGAGAACTGGCGCAGCGGCATGATCGCACCGTTGCAGGCGGCCCAGCCCCGGGGCGCGAAGTCGAAGCCGAACAACTGGATCTGGCCGATGAAAGGATCGCTCATGGATGGATTCCTCGTAAGCGTCGCCCGCGCAGGCGCGGGACGGAAAGGGGTCAACTGGACTGCGGATAGACGCCGGCCACGGCGATGCAGAACTGCACCGGCAAGGTGGGCATGAGGTTGTCGTGCGGTTGGGTGTCGCCGGCCGGCGCGACCGCCCTGGCATCCATCGGGATGGGCGCCTGGCCGCTGATGTCGGTCAGGTACATGGTGTCGCCGCTGAGGGCGCCCAACTCGCGTCCGGCCGAGGGCGTGACTTCGGTGGCGATCTGGGTGGTGGCCTGGAGGAAGTGGGTGTGCGCGGGCATCTGCGAGCTGGTCAGCACGACGCTTTCGGCGCCGCCTATCTGGCCCAGCACATAGGGACTCAGCCCCGGGCCGGTGCCGGCCGACAGCGACACCCGCCCGCGCAGGTCGGGCAGGGCGAAGGTGTTCACGCCGTCGCCGCCATAGACGGTGCCGATCAGGCTGAACAATGTTTCGTTTGCGGCGATCGACAGCACGCTGCCGTCGCAGGGTTTCCAGTTCTGCGGGACGCGGCCGAAGCCGAACATGCGGATCTCGCCGAGGTAGGGTTCGCTCATGGCGTGGAATGCTCCGGTGAAGAAAGGCGCGCGAGCGCGCGGCGAGGTCAGTTGCGCGAGGGGAAGATGCCCACGGTGGCGATGCAGTAGTTCAGCGCCAACAGCGGTTGCAGGTTGGAATGCGGCTGGGTGCCGCCGGCCGCGGACAGGCTGGAGGACGCCAGCGGCACCTGGGCGCCGCCGACATCGGCATAGATGGCCTTGCTGGCGGTGGCGTACAGTGCGCCGCGCGGGCTGCGCGAGACTGCCGCGGTGTCGCAGCCGTCCAGGCCATGGGTGTGGGCCGGCAGTTGCGTGGGCAGCAAGGTCACCGATTCCACGCCGCTGCGCTCGCCCATCGGGTAAGGCGAGGGGTTCCAACCCGGATCCACCGAACGGCCGGCCCCCACCGGCGTGCGTCCGCGCAGGTCCGGCAGGCCGAAGGTGGTGCGGCCGTCGCCGCCGTACTGGGTGCCGAGCAAGCTGAAAAGGGCCTGGTTCTGGGCGATCGGGACCAGGCGCCCGTCGCACGGTAGAAAACCCCTCGGTGTGAAGGCGAAGCTGAAGGCCAGGATCTGCCCCAAATAGATTTCGGTCATTTCATTCCCCTGAGGATGGGCCGAAGCGATAGCGCCACGGCCTGCTTGCGGTGGCCGGCGAGCGCGGCGCCGCTGCCGGGGCAGGACGCGGCGCTCGGGCCGGGCGCGGCATGGCGCTGGCGCGCCATGACTGGGCACAACGCAAACCGGGGCTGTGACCGGACGTCCGGTCTTGGCGCCGGTTTGCGTTCATACAAACGGAAGCAGGCGCAAGGACGGCGCCGCATCGATCGACAGCGTATCCGCGCGAGCGGAGCGACCGGGCACCCCTGCGGGAGGCGGCGGGACCCGGCGGCGTGAGGGGAACCACCGATGCAAGCTCTTTCGACGCGTTGCGCGACGCAGGCCCGTGCCCGCCGCGTCCAGCCCTCCCGCGCCGTGCGCGCCTGGCTGTGGTTGCTGGCGGCCTTGCTGGCGGCTTGGACCGGCCCGCTGGCGGCCGCGCCGTCGCCGCATTGCGGCCCCTTCAACATCACCGTCGACAACGGCGGCAACTACACCATCGACGCCTCTGCCTGCGACGGCCCCGACGACCTGGGCATCGGCGGCGAGGACGCGCCCGGCGTGGACCCGCCCGAGCACGGCCGCATGAGCATCGACGTGCTCGGCCAGCAAGTCACCTACATCCACGGCGGCAACACCGCCACCTCCGACAGCTTCGTCTTCGGCGATGGCCTGGGCAATACCGTCCAGGTCAACGTGACCATCCGCCCGGCCACTTCGGCGATCCGGATCACGCCCGACATCATCGCGCTGCGCCTGGGCCAGGCGTTGAGCCAGTCCTTGAGCGCCGAAGGCGGGGTAGGGCCTTATGCCTTCGCCGTCGCCGGCGATCTGCCCGATGGCGTGGTCTTCAGCGGAGGCCGTTTCAGCGGCACCCCGCGCCAGCGCGGCGAGTTCCCCATCACCGTCACCGCGACCGATTCCAGCACGCCCACCCCGCTGACGGCGAACAAGACCTATGTGCTGGAGGCCGAATTCACCGCGCCGCAGATCGCCCCGGCGACTCTGCCGGAGATGGCGGTAGGCATCGACTACTCCCAGCAATTGCAAAGCAGCGGCGGCTACGCGCCGTACCGCTACGCCGTGGAGGCCGCGCCCGGGCCGCTGCCGCCGGGCTTGAGCCTGAGCAGCACCGGCCTGTTGAGCGGCCGTCCGAGCCTTGCCGGCAACTATCGCTTCCGCGTGTCCTCCACCGACGACAGCACCTCCACCGACGGCAGCGGCAACGTCGGCACCCGCGAGTACATCGTCACCGTGGCGGCCGCGCCGACCATCGTGCTCGGCCCGGATACGCTGCCCGGCGGCAGCTTCGGCGCCGCGTACTCGGTCGATTTCGATGCCAGCGGCGGCACCGCGCCGTACCGCTTCGAGGTCGATGTGTCCACGCCGCTGCCGCCCGGCCTGGGCCTGTCCGGCGCGCGCCTGTCGGGTACGCCGAGCGTGGCGGGCGAGTTCAACCTGCGTTTCCGCGCGATCGACGCGAATGGCTTTTCCGGCAATCGCGACTACCGCCTGTCGATCGCGCCGCCGAGCATCGCGATCATGCCCGATGCTTTGCCCAGCGCAAGAGCCGGGTCCGATTTCCTGGTTGTGTTCGAGGCCAGTGGTGGCACTGCGTCCTATGTATTCAGCATGCCGGCGGCGCAGCTTCCGCCAGGCTTGGGATTGAGTTCGCTCGGCGTTCTGTCTGGCACGCCGACATCCTCCGGCGACTTCACCTTTACTGTCACCGCACGCGATAGTTCCTCCGGCGGAGGATTCACCGGCGAGCGCACCTATACCCTCTCCATCGCGCCGCCGGATTTGCAGCTGCCGCCGACTTCGCTGGCCAATGCCACCCGCGGCACTCCTTACAGCGCGATCCTGAATCCCGCCAGCGGCGGGGTGGCTCCGTATCGCTACGAACTCGACGCCGGCAGCGCCTTGCCGGCCGGCCTGAGCCTGTCCAGCGACGGCGCCATTTCCGGCACGCCGACCGCGCCGGGCGCCACCGGCTTCACCGTGCGCGCCACCGACAGCAGCGGCGGCGGCCCGCATTCGGTCACCCAGGACTACCGCCTGAGCGTGGACGAGATCGCGCCGGTGGCCACGCCGGGCAGCATCGCCACCGACTACGGCGTGGCCGGGCGGTTGCGCCCGACCATCAATGGCGGCGCCGCTACTGCGCTGGAGATCGCCACCGCGCCGGCCCACGGCCGCGCCGAAGTGGCGGGCGAGGAATTGGTGTACACGCCCAACGCCGGTTATGCCGGCAACGACAGCTTCAGCTACGTCGCCCGCAATGCGGTCGGCGCTTCGGCGCCGGCGCTGATCTCGGTTGCGGTGCGCGACCCGAACATCGCCATCGCCGACTCTGGCCCGGGCAGCGTCCGTGCGGGCAGCGCCTACAGCCGCACCTTCACTTGGAGCGGGGGCCAGGCACCGTACCGCGACTTCAACGCCAGCGGCCTGCCGGCCGGCCTGAACGTGACCGCCACCAGTACGGACAGCCTGACCATCAGCGGCACCCCCACGCGCGTGGGCGCGGCCAATTTCACGGTCAGCGCGCGCGACAGCAGCACCGGCACTGGCCCCTTCACGGTCGGGCAGTTGTTCAGCCTGGAGGTGACCGCACCGGTGCTGACCATGACGCCGGCGGCGGGCAACCTGTCCTGGAACTACGGCGCGCCCAACCAGACCCGCTTCCAGGCTGCGGGCGGCAGTGGCGACTACGTCTACACCGTGGTCTCCGGCAGCCCGCCGGTGGGCGTGAGCCTGAGTGCGGCCGGCGTGCTCAGCGGCACACCGACGGTGCCGGGCAGCTACCCGCTGACCGTACGCGCGACCGACCGCGTCATCGGCGATGGCGGCGGCGCTTCCTACAGCGTCGAGCAGGCCTACGTGGTCCAGGTCGGCGCGCCGGACATCCAGATCCAGCCGGCCGAGTTGCCGGCCGGCAGCGCGGGCACCTTCTACAGCGTCGCCCTCAGCGCCAGCGGCGGGGCCGGGCCGTATACGTTCTCGTTCGATTCCGGAGACCTGCCGATCGGAATGAGCATGAGCTCGGCCGGCTTGATCTCCGGCGTGCCGCGCTCGCACGGCACGTTCGTGCTGACCGTGCGCGCCACCGACCGCAACGGCCTGTCCAGCCAGCGCGTGACCGAGTTGAGGATCGCACCGGCGGTCCTGGCGATCACGCCGGCGAGCTTGCCAGACGGCGTGGTCGGGGTCGCCTACAGCGTCGGCCTGAGCGCCAGCGGCGGCGTCGCGCCCTATACCTATGCGGCCGTCTCCGGCGCGTTGCCGCCCGGCGTGGCCCTGTCTTCGGCCGGCCGGATCAGCGGCACGCCGGTATTGGCCGGCGCCTACTCGCTGCGCCTGCGCGCCACCGACGACGCGGGCTACACCGCCACCATCGATTACCCGATCCAGATCGCCGACGCGGTGCCGGTGGCGGTGGACGACAGCGCCACCACCCAGGCCAACCAGGCCGCGACCGTGGCGGTGGCCGCCAACGACACCGGCATCGTGACCTCCATCGCCCTGGCCTCGCTGCCATCGCACGGCAGCGCCGAAGTGCGCGGCCTGGAGGTGGTGTACACGCCGGCGGCGGACTTCTTCGGCAGCGACGGCTTTACCTACACCGCCAGCGGCCCCGGCGGCACCTCCGCCCCGGCCAGCGTGAGCCTGAGCGTGGCGGCGTTGCCGGTGCCGCAGGGCCAACCGCAGCGCGTCACCACCCTGGCCACCCAGCCGGTGCTGATCGACGCGGCCGCCGGCGCCAACGGCGGGCCGTTCACCGGCGTGAGCTTGCTCGAACCGCCGGCCTCGGGTACGGCGGTGGTGCAGGGCCTGACCCAGATCCTCTACACCCCGGCCGCCGACGGCAGCGGCGAGGTCGCGCTGCGCTACACCTTGAACAACGCCTTCGGCGCGTCCGCACCGATCGTCTCGGTGGTGGTGGTCAACGCGGTGCCGGTCGCGGTCTCGCAGCGCGTGCGCACCGTCGCCGGCCAAGCCGTGACGGTGGACTTGACCGCCGGCGCCCGCGGCGGCCCGTTCACCGCCGCCGACCTGGTCGCGCTGACCCCGGCGTCCTCCGGCGAGGCGAGCGTGCTGGCCGAAGCCGGCGTCTATCGGCTGCGCTATACCCCGGCGATCGGTTTCGCCGGCATCGCCACGGCCCGTTTCACTCTGAGCAATGCCCACGCCACCTCGGCGGTGGCCACGGTGGAGATCGACGTCGCCCCGCGCAGCGATCCCTCCAAGGATGCCGAAGTGCTGGGCCTGCTCAACGCCCAGGCCGCGGCCACGCGCCGCTTCGCCAACGCCCAGATCGGCAATTTCCAGCAGCGCATGGAAGGCCTGCACGGCGGCGACGGGCAGGGCGGCCGCTACGACCACGGCCTGAGCTTCTCCATCGACGCGCGTTGCCGCGACCAAGCCTGGCCCACGCCGGGCAGCGATTGCCGCCAGCCGCGTTTGGGCGACGAGGCCGCCGCCGTGCAGCCGCAGCCTGAAGTGCCGGGCAGCGGCGCGCGCTGGGGCCTGTGGACGGGCGGTGCGATCAACAGCGGCGACCGCGACGCGCGCGGCGGCTCGGCCGGGCTGGACTTCGAGACCAGCGGCGTCAGCGCCGGCGGCGACTACCGCCTGCGCGAGGACCTGGCCATCGGCGCGGGCCTGGGCTATGGCCGCGACCGCACCGACGTGGGCGAACGCGGCACCCGCAGCCGCGCCGACAGTTACACCGTGGCCGCCTACGCCAGCTACCACCCCGGCCAACGCTTCTACCTGGACGGGCTGCTCGGCTACCAATGGCTGTCCTTCCACGCCCAGCGCTATGTCACCGACACCGGCGGCCGCGTGCGCGGCGAACGCGACGGCTCGCAATGGTTCGCCTCGGTCTCCGCCGGCCTGGATTACCGCGACCAGCGCTGGCTGTTCTCGCCCTATGCGCGGCTGGACGTGGCGCGGGCGCGCCTGGACGGCTACACCGAACGCGGCGACGCGCTGTATGCGCTGCACTATCGCGACCAGGACGTGGACACCACCACCACCAGCCTCGGCCTGCGCGTGGAGTATCGCCACGACACGCGCTGGGGCAGCCTGTCGCCGCAGTTGCGCCTGGAGTACCAGCACGACCTGCACGAGGACAGCGATGCGCAACTGCGCTATGCCGATATGCTGGCCGGCCCGTTCTATCGCGCCCGCCTGCAAGGCCTGGACCGCAACCGCTTGGTGTTCGGCCTGGGCGCGGTGTTGCAGGTCGAGCGCGACTGGATGCTGCGGCTGGAGTATCGCGGTCTGTTCGGCAGCGGCCAGGACCGCGACAACGCCTTCCAGGTCAATCTGGAGAAGTCGTTCTGAAGCTGGACCGGGCGCGTCCGCGCGCCCGGCCGATGGCGGCGGGGCCGGACGGCGCGAGCGGCTGGCGAGCCCGCCGGTGGCGCGCCAGCCGGGCCCGGTGCCCGGCGCACGGCCGCAACCCTAGGGAACGACGGCAGCAGGCGGCGCCCGGACGGACAGCGGAAATGCCACTATGGCCGCTCTGGCTCCAGAATCCGCTGCGATGTCCGATTCCATCACTCCCATGCCTGGCATTCCGGCCTTGCCGGACGCCGCACTGGCGCAATTGCCGCTGATCTTGCCGGCGGCGCAGCGCGCCGCCCTGGAGGCGGCCTACGCCGAACCGCCGCGGGCTTACCACAACATCGGCCATGTCGCCGAGGTGCTGCGCCACTACGCTGATGTCGCCGCCGGCCCGGGCTGGCGCCACCCGCGCGAGGTGGCGCTGGCGGTGCTGTATCACGATGCGGTCTACCGCGCCGGGCGGCGCGACAACGAAGCGCGCTCGGCGGCGCTGGCGCGCGAACACATCGCGCGCTGGTTGCCGGAGGCGGGCATCGATGCCGAGCGGGTGGCCGCGCTGATCGAACTGACCGCGCGCCACGGTGCGATCGCGCGCGAGGACGTGGACGAGGAGACCCGGCTGTTCCTGGACGGCGATATGGCCATTCTCGGTGCCGAGCCGGCGGCCTTCGATGCCTACGACCGCGGGATCGCCTCGGAGTATCGGGGCCACGTGCCGGGGCCGTTGTTCCGGCTCAATCGGCGGCGTTTCCTCAAGGCCTTGTTGCAGCGCGAGCGGATTTTCCTCAGCGAGCATTACCACCAGCGCTACGACGCGGCCGCGCGGCACAATCTGCGGCGGACGATCACGACC
>CBIFVU010000032.1:0-24899 GCA_966185905.1 uncultured Lysobacter sp.
GCCCTGCTCCGCCCGCCAGTAACGCACCTGGCCCCTCAGTCCGGCGCTGCCGGCGCCACCGCCAGCGCATCGGGTTCGCGCCCGGTGCGCCAGTGCGCCACCGTTTTCCAGCGCTTGGCTTCGATCACCGCGATTTCGTCGCCGCCGCTGATGGCGACGTAGACCCTGGCCCCACCCGGATCGGCGACGACGCCGATGGGCAATGCGGCGCGGCCGAGCATGGTGTCGCGGTAGTCCACGCCGTGGCGTTGCAGGGCGACGGTGGCGACGGCGCGCTTGCGGCGCGCGTCGAACACCGACAGGGTCGCGGCGCGGGCGTTGCTGACCAGGGCGTGGCGGCCGTCGGCGGTGAAGGCGACGCGGATGGGGAAGCCCGGGCTGGGCAGGCGCTGGCGCAGGGCCAGGGTGGCGGCGTCGTGGATGCTGACCGTGCCTGCTTCGCGGTTGCTGACCCAGACCTCGTCGCTGCCGGGGCGCACGGCGATGCCTTCGGCGCCGGCGCCCGCGGCGATTTCGGCGGTCTTGGCGCCGCTGGCCAGGTCGATGCGGCTGATCGTGCCGCGGTCGATCTTGCTGACGTAGGCGCTGCCTCCGGCGGCGTCGATCGCGACCATGTGCCCGCGGCCTTCGCCCAGCGGGATTTCGGCCAGGATCCGGCCGCTGTCCACGTCGATGCGCAGCAAATGGCCGGAGGCTTCGGTGGTCGCCAGCGCCTGGCGTCCGCCGGGCAGGAAGCGCAGGCCGTGCGGGCGGCCGTGGCGGCCGAGGTCGAGGGTTCGCGTTGGCGCGTCGCCGCGCAGGTCGAGCACGCTGAGGCTGTTGCCGGCGGTGTCGGCGTCGCCGTAGTTGGCAACCAGCGCGATGCGGCCGTCGGGAGCGACGGCGATTTCGTGCGGGCCGGTGCCGGTGGCGAATTCGCCGAGCTTGCGTCCGTCCTCCAGCGACAGCCGCCACACGGTGCCTGCGGATTTGTTGCCGACCAGCAGTTCCGGCCCGGCCGCGGCGGCCGGCAGGACGGCGGCGCACAGGGCGCTCGCGCACATCAGGCGGGCCCAGGCCGGGCGCGGCCGCGGCGAGCGCCCGGTCGGCACGGCATCGGTCGGTGTGCGGTTCCCGCGCAGGTTCGCTGCCAGCCGGGCCAGGCCGTGCGGTCGATGAAGCATGGCTCGCCTCCTTGATGGTCGGGCGCCGCGCTGGAGGGCGTTCAGGCCGGCGGCTGCGGATGCAGCCATTCGGCCTCGCCGTCGGCATAGCGCTCGTGTTTCCAGATCGGCACGCGCGCCTTGATCTGGTCGATGATGTAGCGGCAGGCGGCGAAGGCGGCATCGCGGTGGGCGGCGCTGACGCCGACCCAGACCGCCATCTCGCCGATGCCCAACTCGCCGACGCGGTGCACGCAGCGCGCATCGACGATGGCGAAGCGTTGCAGCGCGTCTTCCAGCACGCGTTCGCCTTCGCTCAGCGCCAGTTCGGCGTAGCTTTCGTAGCGCAGGCCGAGCACGGCGCGGCCATCGTGGTGGTCGCGCACCCAGCCCTCGAAGCTGGCGTAGGCGCCGGCGGTGTCGCTGAGCAGCGCCTGGCGCAGCGGCGCGATCTCGAAGGCTCGGTCGGACAGGGCGAATCGGGCCACGGCTCAGCCTCCGGAGACCGGCGGGATGAAGGCGATTTCGCTGCCGGCGCGCGGCGCGTCGTCCCAGTGGGCGAAGGCGCCGTCCACGGCCACGCGCAGACGCTGCGCCGGCAGGGCGAAGCCGTGGCGTTCGCGCAGGCCCTCGTACAGGCTGCGCAGGTCGGGCGCGTCCACTTCGACCTGTTCGCGTTCGCTGCCGGCGGCGTCGCGCAGGCTGGCGAAATACAGCACGGTGGCGGTGTTCATTCCGCGCCTCCGCGGCCGAAGTCGCGCTTGCCGCCGCGCTTGCCCAGCAGCCGTGCGGGGCCGATGGCGATGGCGTGGCTGAGCGCCTTGCACATGTCGTACACGGTCAGCGCGGCCACGGTGGCGCCGGTCAAGGCTTCCATCTCCACGCCGGTGCGATGGGCGGTGCGCACGCTGCACTGGATCGACAGGACGTTGGCGCCGTCCCAGTCCACGGCGAAGCGGCAGCCGTCGATGGGCAGCGGATGGCAGAACGGGATCAGTTCGTGGGTGCGCTTGACCGCCAGGGTGCCGGCGATGATGGCGGTGTCGATCACGGCGCCCTTCTTGCTGCGCATGCCGCCGGCGCGCAGTTGCGCGGCCACCGGTGCGGGGAAGCGCACCCGGCACAGCGCCACCGCTTCGCGCGCGGTGACCGGCTTGGCCGAGACATCGACCATGGCCGGGCGGCCGTCGCGATCGACGTGGCTGAGGGCGAGCGCCGCCGCGCCGGCGCGCGCGGCCTTGGGCGAGGCGGTTTTGGCGCGGCCGGGTTGCGGGCGATCGGTCTGGGAGCCGCTCGTATTGGGGCCGATCGTGTTGGGGCCGCTCGTCCTGGAGCCGATCGCCTTGGCCTTGGGCGAATCCGCCCTTGGCGCAGCCGCCTGGGCGGCGCCCGCCGCGGCGACCGGCGCGCGCGCTTTCGCCGGCCGCGACGGCGCGCGGCCGGGCGCGGAGGCCTTCGGCCCGGGCAAGGCCGCCTTCGGCGAGCGCGGCTTGGACGCGCCTGGGTTCGGCGGCGGGGATCGCAGCGGCAGGGATTTCAAATCGCGCAACTCCAACGCAGGCCATGGCCCGGATCGCCCGGGCCGAACAGGAAATGCAGCACGCGCCGCCGCCCTTGCGGCCGCAAGGCCTTGGACGAGGCGTGCAACAGCAACGGTCGCATGATAAGCGCATCGCCGGCCTGCGCCAGGCACTCGGCCTCGCCCTGGGCCGCGCGCAGCGCTGCGGCGGCGGCCGCGTCCAGGCGGCCGTGCCGATGCGAGCCGGGCACCACCCGCAGCGGGCCATCGCCGGGGCCGCACTCGTCCAGGTGCACGCGCACCGCCAGCAAGCCTTCCAGCAGCGCCGGCGGCGGCTGGACGAAATGCACTCGCTGCTTCAGCGACCAGCCCGACAAGGCGGGGTCGTCGCTGGGCCCGGCCACCGGGATCGACAGGTCCTGGTGCAGGCCGACTTTCCAGTTGGCGCCGGCGCTCTTGCGGAACAGCGTGCACTGCACGGCGACCGCGTCTGCCTGGAGCAGGCCGAGCGTGATCAGGCGATGGCGCAACGGCGGCACCAGTTCGCGGCACCAAGGCTGTTGCAGCAGATCGCGCGTGCCTGCGGCGCCGCGCGCGGCCGCGTCGCGGTCGGCTTGGGCGGCCAAGGCCGGCAGCGCGGTGGCGGGCAACACCGACGGCAGGTGCAGGCAGCCGTCGCGGGCCAACTGATCGACGAGCGGATCGGAAAGGGGCACGGGGCGGTCCAGGCGGTCGAGGGGCGTGGCGATGGCGCCGGGTGGGCGTACAGGCAGGATACCCGGCCGTCGCGCCGACGCCGGCCGCCGCACCGGCCCGCATCGAACCGTTGCGCTGGCCGCGTCCGGCGGCGGAAGCGCCGGCTCGGCCGGTGTGCCGGCCGGTGTGCCGGCCGGGCGCCGCTCGCACGCGGCTGCCGCGCACGAACCGGGCCGCACCGCACACGCTGCAGCGCCGCCACCGAGCGCCTTCGGCACAACTCATCCGCCGATCAGGAACATCTCCACATGCCGGCGCGGCCGCGGCGCATCCTGCGCGCGCAGTTCGCTGTAGCGGTCGCCGCGCTGCGACCACAGCGCGGTCAGATGCTCGGCGAAGGCGTCCTCGCCGGCCGCCAGCGCCGGCCGCAGGTCGGTGCCGGCGGCGGCGAACAGGCAGGTGTAGAGACGGCCGTCGGCGGATACCCGCGAGCGATGGCAATCGCCGCAGAACGGCGCGCTGATCGAGGACACGAAGCCGACCTCGCCGGCGCCGTCGCGGTAGGCGTAGCGCTCGGCCACCTCGCCGCGGTAATTGGCTTCCAGCGGGCGCAGCGGCCAGCGCGCCTGCAAGCGATCGAGCAGCTCGCGCGAGGACACCACCTCGCCGGCGGCCCAGCCGTTGCAATTGCCCACGTCCATGTATTCGATGAAACGCAGCACCTGCCCACTGCCGCGAAAATGCTCGGCCAGCGCCAGGACTTGATCCTCATTGACCCCGCGCTGGACCACGCAGTTGATCTTCAGGGCCATGAATCCCGCGGCCTGCGCCGCGTCGATGCCGGCCAATACTTGCGCGACCTCGCCGCGGCCGCCGGACAGGCGCCGGAACAGCGCCGGATCCAGCGCATCCAGGCTCACCGTGAGCCGGCGCAGCCCGGCCTCGCGCAGGGCGCGGGCCTGCCGCGCCAGCAACGAGCCGTTGGTGGTCAGGGCCAGGTCGTCCAGGCCGTCGATCCGCGCCAGGCGCTCGATCAACGTCGGCAGGCCCTTGCGCAGCAGCGGCTCGCCGCCGGTCAGGCGCAGCTTGCTGACACCGTTGCGGACGAAGCCGCGCACCAGGGTCTCGATCTGGCCGAAGTCCAGGCGCGAGGCGGCGTCCATGCCGTAGGCCTCGTCGACGCGCTCGGCCGGCATGCAGTAAGGACAGCGGAAATTGCAGGCCTCGATCACCGACAGGCGCAGATCGCGCAAGGGCCGGCCGAGCCGGTCCAGCGGCCCCGGCGGGGACGCGGCGGCGGCGGCGCGGTCGGGCACGGCATTCACGGGCGGGCAGTCACGAGCGGGCAGTCACGGGGCGGGCGGCGTTCACGGAGCGGGCACCTGCGCGGCAGTCGGGTCGGCGAGTTCGACGGCCTCGCCGGGCCTGCCGACACGATACCCCCGCGCGGCCAGGGCGTCGCCCTCCTCGCGGCTGCCGTAGTGGTACAGCAGGCAGCGGTTCAGCAGCGCCGGCGAGTACTCGCGCTCCAGATCCTCGATGCCGCTGTGGGACGGGTTGCCGTGCAGGGCGCAGTCATGGGCGATCAGCTCACCCGCGTCGGCGTACTTGGCCAGGGCTTCGGGGATCGGCCGAGTGTCGCCGGTCCACACCGCGCTGCCGCGCAGGCGCAGGCCGAAGGCGCTGTCGGGCCAATGATGGCGGGTGGCGAACACCTCCAGGCGCACGCCGCGGTGCCAGAAATGCCCGCCCACCGGCACCAGTTGGAAGGCGTCCCAGAAATTCACCCCGCCCTCGGCCAGCACGTTGGGGTAGTCGGCCACGCGCTGGTGCAGCAGCGGCACCACCGGCGCGGGCACGTACAAGCGCACCCGGCCGCGCCGCTGCGGGTCGAAATAATGGCCCACGAACAAACGCTCGAAACCGGCGATGTGGTCCAGGTGGGTGTGGGTGACGAACACCGCCTCCGGCAGGCGCCCGTAGTGGGCCAGGAAGGCGGTCAGGCCTTCGCCGCCGCAGTCGATGGTCAGCCATGGCTCGCCGTCGCGCTCCAGCGTGGCCATCGCCGAACCCAGTTCCACCGCCGAGGCGTTGCCTACCCCGTGCAGCCGCAGTCGCCAGCCCATCCCCGCCCCCTCGGTCCGCTCGGACCCCATGCGTTCCACGACGCTTTCCACGATCGCCATGCCTCCGACCAGTCGGCGGCCGGACGGCCCAGCCCGGAGCCGATGACCCTCCGCTCCTCAACAGCCAGCGGTCTCCATCCGCCGCCCGCTTCTCGGTAGCCACCGCCGTCCCAGTCGCCACCGCTTCTCAGTAACCACGTTCCCAGGCGCGATCGTAGGCCGCGCGCAGGCGGGCGAAGTCGCGCTCGACCTCGGCCGGCGAGCGCGCCCCGCGCAGTTTCAACAACGAACGCTTGAGCCGGGCCAGGTTGCGCTCGCGCCAGCCGGTGGCCGGGATGCGGATCTGGCCGCGGTCCAGGTCGATCACCCAGCCCTGGCCGGCGGGATCGAACAGCAGGTTGGTGGCGTTCAGGTCGGCATGGTCCAGGCCGGCGCGGTGGCAACGCGCGATCAGGCGCCCGGTTTCTTCCCAGGGCGCGCCATCGCCGGCCACCGCCGCGCGGTCGGCCAGCGAGCGCACGTCGGCCAGGCGCTCGACCAGGATCGCGGCCTGGTAGTACAGGCCGTCGCGGCGGTACCAGGCGGCGATCGGCGCCGGCACCGGCAGGCCGCGGCGGGCGACCTCGCGGGTCAGGCGGAACTCGGCGAAGCTGCGGCTGCGGTTGGCGCCGCGCCACCAATAGCGGTCGCGGTTGAAGCGCGCGACCAGGCCGCCGCGCAGGTAGCGCCGCAGCACTGCCGCGCCGAACGGAGCCTGCACGAACCAGGCCCCGCCGCGGCCGCCGCTGTCCACCGGCCGGGCCCGCTCGCCCCAGTGCGCGGGCGAGAACCAGTCCGGCATGGCTTGCTGCACCCGCTCGCGGTCGAACAGAATCGCACCGTAGCCGCTGTCGTCGCGGTACGGAGTCAGTCCCTCGGCGGCGTCGTAACCCGTCATCCGACCGAGTCTAACAAGTCACGTGGCCCAATCGCCCCCTGGTCCTGCCCCTAGCCTTTGCCTGTTGCGCCTGTCGGCGCTGGGCGATGTCACCCATGTCCTGCCGCTGGTGCGCACCCTGCGCACGGCCTGGCCGCAGGCCTCCATCGCCTGGGTCATCGGCAAGGGCGAGCGGCGCTTGCTCGACGGCCTGCCCGGGGTGGACTTCGTCGAATACGACAAGAAGACCGGCCTGGCCGGGATGCGCGCGCTGGGCCGCGAGCTGCGCGGGCGCGGCCTGCCGGGCGGGCGTTTCGATGCGCTGTTGCAGATGCAGGTGGCCGCGCGCGCCAACCTGCTGTCGGCGTTCGTGCCGGCGCGGCGCCGGATCGGCTACGACCGCTCGCGCTCCAAGGACCTGCACGGCCTGTTCGTCAACGAGCGCATCCCCGACCGCCCCGGCATCCATGTGCTCGACGCCATCGGCAGCTTCTGCGAGCCGCTGGGCCTGCGCCAGAGCGAAGTCGCCTGGGACCTGCCGGTGCCGCAGCAGGCGCGCGACTGGGCCCAGGCGCAGTGGCCGCGCGACGGCGCGCCGACCCTGTTGGTCTCGCCCTGCTCCAGCCACAGCCTGCGCAACTGGCGCCCGGAGCGCTACGCCGCAGTCGCCGACCACGCCGTCGAACGCGGCTGGCGGGTGGTGCTGTGCGGCGGCCGCAGCCAGCTCGAACGCGACACCGCCGACGCCATCCTGGCGGCCATGCGCGGCCCGGCCCTGGACCTGGTCGGCAAGGACACGCTCAAGCAACTGCCGGCCCTGCTGGAGCGCGGCCAATTGCTGATGACCCCCGACTCGGGCCCGATGCACATCGCCAACGCCATGGGCACCAAGGTGCTGGGCCTGCACGCGGCCAGCAACCCGGCGCGCAGCGGTCCCTACAGCGACCGCCGCTACTGCGCCGACCGCTATGACGAGGCTGCGCGCAAGTACCTGGGCAAACCAGCCGCCGAGCTGGCCTGGGGCAGCAAGATCGAGCACGAAGGGGTCATGGACCTGGTGTCGGTCGCCGACGGCATCGCCGCCTTCGAGCGCTACCGCACCGATCATCCGGGCGGCCATCGCGGCGCGGCGCAAGCCTGAGCCGCAGACGGGCGCGGACGCAGGCGCGCCGGCCGAGGCAGCGCGCGCTGCGGCGCGGCCGGGGCCCTGCAGCGTCGCCCTGCCGCAACCGACCGGGCCCCAACCCGTCCCGGCCTGACCTATCCGCCTGCCTGCTCGATCTGCAGGCGCCGCCATACCGACAACTGGGTGCGCTGCCGCCGCCGCTCGCGATAGATCGCCGCCACCAAGGCCAGGCCCAACGCCAGAGCGCCCACTGCGACCCGCCCCGCGCTCCAGTCGGCACACCCGCCGGTAAGCGCATCGACCGCCACGAACACGGCACAGGCGGCGACCGCGTTGCACGACAGGCTGCACAGCACCTTCATCCGGTTGAGCACAGGGCGCGAGCCCGGATCGGCGGCTTCCAGGTACTCACGCATGCGCCGGTCCACGTCGTGGAACAGCGAAGTCGACATGCGCTCGGCCGGAGGCAGCCGCAGGCCTTCGCTGCGCTGCAGGCGCTGGGCGAGGAAGTCGATGGCCGGGGCCCAAGCCCCGCGCAGGCGTGGCCAGACGATGCCCTGGGCCAGCGCGTACACCAGCCGCCCGAGCGGGCTGAGTGCCAAGCCCAGCACATAGGCACCGGCCAGCCAGGTCGGCAGCACCAGTTCGGGCGCCTGCGCTCGCAGCAGTTGCAGGCCCGCGGGATGGCGCAGCGCCAGAGCGGTCAGCAGCAGCCCGCCAGGGCACAGCCAAGCCAGCAGGTCATCGTAGAGCCAGGCACCGGCTGCGCGGGTCGGTGGACGCGGCGAGGCCGAGGGCATGGCGTCCGTGCCGATCGGAGGGCCGGGAGCGGCGCTGATTCAGCCGACCGGGCCGGCGCCGTAGTCCTGGTAGGACTTTTCCTCGACATAGGTCGAGCCCAGGGCCAGGTTGATCTGCTTCTTGACCCGGGCGCGCTCGTCGTTCTCGACATAGACCGAGCGGGCCAGGCGGATGAACTCGGCGTCGAACTCCTGGCGCTTTTCCTTGATCCGGATGTCGTCCTCGATCACCCACAGCCGCTCGTTGACCGCCTTGAGCTCGGCGCGCAGGCGCACGATGTCGTGGCCGGCGGCCGGGTGGGCCATCCAGGTCTTCTCCAGCGCGGTCAGCTCGTTGCGCACATTGGCCAGCTTGGCCTCGTCGGTCATGCGCTCGGACTTGATCTGCAGGATCGCGATCTTGTCGAGCAGTTCGCCAAAGGACACCGGGACCAGAATTTCGGACATGTCGCGCAGCCGTCGTATGCAGGAAAGGCCGCCAGTGTAGCGCCCCGGGGCGATGGCCCGGCAGGGCGCGCGCAACCGCCGGCGCGCGGCCCCGGGCGGCGGCGCAGGGGATCGCCGGCGCGCTCTTGTCGAGCGCCGCGGCAGCCCGTATCATTGCTGGCTCGACTGCACCCGGAGAGGTGGCAGAGCGGTTGATTGTACCTGACTCGAAATCAGGCGTACGTTTATAGCGTACCGGGGGTTCGAATCCCCCCCTCTCCGCCAGATTCAGCGCAACGGGCTCCTTAGGGGGCCCGTTGCGTTTTGGAGCCCCGCCGGCGCGGCGGCGCCCGGCGGCAGGCTCCTGCCGTCCCACCACCCACCCGCTTCATCGCCGGTTGGGCCAGCCTGGGCGAGGCTCGGTGGCCGGCGGGGATCCGAACACACCGCCTTCATCGCCGCTTGGGCATCAAGGCCGGGACGCTGATCGCGCTTTCTTGCCACCCGGCCGCCCGCTCGCGATGATTCCGTTCTCTGCAATGACCCGCCCGATGCTGCGAATGGCATGACCGACAGATGATCGAATTCGGACACCTCACGCACGTCGGCCTGCGCCGCGAACTCAACGAAGACACCTATTACGGTGACAGTGAGCTGGGCCTTTGGCTGGTGGCCGACGGCATGGGCGGGCACGAATACGGCGAGGTCGCCAGCGCGCTGGCGCGCGAGGCGATCGTGCGCGAGGTCCGCAACGGCACCGCCCTGGCCCAGGCCATCCGCATCGCCGACGAAGAGATCATCCGCACCTCGCGCCGGCGCAACGACAGCCTGCCGATGGGCACCACCGTGGTCGCCGCGCGCATCCAGGGCAACCGCTTCGAGGTCGCCTGGGTCGGCGACAGCCGCGTCTACCTGTGGCGCGACGGCCACCTGGCCCAGCTCTCGCAGGACCACAGCTACGTGCAGGAGCTCATCGCCAACGGCGCGATCACCCAGGAACAGGCGCGCAGCCACCCGCACCGCAACGTGGTCACCCAGGCCCTGGGCGTGACCGATCCGCGCAATCTCAACGTGGAGACCATGACCGGCGAACTGCGCCCGGGCATGCAGTTGCTGTTGTGCAGCGATGGGCTGACCGAGGAGGTGGACGACCGCAGCATCGCCCGCGCGCTCGCCCACGCCGACTGCAGCGCGCAGGAATGCGTGGACTCGTTGGTGGCCGCCGCGCTCGACGGCGGCGGTTCGGACAATGTCACCGTGGTGCTGGTGCGCAGCCACTGAGGGCCGCGCGCGCCGGGCTCAGGCCGGCACCGCCGCCGCGGCGACCGGCTCGGGTGGGTCGATCAGGTCCCACACGCACTTGCCGGCCTTCTTGCGCAACTTCTCCAGCCGCGCGCGGTGCGCGGCCAGTTCCTCGGCCGGCACCTGCACCCGCGGCCGCGGCAGGCTGGCGTCGAAGGACAATCCCACCGCCTGCACCTGCGCCGCTGCATCGCCGGGGTCGCCGAAGCCGATCTCCTCCTGCCCCGAGGTCAGGCCGATGTAAACCTCGCCCAGCAACTGGGCGTCGAGCAGCGCGCCGTGCAGTTGGCGGTGCGAGTTGTCCACTCCCAGCCGCTTGCACAGCGCGTCCAGCGAATTGCGCTGACCGGGGAAGCGCTGCCGCGCCAGCAGCAGCGAGTCCTCGATGTTGGCCACGTGGTCGGCCAACTTGCCGTACTGCGCGCCGCAGATCGACAGTTCGTTGTCGAGGAAGCCCACGTCGAAGGCAGCGTTGTGGATGATCAGCTCGGCGCCGCGGACGAATTCCAGGAACTCCTCGACCACCGCTTCCATCGGCGGCTCGTTGGCCAGCTTCTCCAGCGACAGCCCGGTGACTTCCTGCGCCCCGGCCTCGAAATCGCAGTCGGGCTTGATGTATTTGTGGAAGGTGCGGCCGGTCGGCCGGCGCTCCACGAACTCCACGCAGCCGATTTCGACCACGCGATTGCCGCGTTCCCAACTCAGGCCGGTGGTTTCGGTATCGAGGATGATCTGGCGCATGCGGGGATTCTAGGAGCACAGGCCGGCGGAGAGAAGCCGCGGCCCGGCCGCGCGCCGGCGCCGGCCGCCCCGCCCGTGCCGGCCCGTCGGGCCTCGGCTCAGGGCCGGTAGGCCCGGAAACGCTCGGCCTGGACCCGCGCCAGCGCGTCCACGCGTTCGTTCTCCGGATGCCCGGAATGGCCCTTGACCCATTTCCACTCAATGTTGTGGCGCAGACTGGCGGTGTGCAGGCGCTCCCACAGGTCGCGGTTCTTGACCGGATCGCCGCCGGCGGTCTTCCAGCCGCGGCGCACCCAGTTGCCGATCCATTGGGTGATGCCCTGGCGGACGTATTGCGAATCGGTGGTCAGCACCACCCGGCATGGCTCGCTGAGCGTTTCCAGGGCCATGATCGCGCCCATCAGCTCCATGCGGTTGTTGGTGGTGTCCGGCTCGCCGCCGGACAGTTCGCGCTGGTGGCCCTTGTAGCGCAGCAGCGCGGCCCAGCCGCCGGGGCCGGGATTGCCGAGGCAGGCGCCGTCGGTGTGGATGTCTACGGTCTTGGCGTCGTCCTGGGCGGCTTGGGTCACGCAACGGCTACTCGATGAGGCGGCCGCGCATTATCGCCGCTGCGGCGGCGCGGTCGAGCCATCGCCGTTTTCTTCGTTGCGCGCCGCCGCACCGGCACGGGCGCCCGCCTGGGCCAACCCGGCCGGCTTGAGCGGCTGCCAGCGCAGCAGGCGCGCCGGCGGGATCGCGGCGTGCACGCGCTTGGTCAGGCTCAGCACCAGGCCAGCGCGCAGCACGTCGGCCGCGCCCACGCCGACCTCGCCATGGGCGACCCGCCAGCGCGGGCCCAGCCATTGCAGGCTCACCGCATCGGCGGCGAAGCCCGAGGCGCGCAGGACCGCCTGCCAATGGCCGGCATCGTGCGCGCGCAGGCCGCTGCGCGCCCAGCGCAGACGATAGGGGCTCCAGGGATTGAGCGTGGCCAGCCACAGCCGCCCGCCCGGCGCCAGGATCCGCGCGCACTCGCCGAGCAAGGGCTGCGGGTCGGCGCCGTCGTCGAATACATGCTGCAACAGCACCGCGCCGAAGGCCTCGCTGGCCAGCGGCAGCGGCAGGCGGCAGCGCAGCGGGCCGGCGAAGCCGTCGCCGGAGCGCCACAGCGCTACCCCGCGCCCGGCCGGCGGCGAGGCCGCGGCCACCCCGAACCACGCCCAGGGCAGGCGCGGCGCGGCCGCCAGGGCCCGTTCCATCGCCATCGACTCGACCTCCACCAGCCCGCGTCCGGAGACCTCGCCGAACCAACCCAGCGGGCTGGCGGCGGCGGCCGCGCGGGCGCGCTCGCTGCCCGGTTCGCTGCCGGGACTGGGTTGACGGCCGTGGGACAGGGCGGGCATGGTCGCGTCTTCGACGAGGTACCGAGCGGTTTGCGGACGCCTCCGCGACGGCCGGCCCAGGGGGGCCAGGCAGGCCGGCGGAGGCCCTTGAGACTGTGCGCTTTGCGCCCGGCTCAGGCAAGCCGAGCCCAGCCCATCGCGCGCGGCCCGGCCGCCCGCGCCGCCAGGAGCCCAAGGATGCGGTTGCTCGCCCTGCCCGCACTCAGCGACAACTACATCTGGGTGGTCTCCGGCGACGACGAGTCGGCGCTGATCGTCGATCCCGGCGACGCCGCCCCGGTCCTGGCCGCCGCCGGCCACGGCCTGCGTCCGGCCGGGATCCTGCTGACCCATCACCACCCCGATCACGTGGGCGGGACCCCGGCCCTGCGCGAACGCTGGCCGCAGATCCCGGTGATCGCCCCGGACGACCCGCGCATCCAGGCCACCCAACGGGTCGGCGACGGCGATGCGGTCCGGGTCGGCGACTGGAGCCTGCGCACCCTGGCCGTGCCCGGCCACACCCTGAGCCATGTGGCCTACACGCTCGACCGCGGCGCCGGCAGCGGCGAGCGCCTGCTGTTCAGCGGAGACACCTTGTTCAGCCTGGGCTGTGGCCGCCTGTTCGAAGGTACGCCCGCCCAGATGCTGGCCTCGCTGACCCGCCTGGCCGCCCTGCCCGAGGACACCCGGGTCTGCTGCGGGCATGAATACACCCTGTCCAACGCGGCCTTCGCACGCGTGGTCGAACCCGACAACCCGGCGCTGCGGCGCCGTATCGAACAGGCCCAGGCCATGCGCAACGCCGGACGCCCCACCCTGCCCAGCACTCTCGCCGAGGAGCGCGCCACCAACCCGTTCCTGCGCACCGCGCAGCCGTCGGTGGTGGCGGCGATCGCCGCGCGCCTGGGCCGGGCGCCGGCGGACGAGGTCGAGACCTTCGCCGAATTGCGGCGCTGGAAGGACGGGTTCGCGGCGTGAGCGCGGCCCACGCCCGTCCGCGCCGGCACGCGCGCGCCCGGCTGGCCCTCGCGCTGGGCCTCGGCCTGGCCGTCCTGACACCGGTCCTGGCCCCGCTGCAAGCGGCCGAGCCCGCATCGCCCAGGACCGCTCAGGCCGCCGCCGCTCCGGGCACCGGCACAGGCGAGCCCGGCGCGACCGGCTCCGCAGCCCCGGCCAGTCCTGCCCTCACCCTCCCCGCTCCGGCCGGTCCTGCTCCGGCCGGTCCGTCCGCGGCGGCGCAGGCCGAAACCACCCGCAACGGCCGCCAGATCTACCAACGCTTCCGCGAAGGGCTGGCCGATCCCAGTTGCGAGCCCGGGGTGAGCGCACGCTGGCGCCAGCATTTCGCCACCGCGCCACGGCGCCTGGCTGCGCGCGAGGACGACCTGCTGCCCCTGTTCGGCTACGTGGTCGACGCCCTGCGCGAGGCCCACCTGCCCACCGAATACGCCCTGATCCCGTTCGTGGAAAGCGGCTACCGCCCCGGCGCGCGCAGCGCCGCCGGCCCGGCCGGGCTATGGCAGATGATCGCCTTGACCGCGCGCAACCACCGCGTGCCGATCCGCGAAGGCTACGACGGCCGGCTCTCGCCGGTGGACTCCACCCAGGCCGCGGTGCGTTACCTCAAGACCCTGCACGGCATGTTCGGCGGCGACTGGCGCCTGACCGTGATGGCCTACAACGCCGGCGAATACCGCGTGCTCAACGCGATCCGCCGCAGCGGCCGCAGCATCGCCGAAGTCGGCCACGACGAATTGACCGGCCTGTCGGACATCACCACCGCCTATGTGCGCAAGCTGCATGCCCTGTCCTGCCTGATGGAGCAGGCCGAAGACCGCGAGGAGTGGCTGGCGGCGCTGGACCGTCCGGTGCCGCGGCTGGAAGCGGTCAGCGTGCCGGAAGGGGTGGACAGCATCGGCGAATGGGCCGCGCGCACCGGCCAGGACGCCAAGCAACTCATGCGCCTGAACCCGGTGTTCGCCGAGGGCCGGATCGCCCGCGCCGGCGGCAAGCGCGCGCCGCTGCTGGCGGTCGCCCAGACCGCGGTCGGCGCGCCCGGCCCGGTCGCCGCCGACCGGGTCCTGGCCGGCGGCGCGCTGCCGGCCGCGGACTCGCCCGCGCCTGCGGCCGGGACCGCCGCGGCCCGCGCCACCCCGGTCGCCCTGGCCTCGTCCGAGCCCGCTCCGCCCCCGGTCGGCCGCAGCGAAGCCGCGCCGCGCCGCCACACCGTCGGCCGCGGCGACACCGCCTGGACCATCGCCCGCCGCTACGGCATCAAGGTCGCCGACCTGCTCGGCCGCAACGGCCTGAGCGCCAAGGCCGTGCTCAAGCCCGGCCAGGCGCTGCTGATCGACCCGCCGGCGCGCAAGCGCGCGCGGTAGCCCCCGCCGCGCCGGCAGGGCAAACTAGAGTCTTTGCTCGGCCGCGCCCGCGCGGCCGCCCCCGCCGATACGGTTCCACGCACAGATTCATTGGGAGAGCACATGGGTTTCCTGCAGGGCAAGCGCGCATTGATCACCGGTATCGCCAGCGAGCGCTCGATCGCCAGCGGCATCGCCGAGGCCATGCACCGCGAAGGCGCGCAACTGGCGTTCACCTACCAGAACGACAAGCTCAAGACGCGCGTGGAGAAGGCCGCCGCCGAATACGGCAGCGACATCGTGCTGCCGCTGGACGTGACCAGCGACGAGCAGATCGGCGCCTGCTTCGATGCGCTGGCCGGACACTGGAGCGACGGCTTCGACATCCTCGTCCACGCCATCGCCTACGCTCCGCGCGAGGCCATCGCCGGCCAGTTCCTCGACGGCCTGAGCCGCGAGAACTTCGCCATCGCCCACGACATCTCGGCCTATTCGCTGGCGGCCATGGCCAAGGCCGCGCGCCCGCTGATGCAGGGCCGCAACGGTTCGATCCTGACCCTGAGCTACCTCGGCGCCGAGCGCGCGCTGGCCGGCTACAACGTCATGGGCGTGGCCAAGGCCAGCCTGGAGGCGACCGTGCGCTACCTGGCCTACAACCTCGGCCCGGAAGGCACCCGCGTCAATGCGATCTCCGCCGGCCCGATCAAGACCCTGGCCGCGGCCGGCATCGCCGGCTTCCGCAAGATCCTCGGCCACGTCGAAGAGAACGCGCCGATGCGCCGCACCGTGACCATCGAGCAAGTCGGCAACGTCGCCGCGTTCCTGTGCTCGGACCTGGCCGCCGGCGTGACCGGCGAAATCACCTACGTGGACTCGGGCTACAACATCCTGGGCATGACCGGGATCGGCGACGGCGAGTAAACGCGCGCGAGCGCCTGCGCTGGCCGCCTCTCTCCCGCTGGCGGGAGAGAGGCGGTTCTTTGTTTGGGGCTTGGGAGCTTGGGGGCTTGCGCCGGCGGCGCCGCCGCACGCGCGCTGCGGAGCCCTTCGCCGCAGGCGTGAAGAAGACGCCGGCGCGCCCGCCCTTATTCCACCGCGCGCTTGCGCGATGGCCGCAGCCGCGCCGGCCACAGCATCGCCAACAGGGTCACCCCGCCCAGCAGCCAGCTGTAGTGCACGTTGCCCGCCAGTTGCAGCGGCGAGACCTTGCTCAACGACGCCGCCAGCAGGATCTGCGCGCCGTAGGGCAGCACGCCCTGGGTCACGCAGGCGAAGATGTCCAGCACGCTGGCCGCGCGCGCCGGCGGCACGCCATGCTGCTGGGCCACGTCGCGGGCCAGGCCGCCGCTGATCAGGATGGCCACGGTGTTGTTGGCGGTGAACACATCGGTGGTGGCCGACAAGGCTGCGATGCTGATCTCGCCGGCGCGCCGGCTGCGGTGCCCGCGCGCGAACCGGCCGATCGCCTGGGCCAGCCAGGCCAGCCCGCCGGCGGCCTTCATCAATGCGCCCAGCCCGCCGACCAGCAACGACAGCAGGGTGATTTCCACCATGCTCTCGAAACCGTCCCAGATATGCCCGGTGTAGGCGGCGAAGCCGAAGTCCTCGGCGAAGAACACCCCGAACAGGCCGGCCACCACCAGCCCCAGGCTGAGCACGATGATCACGTCCACCCCGGCGATGGCCAGGCCGAGCACGATCAGGTAGGGCAGGATCAGCCAGGGCGAGACCGGATCGGGCGTCTGCACCGGCGCGGTCTCGCCCAGCAACCCCAGCAGCACCAGCGTGGCCAGCGCCGCCGGCAGGGCCAGCTTGAAGTTCTCGCGGAATTTCTCGCGCATGGTGCAGCCCTGGGTGCGGCTGGCGACGATGGCGGTGTCGGAGATCACCGAGAGGTTGTCGCCGAAGGTCGCCCCGCCGATGACCGCGCCCAGCACCAGCGCGCGATCCAGGCCGGAAGCGTCGGACACGCCCAGGGCGATCGGCGCGACGGCCGCGATCGTGCCCATCGAGGTGCCCAACGACATCGAGATGAAACCGGCCACCACGAACAGCGCCGGCAGCAGCAGCGCCGGGTGCACGTTGCCCACGCCCAGGGCGACGATCGCATCGACCGCGCCGATCGCCTTGGACACTTCGACGAAGCCGCCGGCGAGCAGGAAGATCAGGCACATCAGCACCACGTTGTGGTCGCCCATGCCTTGCAGCAGGGTGTCCAGCGGCTTGATTCCGCGCCGCCAGGCGATGAAGGCCGCCAGCGCCAACGCCGGCAGGATCGCCACCGGCGCGTGCAGTTGGTAGAACCCCATGGCGTCGCCGTGCGCGGTGAAGTACAGCCCGGAACCGAAGAACAGCGCCAGGAACAGCAGCAGCGGGGTCAGGGCCAGGGCGCTGGGCGCGGTCGGCGCGCCCGGGCGCGGCGAGTCATTCATCGCTTCATCCAGATGGATTTGAAATCCGGACGATTTTGCAGCGCAACACCCCGTCTGTCGAGTGCCGGCGGTGGAATGCTGTGAACAGAGGAATGCGGGCAGCCGCCCTCGCCGGCTGCTCGCAAGGCGCCGCGCCAGCCGCGATCAGGCGCTGCCCGGCCCCCACGTCGCCTGCCAAGCCTCGCCAAGCCTCGCCAGGCCTCGCTGGAGCCTCGCCGGAGCCTCGCCACCGCCTCCCCGGCGGACCGCAGCGGGGTGCGCAGGCCGGGGCCGAGCAGATCGCGGCGGGCGCCGCTCCTACGGGGCGTGGCGCAAACCGGAGGGCGCAAACGAGAACGGGGCGCCGCACTTGCGCGCGGCGCCCCGTCCGGGCCTGGCGTGTCGCGGCACTTACGCGGCGGCGCGGCGGGCGATGGCCTTGGCGAAGGACATCGTATTGCCCTCGCCGCCCAGGTCCGGGGTCAGCGAATCCTTGGCTTCCAGGGTGGCGATGATGGCTTCGCGCAGCTTGGTCGCCTTCTCCGGCTGGCCGAGGTGGTCGAGCATCTGCGCCGCGCCCAGCAGCAGCGCGCAGGGGTTGGCGATGCCCTTGCCGGCGATGTCCGGGGCCGAGCCGTGCACCGCCTCGAAGATCGCCGCGTCGGTGCCGATGTTGGCGCCCGGCGCCAGGCCCAGGCCGCCGACCAGGCCGGCGCACAGGTCGGAGATGATGTCGCCGAACAGGTTGGTGGTGACGATGATGTCGAACTGCTCCGGGCGCATCACCAGCTGCATGCAGGTGTTGTCCACGATCATCTCGTTGCACTGGATGTCCGGATACTGCTGCGCCACTTCGCGCGCAGTCTTCAGGAACAGGCCCGAGGTCGACTTGAGGATGTTGGCCTTGTGCACCACGGTGACCTTCTTGCGGCCGGTCTTGCGGGCCAGGTCGAAGGCGTAGCGGACGATGCGCTCGGAACCGCGGCGGGTGATCTTCTGGGTCAGCATCGCGGTCTCGCCGTCTTCCGACAGCGACTGGCCTTCGCCGATGTAGGCGCCTTCGGTGTTCTCGCGCACGGTGATCAGGTCCACGCCCGAGGGGAAGCGCGACTTGGTGTTCGGGAAGGACTTGGCCGGACGCACGTTGGCGTACAGGTCGAAGCGCTTGCGCAGCTCGACGTTGATCGAGCTGAAGCCCTCGCCGACCGGCGTGGTCAGCGGGCTCTTGAGCGCGACGCGGTGGGTGCGGATGGAATCCAGCGTGGCCTGCGGCAGCAACTCGCCATGCTTCTCCAGCGCGACCAGGCCGGCATCGGCGAATTCGTAGCTCAGCCCCACGTTCATGGTGTCGAGCACGTGCAGGGTGGCGTCCATGATCTCCGGGCCGATGCCGTCGCCACGGATGACCGTAATGGTTTGCGTCATGAGGGAGTTCTTCCAGCAGTGGGGCGCGCGGCGCTGTGGCGTGGCGCGCGAAAGAAACGGAATGCGTTAGCCCCGTGATTATGCCGGAAGCGGCCCCGGTCTGCATTCGCGGGCGTACTGGCCCGGGCGCCGGGGGGCGGTGAACAGGGCGATCGGCCGGATTGGGCCAAGCCGTCCGGGGCACGCCGCGACGCAGGAGTGGCGCCGGCCGCGATGGCCGCGCGCGCCGGACCGGCCGTCCAGGAACCGGGCGTCTTCAAGGCTCGTGAGACTGGGCGCGCCAGCGGCCCGATCGGCAACAGAACCGGACAGCAGAACCAGGACAGCAGACCGGACCGCCGGATCGGGCGGCGGCGCGGTCGCGGCTCGCGCCGCTCCTACGACGACCGCGGCGTTCAGCCGGGGTGGGCGCCGACGCGGTCGCGGCTGGCGCCGCTCCTACAGCAGCGGCGGCGTTCAGCCGTGGTCGTGGGCGGCGGGGGCGGCGGTCTGGCCGGCTTCGAGCTGGTCGAGGAAGTCCACCGCGCGGCGCAGGTGCGGGATCACGATCGAGCCGCCGACCACCAGGCCGACCGAGAACGCCTCGAACATCTCCTCGCGGCTGACCCCGGCCTCCTTGCTCTGGGCCACGTGGTAGCTGATGCAGTCGTCGCAGCGCAGCACCAGCGAGGCCACCAGCCCCAACAGTTCCTTGGTCTTCACATCCAGCGCGCCGGGCTGGTAGGTCTGGGTGTCCAGGGCGAAGAAGCGCCGCACCACCTGGTTGGGCTCGGCCAGGATGCGCTCGTTCATGCGCTTGCGGAACGCGGTGAACTCGGCGATGCGGTCGTTCTGGCCCGGCGTGTCGGCGCCGTCGGCAGGGTCTTGGCTCACAACGTATCCTCGGGAAAAACAGGCCGGCGCAGGAACCGCGCCGGCGACAGGAAAGACGGGCGCGGCCGCTCAGCCGGCCAGCAGCGGCTCCAGGCCGCCGGCGCGGTGCAGCGCCATCATGTCGTCGTAGCCGCCGACATGGGTATCGCCGATGAAGATCTGCGGCACGCTGGTGCGCTTGGTCCGCGCGACCATCTTCTCGCGCTCGGCCGGGTCCAGGTCGATGCGCACCTCGCTCCAGCTCTGGCCCTTGCTCTTGAGGAAGTTCTTGGCCGCGACGCAGTAGGGACAGATCGCAGTGGTATAGATCACGATCGAGGGGGTCTGGGGGGCGGTGTCGCTCAAAACGGTTCTCCCGGTGGATGAACTTGGCGGGGATGCTGCGGTCGAATATGGCCGCCGGTAACGCCAGTTTAAAGCGTGCCGGTGGAACGCAGCCCTGCGGTGGCCAATACGCCGGCGTCGGGTTGACCGCGGCGGCGGCGGCGGCATGATCGCGCTGGCGGTCCGGCGCAGCAGGCATGTGCCGGGTTAACCGCGGGTTCACGCCCTGTGGCGGGCCGGCGGTCATCCTGCCGCAAGGCCGGCGCTGCGCGGCGTCGACCCCATGGCGCCGCCGCGGCCGTTGTCATCGTCACCCCCGGCGGGGCTGCCTGCCCCGCTCCACCTGCCGGCCGGTCCGGCCCGAGGATCACCGCTTGCGTCGTCTCGTCCTGCTCACCGCCGCCGTCACCCTCGCCCTCGGCGCTGCCTACGCGCAGGCGCAGGAAAGCCGGCTGCCCGACATCGGCTCCTCGGCCGGCGAATTGCTGACCCCGGCCAAGCAGCGCCAGTACGGCGCGATGATGCTGGCCCAGTTGCGCCACTACGACTACCTGCTGGAAGACCCGCTGGTGGAGGGCTGGCTGGACACCCTGGGCACGCGCCTGGGCGCCAACAGCGACAAGCCGCGCCAGCCGTTCACCTTCTTCATGCTGCGCGAGCGCCAGATCAACGCCTTCGCCACCCTGGGCGGCTACATCGGGGTCAACTCCGGCCTGGTGCTCACCGCCGAGAAGGAGGACGAAGTCGCCGCGGTGCTCTCGCACGAAATCGCCCACGTCACCCAGCAGCACGTGCTGCGCGCGGTCGAGCGCGCCCAGCGCGACCAATTGCCGATCCTGCTGGCGATGCTCGGCGCGATCGTCGCCGCGCAGGCCTCCGGCGGCAACTCCAGCGACGACGCCACCATGGCCGCGATCAGCTCGGGCATGGGCCTGATGCAGCAGCGGCAGATCAACTACACCCGCTCCAACGAGTCCGAGGCCGATCGCATCGGCATCCAGACTCTCTCGCGCAGCGACTACGACCCCACGGCGATGGCCGATTTCTTCGCCCGCATGCAGTTGGTCACGCGCAGCAACGCGGCCAACTGGTACGGCGAGACCCCGGACTACCTGCGCACCCACCCGGTCACCACCACCCGCATCAGCGAGGCCAAGGAGCGCGCCGAGCAGATCGCCGAGCGCGGCAGCCTGACCGCCAAGGTCAGCACACCCAACGCCACCCGGGTCGAGCGCATCCCCAAGGCCCCGTTGAGTTTGCCCAACACCGACAATCCGCTGCTGCCCAGCGGCCTGAGGATCAGCAGCGATGCGCTGGGCTCCGGCGGCACCGGTGTGTTCGACTTCGCGCGCGAGCGCATCCGCGTGCTCAGCGCCGGCTCGCCGCGCGATGCGGTGCGCGAGTACGAGCGCCTGGGCAGCGACAGCGACGCCCAACGCTACGGCCTGGCGCTGGCGCGGATGCGCGCCAACCAGGCCGGCGCGGCGCTGGCGGCGCTGACCGAGCTGGCGCAGAAGCATCCCGGCCAGACCTGGCTGGCGCTGGCCCTGGCCGAAGCCGAGGCGCTGGCGGGCAAGACGGCCGCCGCCGATGCCCGCTTCGAGGGCCTGCTGCGGCAGAGCCCGCACAACCGCGCCTTCGCCCTGACCTACGCCAAGGTGCTCAACGACCGCAACACCGCCGCCGCCGGCCAGCGCGCGCAGGCGGTGCTGCGGCCGCTGTTCGGCGGCGAGAACGAGGACCCGCTGCTGCAGCAGACCTTCGCCCGCGCCTGCGAGATCGCCGGCGACAAGATCCGCGCCGGCGAGGCCTATGCCGAGGCCGCCTACCTGCGCGGCCGGCCGGAGCAGGCCCTGGTGCAGTTGAACAATCTCAAGCGCGAGCCGGGCCTGGATTACTACGCTCGCGCCCGGATCGAGGCGCGGATCGCCGCGATCACCCCGACCGTGCTGGAGCTCAAGCGCCAGGGCGTGCGCGACGAGGATCTGCGCAGGGATTGACCGCGCCGGCGCCCGAGCGCAGCCGGCGGCGTGGGCGCTGCCGCCCGGCCCGGCCCAGCGTCGGACGCGTGGGAACGCGGCTGCGCGCCTGCCGCCTGAGGGCCCATGCGGGCCCATGCGGGCCGATGCGGGCCGGAGCCCGCCGTACCGGGCCCATCCGCAGCAGACACCTCCGCACCCGGCCCCCGCGCACTGGACGGGCCACGCCGCCCGCCTCTCGCCTCTCGCCTCTCCCTAGCCTCTCCCTCGCCGGCCCCTCGCCGGCTGCGACCGCATCGCCCGAGCGGCCGGCATCGCCGCGGCCCGGCCGCCGCCAGCTGCCATCGCGATGTCATGTTCCCGCCAAAACTCGTCCGTCGCCGATCGTGCCGGCAACGCCGGCGAAACCGGGCCAGTGCCGGCGCAAGACCGCAGCCATTGCGGTTTGCGCCCGCGCCCCTGCACACCGGCTCGACCGCACAAAGCCGACAATGCCGCCCGTCCCGTGTCACCGGGACGTCATAAAACGGTAGTGTACTGGCGCGGTCCAGGGTTCCCCCTCCCCGCCTCCCCTCGGTGATCGTGTGCAAAAGCGCATCCTCATAGTCGAAGACGAACCGGCCATCCGCGACATGGTCTCTTTCGCCCTGCGCAAGGGCGAATACGATCCGGTCCACGCCGGCGACGCCCGCGAAGCCCAGGCCGCCATCGCCGACCGCGTGCCCGACCTGATCCTGCTGGACTGGATGCTGCCCGGCACCAGCGGACTGGAGCTGGCCCGGCGCTGGCGCAAGGAATCGCTGACCCGCGAGATCCCGATCATCATGCTCACCGCCCGCGGCGAGGAGAACGACCGCGTCGGCGGGCTGGAAGCCGGCGTGGACGACTACGTGGTCAAGCCCTTCTCCGCGCGCGAGCTGCTGGCGCGCATCCGCGCGGTGCTGCGCCGCTCGCGCGAGGACGACGAGGACGGCAGCGTCGGCGTCGGCCCGCTGCGCATCGACGGCGCCGCGCACCGGGTGTTCGCCCAGGTCGACGGCGGCGACCAGCCGGTGCAGATCGGCCCGACCGAGTACCGCCTGCTGCACTTCTTCATGACCCATCCCGAGCGCGTGTACTCGCGCACGCAGTTGCTCGACCATGTCTGGGGCGGCAGCGTGTACGTGGAAGAACGCACCGTCGATGTGCATATCCGCCGCCTGCGCAAGACCTTGGAACCGCATCGCCTGGACGGCATGGTCCAGACCGTGCGCGGCGCCGGCTACCGCTTCTCCGCCTCGCTGGCGGCGTAAGCTGGGGGTATGCCGCCGCGCGCTCGCTCCGCCTGGTTCCGCACCCTCGGTCAGTTGGCCCTGATCCTGGTGGCCGCGGCCGTCCTGGGCCTGGCGGTCGGCCATCCCTGGCCGATCGTCACCATCGCCGCGCTGGGCGTGGTCGCCTGGCATTACTGGCGGCTGCGCCGGGTGTTGGTCCGGCTGACCGCGCGCCAGCGCCTGACTCCGCCGCTGGGCCAGGGCATCTGGAACGAACTCGACCGCCTGCTGCACCGCAGCCAGGCCGAGATGCGCGGGCGCAAGCGGCGCTTGATCGAAATGCTGCGCGCCTATCGCGCCGCCGCGGCGGCCATGCCCGACGCGATCGTGGTGGTGGAGCGCAACAGCCAGCGCATCCAGTGGTTCAACGAAGCGGCCACCGGCCTGTTCGGGCTGCGCTACCCGCGCGACATCGGCGCGCCGGTGGTGCAGCGCCTGCAACCGCTGCAACTGGCGCACTGGCTGGCCTCCGGGCGCAATGCCGAGCCGCTGGAATCGGCCTCACCGTGGAACCCGGCCGTCACCCTGAGCCTGCGCCTGATCCCGTACTCGGAGAACCTGTGGCTGCTGGTCGGCCGCGATGTCAGCCGCATGCTCAAGCTCGAACAGATGCGCCGCGACTTCGTCGCCAACGTCTCCCACGAATTGCGCACGCCGCTGACCGTGGTCCACGGCTACCTGGACATGCTCGATCCGGAGGAGCATCCGGACTGGGCGCCGATGCTGGCGGAAATGCAGCGCCAGTCCCAGCGCATGACCCAGTTGGTGGAAGACCTGCTGACCCTCTCGCGCCTGGAGTCCCAGGACAGCCTGCCGGCGGAGGAGACCGTGGCCATGGCCTCGATGCTGGCCACGCTCAAGCGCGAGGCCAACGCCCTGAGTCAGGGCCGGCACGAAATCGCCATGGACGATCTGGCCGGGGTGGATCTGTTCGGTTCCAACAAGGAGCTGCACAGCGCCTTCTCCAACCTGGTCAGCAACGCCATCCGCTACACCCCGGCCGGCGGCACCATCCGCATCCGCTTCCGTCCCGAGCAGGCCGCCCCGCAGCCGGCCAACGCACCGGCGGCCGGCGCGGTGCTGGAAGTGGTCGACAGCGGCTACGGCATTCCCGCCGCGCACCTGCCGCGCATCACCGAGCGCTTCTACCGCGTCTCCACCAGCCGCTCGCGCGAAAGCGGCGGCACCGGCCTGGGCCTGTCGATCGTCAAGCACGTGCTGCACCTGCACGGCGCGCGCCTGGAAATCGCCAGCGAAGTCGGCCGCGGCAGCACCTTCGCCTGCCACTTCGGCCCCGAGCGCCTGCGCCGGCGCGACCAGTACGACGAGCACCTCCACGATCCTCCCTCCGACGCTTTGCCCCAGGAAGCCTCGCCAGCGCCATGAACGCGATGACGGACACCCCGCTCGACACCGACCCGCTGCGCGACAGCGCCTTGTACTTCAACCGCGAGCTTTCGCAGCTGGACTTCAACTTCCGAGTGCTGGCCCAGGCCCAGGACCCGCAGGTGCCGCTGCTGGAACGGCTGAAGTACCTGTGCATCTCCTGCACCAACCTGGACGAGTTCTTCGAGATCCGCGCCGGCACCCTGCGCCACGCCCAGGACCTGGGCCTGGCCCCCGGTCCCGACGGCCTGGCCCCGCAGACGGTGCTGGCGCGCATCCACGACCGCGCCGCCGACCTGGTCAAGTCCCAGTACGAGTGCTGGAACGAGGTACTGCGCCCGGCCCTGGCCGAGGCCGGGGTGCGGGTGCTCGGGCGCAATTCCTGGAACGCGCGCCAGACCCGCTGGCTGCGCGCCTATTTCCGCGACGAGATCATGCCGGTGCTCTCGCCGCTGGGCCTGGACCCGGCCCATCCGTTCCCGAAGATCCTCAACAAGTCGCTCAACATCGTGGTCGTGCTCAAGGGCAAGGACGCCTTCGGCCGCGCCGGCAACCTGGCCATCGTGCGCGCGCCGCGTTCGCTGCCGCGCATCATCCAGATGCCGGAGAACGTCTCCGGCGGCAAGCACGACTTCGTGTTCCTGTCCTCGGTGCTGTCGACCTTCGTCGA
>CBIFVU010000033.1:0-24878 GCA_966185905.1 uncultured Lysobacter sp.
CGGCGCTGGTGCGCGTGGTCCAGCATGCGCACGGCGAACTGCAGGCCGCGCTCGCAGCCGGCGACCAAGCGCGGTTGGCGGCGTGGAGCGGCGCGTTCGAGCAAGCGGCGGCGAGCGTGGGCCAGCAGTGGCGCGACGCGGGCGAGCAGGCTGCGCAACGCCAGCAGGCGATCTGCGACACGCTGGCGCAGACCGCGCAGGCGCTGTCGGCCCAGGCCCAGCGCCACGGCCAGGACACCCTGGCCGAAGTCGCCCGTCTGGTCGAGGCCGCCGCAGCCGCCCCTCAGGCCGCCGCCGCCGTGGTCGCCGACTTCCAGGCGCAGTCGAGCGCGCTGGTCAGCAGCATGCAGCGTTCGCACGAAGCCCTGCAGGCCGCCCTGGAAGAGCGCGACAGCCAGCGCCTGGGTGCCTGGAGCGCAGCCTTCGGCGAGTTGACTGCGGCCTTGGGCGAGCGTTGGGAACGCGCTGGCGAACAGGCGGCCAGCCGCCAGCAGGCGATCTGCGAGACCTTGTCGCGCACCGCTGCCGATATCTCCAGCCAGACCCAGGCCCAGGCCCGCGACACCATCGGCGAGATCGCGCGTCTGGTGGATGCCGCGTCCGAAGCGCCGCGGGCTGCGGCCGAAGTGGTGGCCGAACTGCGCCAGAAGCTTTCCGACAGCATGGTCCGCGACACCGCCATGCTGGAGGAGCGCGGACGCTTGCTGGCGACCTTGGAAACCTTGCTGGACGCAGTCAACCACGCCTCCACCGAGCAGCGCAGCGCGGTCGACGCGCTGGTGGCGACCTCCGCCGGCTTGCTCGACCGGGTCGGCACGCGCTTCACCGAACACGTCCAGGCCGAGACCGGCAAGCTCGGCGCTGTCGCCGCCCAGGTCGAGGCCGGCGCTGTCGACGTGGCCAGCCTGGGCGAGGCCTTCGCCGGCGCGGTGCAGGTCTTCGGCCAGGCCAGCCAGGCGTTGGCCGAGCGCTTGCAGGGCGTGGAGGCCGCGCTGGACAAGTCCTTGGCGCGCAGCGACGAACAACTGGCCTACTACGTCGCCCAGGCGCGCGAGGTGGTGGATCTCAGCGTGCTGGCGCAGAAGCAGGTGATCGAGGAGATCGGCCTGTTGGCCGAGCGCAGCGGCGCCGGGGCGCAAGCGGCATGAGCGTGGAGATCGACGCCGAGTCCGACGCCGCCACGCCGGTGTGGGCGGCCTTCGGCGACCTGATGTCGGTGCTGCTGGGGGTGTTCGTGCTGATCCTGGTCGGCGCCATCGGCATGCAGATGCAGTTGTCCAGCCGCCTGGACGAAGAGGTGCGCCAGCGCCAGGCCGAGGCGCAGCGGCGCAAGACCCTGGAACAGGCGTTGGCCGCGCCCTTGGCGGCCGGACGCGTGACCTTGGTCGATGGCCGCATCGGCATCCGCGGCAATGTGCTGTTCGCGTTGAACTCCGACCAATTGCAGCCGGAGGGGCGGCAATTGCTCAAGAGCCTGGCCGCGCCCTTGGCCGGCTATTTGAAGGCCAACGACGAAGTGCTGATGGTCAGCGGCTTCACCGACGACCGGCAGGTGCGCGACGGCAATCGCCAGTTCGCCGACAACTGGGAGCTGTCGGCCCAGCGCGCGCTGACCGTGACCCGCACCCTGATCGCCGAGGGTGTGCCGTCCGCATCGCTGTTCGCCGCGGCCTTCGGCGCGGAACAGCCGGTCAGCGCGAACGATGGCGAGGAGGGTCGCGCCCGCAACCGGCGAGTGGAGATCGCGCCGGTGCCGCGGTTGTCCAAGACCACGACCGCGCCGGCCGAGGCGGCCGCCGTCGCGGCCTCGCCCGTTGCACCAGCGCCTGTCCGGGCTGCGGCCGCGCATGAGTAGCGGCACCCACGCGCAGGCGCGATTGCAGGGCTGGCGTGAGCAAGGCGCCGACCGCCTGGATCCGCTCGCCTTCCACCGCATCGAGGCCTTGCAGCGGCGCATCGCGCGCTGCGGCGAGGCGGCGCGCCCGCTGCTGGAGCAGCGTTTGGACGCCTTGCTCCAGGCCTATGCCGAGCGCGTGCCGGTGCAGGCGGAGGCGGCTGCGGCGATGGGGGCCGCGGCCGGCGGCACCCCGACCGATCCCGCGGAGGGCGGCTTGACCGCGCTGCTGGCGGAGCTGCAAGGGCGCGACCGTGGCCCGGCCCAGGCCGAGGCCCGCGCCGTCTATCCGCAGTTGCCCGCGTTGGACGATTTCCGCCGGTTGTGGACGCGCCTGCGCTCGGACAGCCAACTGCGGCAATCGCTGCGGCAGGCGCCCGAAGACGCCGGCCCGCTCAACAACGCGCGTTTGGTCCACCGTGCCCTGGTGCTGATGCGCGGATTGTCGCCGGGCTACCTGCAACCCTTCCTGGCCTATGTCGATGCGCTGGCCTGGCTGGAACCCTTCGCCGACAGCGCCGCGGCCGAGCGCGAGGAACACCCGCGCGCCGCCGGCGCCGGCACCGGCAAGCGTCCGCGCGCGCGGCGGAAATAAGCACAAGGGCCGAAGGCCCTCGTGGGAGGGCGAGCATGATCGCTCTCGCTCTCGCTCTCGCTGCTCCTGCCGGTGCGGCCGGCCGCCGCGGTGGGAGCCGCGGTGGGAGCCGCCGCGCCGATGCGGTCGCCGGGGCTCGAGGTTTTTGGCCGCATTCGACGCTCTCGCCGCTGCGGACGGCGTTGCGCGCTTGCGTCGTATCGTTCGCGGACGCCGCGCTGGCGCAGATCGTGGTGGCGCTGCGTCGGTCCAGTGCGGGCGCAGCCTCGCGCAGAGCAGCCGCGCGGACTGCTTCAGTTGTGTGACTTCCCGACAGTGACTATTTGCACTCTTGCGTCCGGGCGTGTCGGCGCTATCGTCGCGCCGTGGACGCCGTACCGCTCGATGGCCTGGGCTGCGGCCTTGCTTGGTCCGCACGTCGAGGACACGGGGAGGGCGTATGTCGGCCGAACATTGGCTCAACCTTATGATCCATGTGGGCGCCGGTTTGGTCGCGCTCTGGGTCGGCGCCGTGCAGATCGCGCGGGCGAAGGGAACCGTTGGGCATCGCCGCAGAGGACGCGTGTTCGTCTATGCCGGCCTGGTCGTATGCGCCTCGGCCGCGCTGGGCTTGGCGCTGTTCCGCTTCATGCCGCTGTTCGCCGTCCTGACTGTCCAGGTGGGGTATCAGCTGGCCAGCGGCTGGCGCGCCGCGCTTACGCGCGAAAAGGGCCCCGCTGCCGTCGATGCAATGCTGACCCTGGCGGCCGCGGGGCTGGCGGGCTGGCTGGCCCCGGTCGCCCTGGGGATGGGCGTGTCGCGCCCGCTGGTCTATGGCGCCGTGGGCGCGGTATCGATGGTCCTGGCGTACGATGCGCTCCGCTGGATGTTCCCGCGCCGGTGGTTCGCCGTGTTGTGGCGCTATGAGCACAGCTACAAGCTGATCGCCTCGTTGTTCGGCATGGTCTCGGCCTTGGCGGGAAACGCGATTCGCTTCGGGCAACCGTGGGCGCAGATACTGCCGCTGGCGGTCGGGCTGGCGGTCATCGCAGGGTTCTTCGTCAAGCTTTGGCGCGAGGATGCGGCCTTGCGCCGATCCTGAGCAAGGCGCTCGCGGCTGCTAGCCGGAACGCGCCGCACCAGCATAGTGCGCGCGCAGATAGTCGATGAAAACGCGGACCTTGGGCGCCACCTGGCGGGCCTGCGGGTAGAGCGCGTAGTACCGACGCTGGCCGGCCTGATGATCGGGCAGCACGCGCAGCAGCCGGCCCGTGGCGAGGTCTTCGCGCACCGTCGGCTCGGTGAACGCCGCGATGCCCACGCCGGCCGCCGTGGCTGCGTGCAGGGCCAGGATCGAATCCATCCGCAATTGCGCGGACAGGCCCAGCGTGGCCGTGCGTCCCTGGCGCGATCGCAGGCCCAGGCGCGGCCCCTCGGCGGCATGGCCGAGCACGCGGTGGCCGCGCAAGTCTTCCGGCGTGCGCGGCAGTCCGTGTTGCGCCACATAGGCCGGCGCGGCCACCAGCACCCGCTCGCACACCGCCAGCTCGCGCGCGACCAGGCCGCTGTCGGGCAGCGCGGCGGCGATGCGCACCGCCAGGTCGAAACCGCCCTGGACCAAGTCCACCAGGCGGTCGTCGCAGGACAGGTCCAGCCGCAGCCTGGGCTGGGCCTGCAAGAACCCCGGCAGCCACTGCCCCAGTTCCAGCGCGCCGACTGCGTGGGGCACGCTCAATCGCAGCGTACCGGTGGGCAGGCGCCCCTCGCCGCCCATCCGCTGCGCGGCCGCCTCGACGCGGGCGAGGATGTCCACGCAGTCGCGGTAGTACTGCGCGCCGGCCTCGGTCGCGGTCAGGCCGCGGCTGTTGCGGTTGAGCAAGCGCACGCCCAACTGCCGCTCCAGTGCCTGCAGCGTCCGCGACAATGTGGTGTGGCTCGTCTGCAGGCGCTCGGCGGCGCGGCTGAGGCTGCCGGCTTCGACGATGCTCCGGTAGGCGCGCATGGCGGAGAACTGGTCCATGGGGAGCGGGAAGGGCGAGCCAGGGCGAGGGCAGCGTATCAGCGCGGAGCGGGGCGGGGAATCCGCTGCGGCGCTATGGCTGCACCTTCAGTGCGAGGATCTCGTCGGTCCGGGCCACGTCGCCGAAGGTGTCTTCGATCGCGGCCAGTGCCGCGGTGTGCAATTGCCGGTGGCCGATGGCGCTGCCGTCGCGCAGGTCCAGATCGCGGCTGGCGCTGGCGTCGGAGGCCACCAGCACGCGATAGCCGCGGGCTGCGGCATCCCGCGCGGCGCCTGCGACGCAGGCGTGGGTCTGCAGGCCGGCGATGATCAAGGTGTCCACGCCGGCCTCGCGCAACGTGCGTTCGATGGTCTCGGCCGAGGCGTCGGCGAACACGCTCACGGCATCCTTCTTGACCACGGTGGCGCCGGCACGCGGTTGCAGAGCCGGATGGAAGCCGACCGTGGCGCCGCCCTCGGCGAACAGGGGCGCGCCGGCAGGCAGCACGTGCTGGACGTGGACGGTGCGGATGCGATGGCGGTCGGCGAAGTCGAGCAGACGTTGGGCTTGGCGCAGCGCCGCGTCGCCGTCCGGCACGACCATGCGGCCGCCGGGGAAGTATTCGCGCTGGAAATCGATGACCAGCAGCGCCGTCGTGGCGGCGCGCAGCGACGACAGCGGCGCCGCGCCGGCCAGGGCGCGAATGGTGGGGCGTTCGGCGCGTTCGCTGCCGGTCGCCTGGGCAGGGCCCAGGCCAACGATGCCGAGCGCGGCCACGCCGAGGAGATGGGAAAGTCGCATGAGTCGCCTCCGTGATGGGAGGCGGCATGATCGACGCTGGTTGCGCTCAGGCCGAGAGGCCGGGGCGGACAGCAGCTGTGCGCGCGGCGCACAGCGGGAGTTCTTCCGGTCCCGGGTCTCGCGGCGCGAGCCGCAGTGCTCCGCTGCTTGATGCCGGCCGCAGCGGCCCAGCTCGCGCAGGACGCCGCGGACGGTCGGGATCAGAACTGCTTGCCGATGCTGAAGTAGATGTTTCGCCCTAGCCCGGTGCGGGAGCTGGTCTCGTCGAGAATGCATTCAATCGCATCTGGTCGAAGACATTGCGGATGCCTGCCAGGAACTGGGTACTGCCGTTCAGGATTGGCACGGCCGAGGCGCTGGGACGCCAGCGCAGTTGCGCATGGGCCTGGGTGAAGGCTTCACCCACGTACCAGTAGGTGGTGCCGCCGGAAACTATGGTCTTCGGATTCCGGTGGGGCGAGAACCAGCGGCTGAGATCGGCCGAGACGGTGAAGTCATCGCGCGCGGTCCAGGCACGCCTGGGCATCGGCTTCGGTGGAACAGGCGGCTCGCACGGGTTCGGCGGTGGCGCAGTCGGCGGCTGCGGCGGTGCCGGTTGCGAGAAAATCCAGGGCGAACGCCACCGCTGCGGCCAGCGCAGCCGTTTTCATGAAGAACGCGTCGTTCCGACGCAGCGTTGCTGGCTCTACACGTTCCGCTGGCGGCGGCTATGTTGCGGGGGCGCTACTGGCGGCACAACCGGCGCGGCATCGTCAGTGCGGAGTTCCGCGTGCGGCCGGCGCGGTGTCCGGGCCGAGCTTCTTGCGCACATTCCACAAGGTCTGGTCCTGCGCGCCGTAGATCTGTGTGCCCAGCGCCAGCGCCTGGCGCCAGTGCTCGCGCGCGCGTTCCTCCAGGCCGTCTTCGTGGTCCAGGTCGCCGAGCGCG
Source organism: uncultured Lysobacter sp. (assembly GCA_966185905.1). Lineage (GTDB taxonomy): Bacteria > Pseudomonadota > Gammaproteobacteria > Xanthomonadales > Xanthomonadaceae > Lysobacter. The sequence goes on from CBIFVU010000033.1 coordinate 6,197, forward strand.
TCCAGTGCGCCGAAGGCCGTCATGCGCCGGACATAGGGCGCCTCGCGCGTTGCGCGAAAGTCCGCCACCAAGCCCTCGAACTGCGTGCGGGCCTCATCGTGCCTGTGCAGCTGCAGATACAACAGGCCGAGCGAATACTGAGTCTGTGAGAGGTAGCTGTGCTGGCGGCCCAGGTGGCGGACGATCTCGTCGTTGGCCCGCAGCAGTTGCCGTTCTGCTTCTCGCGGTTGCTTCATCACCACCAGTCCGAAGGCGTAGGCCAGGCGCGAGTCCGGCATCGGCAGGCCGCGCCGGTCGGACTCGGCCAGGACCTGCTCGAACAAACCCCGCGACTCGTCGAAGTACGCGCGCTGGCGGGCATTGTCGTACTGGCCGAGGTAGAACAGTTGGCTGGCGAGCATGATTTTGGATTTCAAAGTCAGCTCGTGATGAGGCCCATGGGCTTTGAGGTGGATGCGCAAGGCCTCGCGGGCCTGTCCGATGGCGCCGGCGGCATCGCCCGAACCGGTGCGCGCGTAGGCCGAGAAGCGAAGCGCTTCGGCCACGTCGGGATGCTCTCCGCCTACGGTGGCACGCAACAGGTCGCGCGCGCGTTCCGCCTGGGCCAGCGCGCCTTTGAGGTCGGCGTTGTAGACCAGGGCGGCGGCTTGGGTGGTCAATGCGCGCCCGGTTTCCGGGTGGGCCGCGCCATAGCGGCGTTCGGTGTTCGCCAGCAAGGCGTTGGCGGTCGACAGTGCGTCCTTGGGGCGGTCGGACAGGGCGTAGGCGCGCACCAGGTGGCGGCGGGCATCGTCGGCGGCGACCGGCGAGAGACGGTCGGCCAGAGCGATGGCGCCCTCCAGGTCGCGTACGGCATCGGCGATACGGAACTGTTGAGTGCGCCAGTAGCCGCGCAGGGTCAGCAACTGCGCGCGGGTGATGCGGTGGTCGCCGTCGTGCCGGTCCAGCCGGTCCAGGGCCGCTTGCAGCAGGCTCATCGCGCCGGCCTGGTCGCCCTGGCCCCAGCGCGTGCGCGCCAGTTCGGCCTGTACGACGAGTGCGTCGGCGGACTGGCCGGCGCCGCTGGAGGCGAGCTCGGCCAGCGCCGCGCGGGCCACCCGCTCGGCTTCGCGATAACGCGCCTGCTGGTTGAGCAGGGCGGCCAGCGTGGTCTCCGCGGCGATGCGATGGCGCGCGTCCTCGCCGGCCAGGCGGCGCGCTTCGGCGGCCAGCTCCAGGGCATGGCGGTAATCGCCGGCGACCACGAAGCTGCGCGCCAATGCATTCAGCCCGCGCGAGGCAGTGACCGGGTCGGCCGGAAGCAGGCGTTGGCGCAACTTGGTTTCGATCCGCGCCAGCAACTCGTGCGAGTTCAGCGGTGCTTGCGCCATGCCGGACCACGCCGACAGGTCCAAGGCATCGCCCAGCACTTCGCCCAGTACTTGCGCCGAACGCGCTTCGCGTTGGGCCAAATGGCGCTGGTGCAGGACCAGCGCAGTGCCGCCGACCGCCGCGAGGGCCAGGCCCAGGCTCAAGACCAACAAGCTGCGGTGGCGGTGGGCGAAGCGTGCGGCGCGGTACAGCGCGCCGCCCTCGCGCGCGTCCACCGGACGGCCGTCCAGCCAGCGTTCCAGGTCCTGCTGCAGGGCTGCGGCCGATTCGTAGCGCTGCGCCGGATCGGGCGCCAGGCAGCGCGCGACGATGGCGTCGAGTTCGCGGTCCATCGCTCGCGCCAGTGCAGCGCCGTCGGCGGCGCCGTGGGCAGCCGCGCGGCGCGGCGAAGCCCGGCGCGCGAGCGCGGCCAGCGGCTGCCGCGGTTGCGGCGCGAGCAAGGCGACCATGGCGTTTCCGGGCGTGTCGGTGGCGCCGGTAAGCAGCCGTTGCAGGACGCGGCCCAGCGAATACAGATCGGCGGCCACCCCGATATCGCCGCCGCCCAGGATTTCCGGCGCGGTGTATTCGCTGCTCCAGGCCAGCGGCTGGCCTGTTCCCTGGCCGGCATCGAGCAATGCGGCCACGCCGAAGTCCAGCAGTTTGACGTTGCCGTCCTCGTCCACCATCAGGTTGGATGGCTTGAGGTCGCGATGCAGCACCATCTGCCGGTGCGCGTAGCGCAAAGCCGCACACACGCGCAGGAACAACTTGACCCGCGCTCGCGCCGGCAGGCGGTGACGGTCGCACCAGGCGATCAGGTTCTCGCCCTGCACCCAGGACATCGCCAGCCAGGGCAGGCCGTCCTCATCCAGGCCGCCGTCGATGAGCTGGCAGATGTTGGGATGCGACAGCCGCGCCAGGATCTCGCGTTCGCGCAGGAAGGCTTCGCGCAGGCCCGGCGACAGCAGCTCGGCGCGCAGGCGCTTGAGTGCCACGGTCTGGCGGTACTGGCCGTCGTCGCGATCGGCGCGATAGACCCGGCCCATGCCGCCTTCCCCGATCAGGGCCTGGATCGACCAAGGGCCCAGGCGCGCGCCGACCAAGGGATCGGCATGGGGCGCGGCGGCGCCGGGTTCGGCCGCGGGGCGGTCCAGCCACGACGGCGAGGCATTGGCGGCAAGCATCCGCGCCAGGATCGCGTGCGCGCCGGGAGAGTCCTCGGCCAGGCGGCGCAATTCGCGCTCGCGCGCCGATGGATCCATATCGAGCAAGCGGTCGAACCCGGCCAGAGCTTGGATGGCATCGGCCTGCGCCTTGCCATCGCCGCGCTCTTCGTCGCGGCTTGCGTCGTCGCGGCGCGCATCATCGCGCGCCGGATCCGCCTGAGCCGCAGGTTCGCGCGAAGATGCAGGACCCGGTGCGCCGGGCTCGGTGGGCGGTTCCCGCATCGGGCTCAGTCCACCGCCTGCGGCCGGCGTTCGCTGTTGAGTTGCTGCAGCAGGAAGGCGCGCGCCTTCTGCCAGTCGCGCCGCACGGTACGTACGTCCACGTCGAGGATCTCCGCGATTTCGCTCTCGCTCATGCCGCCGAAATAGCGCCACTCCACCACCTGCGCCAGCCGGGCCTGGAACCGGGCCAGGCGGTCGAGCGCCTGGTCCATGTCCAACAATCGTTCCAGCTCGGGATTCCAGGACACCGCTGGCAGCCCCTCGTCCAGCGACTCCGGCCGCGACGTGCCGCCGCGGCGATCGGCGCTGGCGCGGCGCGCATCGTCGATCAGGACATAGCGCATCGCCCGGGCCAGTAATCCGACCAGGTGCCGGCGATCGTTGGGGGTCAGGCTCTGCCGCGACAGGCGCAGCCAGGTCTCGCTGATCAACGAGGTCGGCGACATGGTCCGGTCCGGCGCCAGACGGTTGAGCTGGGAGCGCGCCAACCGGCGCAGGTCGGCATAGAGCAGCTCGTAGATCCGGGTCCAGGCGTCCTGGCGGCCACTGCGGGCCTGCTCAAGCAAGTCCGCGACCGTATCGGCGCCGGGGGCATCGTCGTGGCCGAACGGGGCGGCGGCTGGATTGGGGGGGCTAGGCATGGGGCGGCTCCAGGCGCCGGCGGACTGCCACCGGTCGATGTCCTGTTTGTGATCAGTATCACGATTGTGGGGCATTCGGTGTACCGGAGACGCTTTTGGATCAGGCCTTGGTTTGCCTTCCCCAAATCGCCGTCGCTGCGCTGGATCCCCCGCTGGGCCGGACTTTCAGGCGCTTGCGGTGATGTACCCCATGCCCGGGCGGCGCTCCGTGAAGACGGCGGCCGGCCCGCAGCGCAGCAACGCTCGATCGCTCCGGCGCAGAGCGTTCGCGGCGCGCCGGCGCCCCTTTCCCCGAGAGAACCCGCATGCCTTCGATCCTCGCTCCGACCCCTTCCGCCGCCGCCCCGGACCTTGCCGTTCCCCGCACTCCGTCGCGGGACCGGGTCGCCCCGCAGTCGCGCCGCGCCCTCGCCCTGGCCATCCAACTGGCGCTGTTGTGCGCCCCCGCGCCTGCGCTGGCCCAGAACGTCACTGTGAGCGGCAGCAACGGCCGCATGGGCGGAACCACCTGCAACGCGGTCTACGTACCCAGCGAATGCGCGAGCGAAACCCGCTCGGTGCTGGCGCCGGTGAACGCTCCGACCTGGAACAACGGCGGCACCGAGTCCGCCGTGCTGATCGGCGCGAACCTCAGCAACAGCAATACCGGGCCGGCTGCGTCCGGCCAAGTCGACATCAGTGCCGGCGGCGTGGCCAGCACCGGCCGGGTCTGGATCGGTTTCGAGGGCAATACTGAAGGGGCGGTGCGCATCAGCGGCGCCGGCTCGCGCTGGAGCGCGGGCGGCATCGGCGTGGTCGGCCATTACGGCCGCGGCCGCCTGGACATCTTCGATGGAGGATTCTTCTCCAGCACCAACAGCTATATCGGCCTGAGCCAGGACAGCATCGGCGCAGCCACGATATCCGGCGTGGCTGCCGATGGCACTCGCTCGACCTGGGAATCGCGCAACAATGGCCTGTACCTGGCCGGCAGTTGGTTCGGCGATGCTCCGACCGGGCGCCCGGGTGGGCAGGCGAGCCTGGAGGTGCTCGACGGCGGCCGGGTGACGACCACCGGCGGCGGCGTCTTCATCGGCCAGAGCGTGGGCGGTACCGCGGTGGCGCGAGTGCAGGGCGTGCACGCCAGCGGCGTGGCCTCCAGCCTGGAGACTGCCGGCCAGCTGACCGTGGGCAATTACGGCACCGGCACCCTGGAAATCCGCGACGGCGGTCGGGTGAGCAGCCGGGAGGGCTATGTCGGCGGCGCGCGCCGCACCGGCGCTTCGACCAATGCTACCCAGCCGGACCCGACCATGGGCAGCGGCAGCGTGGTCATCGCCGGGGGGCGCGACGGTCATCGCTCCACTTGGACCACCGGCGGCCGCGATCTGGCGGTGGGCCATTACGGCCAAGGACAGTTGGCCGTCGAACAGGGCGGCCTGTTGGAAAGCGGCGCGTCCTGGATCGGCCGCCTGACCGGCGCCAAGGGCGAGGTGCGCCTGCTGGGCGAAGCCGCCGACGGCACCGCCTCGGCCTGGAATGCGCAGGCGCTGACCGTGGGCGACCAAGGCATCGGCGCGCTGGCGGTCGAGGCTGGCGCCGCGCTCACCAGCACGCTGGGCAACATCGGCGGCACCGTGGGTACGGCCAATGCCGGCGTGGGCTCGGTGCGGGTGGCCGGAGTCGGCGCGAGCGGGCGTGCCTCGACCTGGAATTCCCAGTTCATCGATGTCGGCGTGAGCGGCGAGGGGGCGCTCACGGTCGAAGAGGGCGGCCAGGCGGTTTCCAACGACCGCTTGGTGGCCGGCTTGGGCGGCAGCGGACGCGGCAGCATCCGCATCGCCGGCGCCAGCGCCGATGGCGCCGTGTCGCGGGTCAGTGCGGCCAGCGGTGCGGTCATCGGCTGGGGCGGCGAGGGCCGCCTGGACATACTCGACGGCGGTCGCCTGGACAGCGGCGCAGGCCTGATCGGTTCGGCCGGCCTGGACAGCAGCGGCGCGCAGACGATCGGCCGAGGCGAGGTCAACATCGCCGGCGCCAGCGCAGGCGGCACTGCATCCACCTGGGACGCCGGGCAGACGCTGGCGGTGGGGTTCGCCGGCGTGGGCGTGCTCAATCTCAGCGATGGCGGCATCGCGCGCGCGGAGCAGACCTGGGTCGGATTGAGCGAAGGCGCCGAGGGCACGATCAACCTCGGCACCGGCGGTCGCGCCGGCCGGCTGGAGACGGCGACGGTCAGCGGGGGCGCGCCCGATGCGCCGCCCGGCAAGGCGACGCTCAACTTCAACCACACCGAGAGTATCGACTTCGCTCCGCGGATGACCGGCGCGCTGGCGGTGAACCAGATCGGCGCCGGCAGCACCCGCCTGACCGCGGCCAACGACTACACCGGCGCCACCCGAGTGGCCACCGGTGTCCTGGCCGCGGGCGCGGCCTCGGTGTTCAGCGCGGCCTCGGCGCATACCGTGGCCGCTGGCGCCACTCTCGACCTGGGCGGCTTCGACCAGACCGTCGCCTCGCTCGACCATGCCGGCACGATCCGGTTCGGCACGGCTCCGGGCACCACCCTGACCACCACCGGCGACTACCTCGGCAATGGCGGCGTGTTGCTGATGAACACCGCGCTCGGCGACGACGCGTCGGCCACCGACCGCCTGCACGTGGGCGGCAACGCCAGCGGCCAGGCATCGATCCAGGTGGCCAATGTCGGCGGTGCCGGCGCGCAGACCGTGGAAGGCATCAAGCTGGTGCAGATCGACGGCGCGTCCGATGCGCAGTTCGCCCTGAGCGGCCGAGCCGTAGCCGGCGCTTACGAGTACCTGCTGCAGAAGGGCGGCATAGCCACGCCGAGCGATGGCGATTGGTATCTGCGCTCGTTCGTGGTCGCCCCGCCGGTGACGCCTCCCGTGACCCCGCCCGTGACGCCTCCTGTCACCCCGCCCGTGACGCCCCCTGTCACCCCGCCGGTCGTGCCGGTCGATCCGCCGGTGCGCGTGGTCCGTCCTGAGGTGGGCGCCTACCTGGCCAATCAATCCGCGGCCGAAGGACTGTTCCGCCACAGCCTGCACGACCGCCTGGGCGAACCGGACCTGGCCGAGCGCTTGCGCCAGGACGACACCTTGAACTCGGCCTGGGCGCGTACCTGGCGCGAGCAAGCCGACTTTACCGCCGCCGGCCAACTCGATACCAACAGCGACAGCTCCGGCCTGCAGATCGGCTGGGACTTGGCGCGCTGGGGCGAGCGTGGACGCGGCCAGTTCGGCCTGATGCTGGCGGCCGGGCAGGCGCACAACCGAGTGCGGTCGCAGCTGACCGGCTATACCGCGAAGGGCAAGGTCGATGGCCAGGCGCTGGGGCTGTATGCGACTTGGTACGCCGATCCGACCGAGGCCACCGGCTGGTACCTGGATGGCTGGTTGCAGTATGCGCGCTACGACAATCGGGTCGAAGGCCTGGGCCTGGCGCGCGAGGACTACGACAGCCGCGGCGCGAGCGCCTCGATCGAGGTCGGCCGCGCCTTCCTCCTGCGCGACAACGGCCGCAGTGCGCTGTACCTGGAGCCGCAGGCGCAATTGGTTTACTCCGACTTCGACATGGACGCCTTCGCCGAAACCGGCGGCACGCGCATCGACGATGCCGAATCCGGCGGCCTGACCACGCGGCTGGGGCTGCGCCTGTATGGCCATGCCGTGGCCGACAGCGGTAAGCGCGTCCAGCCGTTCGCGACCTTGAACTGGTGGCGCCAGGCCGATACCGCCGAGGTCGCCTTCGACCGCGACCGAGTGCGCGGCGGCCTGCCGCGGGACCGTTACCAGCTCAAGCTGGGCGCGCAGGTGCAACTGGGTGGGGGCTGGACCGGCTGGGGGCAGATCGCCGCGGAAACGGGGGCCGGCGACTACCGCGATGTGGGCGGCCTGGTTGGCGCCAAGTACAGCTGGTGAAGCCTGGGCGCGGGGCGGCGGCGAGCGCCGCCCCGCGCCGGTGGGCCGACGCAATCGCGAGTGGAAGTCAGCAGGCGTGAAAGAGTATCTGACCCGCACACAATGGTGCGCCATCGAGCGCGGGCTGCCCGGCCAGCTGCGCAGCCGCCTCGGCAATCAGACCGGCCCTTATCGCCGCTTCATCGAAGGCGTGCTGTGGGTGGCCATGCACAATGCCCACTGGACCCAGATGCCGGGCGAATACGGCGCGGCGCGCACGCACTATGTGCGTTTCCTGCGTTGGACCTTCGCCGGCCACTGGAACGCAGTGGCCGATGCGCTGGGCCGCGACAGCCCGCTCGCGCAGGCATTGCTGTCGCGCTGCGACGAACATCGCCGGCAGCGACTGCGGCGCAGCCGCCGGGAGCAAGGCTGAGCGTTGCCGATGCCGGGCCTGTAAGCGGGCGGTGCGTCCCCGCCGATCGCTGCTTGCGCGGGCAGTGTCCACCAACGCCTGGGCGATGGTGGGCGATGACGACGCTCGGCCGCACTAGCCGGCAGGAGCCGGTGCGGGCGGCGGCATCGCCACGCCGCCCGCGGCCCGCGCCTGCAACGTGATCGAGAACGCATCCACCGGTGCGGTGCCGTAGCGGGTCATGAAGTCCTTCTCGTCCAACGCCGATTCGTTGGCCAGCACCGGGTCCGGCGGCAACGCCGAATACAGGCCGAGCTTGGCGTATTGCGGCACCGGGGCTTGCGCCACGACCTGTTCGTGGCGCAGGTCGGCGCGGATCCAGTAGCCGTCTTCCGCGGCGCTGGGCTTGAAGGTGATGCTGGCGAACTCGACGCGCCAGCCGCACACGCCGCGGCCGAAGTAGTCCTTGGCGACCATGCCGTCGAGAAACACCTCGAACTGGTATTCGGTGTCGGAGAGCTTGCGCACGGGCACGTCGAAGTCGTAGCGGTCCGGGGTGGGGGAGGCGCCGGAGATCGGCTCGGGCGCCGGCATGCACGCCTGGTCGGGACCGATCACGTACTGCACATTGGCCTTGGCCAGGTGGAACGGCCCCGGCGCGCCCTGGATGCGGGCGGTGACGGTATAGGCCTGGCGCGGCGCCGGGTTGCGTTCGTAGGCGGGGTTGCGGACGGCGTTGGAGCACGCCGCCAATGCGACGGCCGCCAGGGAAGCGGCCAGCAGTGGGGCGGGCAGGGAAGGACGGATCATGCGGCAGTCCGGTACAGGAGATGGGCCCATTCTGCGCGATCGGCCGCGCTGTGGGCAGCTCGGCTCAGGCTGCCAAGGTGGTGCGCGGCCCCGCGCTTTCGGCGCGGATCACCGCGAACACCTGGCCGGTACGGTGGCAGTAGCGGGCGATCGCCCACACGCCGAGGAGCCCGGCCATCGCCAGCAGCCACCACAGCGGCCGCGCCCAGCCCAGCCCCGCGGCGAACACCGCCGCGCCCATCAGCATTTGCGCGAGCGCGCTCAGCCACAGCCCGTGCAGCACCCGGTGATGGACCCGGGTCGCGGCGTAGCCGCGCACCTGCCGCAGTGCGCGGCGCGAATCCACATAGGCGCTGCCGTGCGCGCCCATGGCCGCCAATTGCGACAGCACCGCGCCGATGGACAGGGCGATGGCGACCGGCACCAGTTCCATCAGTCCCAGGCAGCGCGCGGCCAACAGCGCCAGCAGATGCGCGCCCAGCGCGTGTGCCGCGAACCGCGACCAGCGCGCCGCGCGGATGGCTGCGCCCGCGACCGCGCGCAAGGGCGTGGCGGGAACGGGCTTGGGAGTGAAAATCCGTTTCATGCAGCATTCCTGAGACGGCCGTGCGCGGCGACAGGGCCACGGGGCCGGCGTTGCGCGCGGCGGGTCGAACCTCGCGCGAGGCCATGCGCGACGCGCCGCCCGCCGCAGGGGAAAGCACGACCGGCAACGCCAATCGAGCGGCATGCGTTGCCGGAGGGGCGAATCGGGTGCACGAATCGGGTGCACGAATCTTCGCGGCCGCCTCGCCAGCGGCGCGGCGCAGCGAAGCCCCAAGCGCAACACAGTGGGCTAGGCGACGCGAGCCTGGTGCTGTATCTGCTGCTGGCTCTGCGGGCCCGGCTCCGCGGGCAGGTGGCGATTGAGCGCATCCAGCGCACGGAACGAGACCTCGACGGGCACCTGCTCCGCCAGGGCGGTATTGACCTGGGCGCGCTTGTGCGCAGGGTCGGCCGGGTCGCCCTGCACGGCGAACACGTCCAGCCCGGCGGGCGTCTGCCGGCCCGCCACCACCCGGTCCACTCGGCTCAGGCCGGCCTGCACCGCGTCGGTCAACAGCGCGGCGGCGCTGCGCTCGCCGCCTTCGCCGAACGGCCGGCCGTTCTGGGCGTAGACCTGCTCCAGCCCGGTGTGGATCGAGTGGTGCATCGCATGGTTGCGGTGCCCGGGCTCGCGGGGATCGGAGACCCCGGCCGGCAGTGCGCCGTGCGCGTCCTTGAACGGACTCTCGGGCTGCTTTTCCGGCAGGCGCCGGATGATCTCCTCGGCTACGCCCATCGGGCCTCGCATCAATGCCGCGCCGACCGACGCGGCTTCGCGCGCCGCCCCCACATCGCCGCGGAATTTGCCGATCATGGGCTCGAACCGCTCGGCGTTGACCCTGGCCTCGACATCGCGCAGCACGGAGATGTCGGGCTTGTCGCCCATGCCCACGTCGCGGAAATTGTGCAGGCTGTGCGACCAGACGCCGGCCGCCGCGCCGGCGGTGGTGCTGCGGACATCGAGCACGACCTTGCCGTTGTTGTCGTAGCCGGCCGACTGCAGGCCCTGGATGTCGTGCCGGCTGGCATAGATACGGACTTCGCCGAAATGCGGGCTGGCCGAACTGACGAAATCGGCGGCCATCACGTGGTTGACCACTTGGCCGTTGCTCTGCTCGGGGATGCCCATCCCGAGGCTGGCCGCACCGTAGGCGTTGAAGGTCTCCCCGCGCAGACCCAGCCTGGCGGCGACGATCTGGGCCAGGCAGCCGCCGAGGGAATGGCCGGTCACGCTGATCGGCACGCGCTGTTCCTCGGCGATCTTCTGCGCCTGCCGGGCGAACTCGATGGCGTCCTGCGCTTGGTGGTTGGCGCGCTGGGCGACCATGCCGCCGTCGGCGCGGACCACATCGTCCGCGAACTCGCGGCCGAACTCGGTGCCTCGGTGGGCGACGACGATTTCGCCGGTGTCTTCTCTCTGGAAGATTACTCCTTGATAGCCGGATGGCTTGTCGGCCACTTCGAGGACTATGTACTTGACCCCTCCCGCGTAAACCGGCTCCCGGGTCCCATCCGGCTTGAGCGGCGGCGGTTCGTACGCGTAGAAAGAAAGATCGGCATGTTGTTGGCTGTTTACGGTCATTTGCCTTGCTCCTTGGCATCAAGGGTGATGGAGAAGTACTTCGATGGATCGTCTGTTCCATAACGTGTGCCTGCATGTCGCTTCTCTATGGCGACCTCGATCCGCTCATGGTCTTCTTTGAACGGTTCGGCATACATTTCGCGGCGCGCATAGAACTCGACCGGGGACTTGCGGATGAGTTCGGCGCCGTCTGCGGTGGCCATGTAAATCCGCTCTCGCGAGGCCCCCGTGGGGCGAAGGCGAACAGGCACCATTTGCAGATCCCAGGTGCACGGGCCCTTGCCGAAGTAGTCCTTCTCGGCCATCTCGTCGAGAAAGAGGTCGAACTGGTATTCCGTGTCGGAGATCCTCCGCGTTTCGGTCTCCACGCCGTAGCGGTCTGACGTCGGGGCGTGGCCAGAGAAGGGTTCTGCGTCGGGCATGCATCCGGTGTGCTTGATCTGATGGAGCGCGGTGGCCTTCACCGTATGGAACGGGCCGGGCGCACCCTCGACCTTGATGGTCACGACGTAGTGTTTTTGGGGGTTCGGATTGCGCTCGTACTTGGGGTCTATGACGGCGTTGGAGCAGGACGCCAAAAGGAGCGGCAGCAGGATCAGCAAGGCGGCGCTTTCTTTCATGGCGCTGTTCCTTTCGGTGGTCGGCCTCATCGGATCCGTACCGGAAGGCTGCAGTCGGTATAGAAGAGGTTGCACTTGAGCAAGCCCTCTTTCTTGCACTTCTGGTTCGCGTCGAATGCGGCTTCTTCTTCGGTTGGAGCGGTGTTGATGAATGAACCGTCTTCGGAGTTGACAACGGCTACGCATTGGTCGCGATAGGTGAACGTCGATTCGCATTCCGAACCGCCTCGGATTTCGCAGTGCGATATCGCGGACCGTTTGGCTGCGCGTTCGCTTTTTTTCCGGAGACCCAGCCGCCTTTGCCGTTCTCGCCCTGCGCGATCGCGCCCCATCGCGGTGACCAGGCTGGTACTTGCTGGTAGTGGCTGGCCGGACGGCAACCGCCGATGGTAGTTCCTGCCGCCGCAGGCCCGTTCGGCACCATGCCAGCGGGGCAGGCGTGGGCGTTGCCTGACAAGAAAAGTGTGAATAGCAGCATTGTCACTGAATTTTTCATGGTCGGCTTATCGCTGTTGCCTCTGCGATCAACTGAGGGCGAACTGTGCTTAAAAATGAGCGGGGAAAATGGTTTCAAGACTCTAGGGGCATGACTCATCGCACCCGCTCAGGGGGACTGCAGCCGCTGTAATAAATCCGGCATCGGCTCCCGCCCTCCTCGCAACCCTGTAGGGCGAGCGCCTTGGCCTCGTCCTCCGTCGGGGCGCCTTGCGACGTCGATTTGACCTTTCCTGTGGCTATGGCCGCGCACTGGTTCTTGTATGTGAAAACAGCCTCGCATTCGACGCCCCCTCTTTTCTTGCAGTCGGCGACTGCCGATCTTCTCGCCGAGCGTTCGCTTCTTTTTTCTGCTGCCACTCCGACTTCTCCATCGGAGCAAAAAGCGAACGCGCCCCATCGCGTTTCCCATGCCGGTGTCTGGGGCTGATAGCTCGCGGGGCGACAACTGGTGTTTGTGGAACCGGCGGCCGCAGGGGCGTTGGGAACCATTCCGGGTGGACACGCAGTAGCACTGCCTGCGAATAGCAGCACGAGAAGGGACAAGTTCGCGGACTTCTTCATGCTTTCTGCTGTGGTTGCCTTGGTCGTTTCACTGAGGGCTGCGTAAATGATTGCCGCCAATGGTTGGCGGGCTGAGTCGATGGCTAGCGGATCCGGACAGGCAGGCTGCAATCGCTATAGAGCAACGTGCATGAAGGGCTTTTTTGTAGATGGCAATCTTCGATCCCGATGGCCACGGCTCTTTCTTTCGTGATTGCGCTGCGGATCAATGAGAGAGCGTCCGTATTGACTATGGCGACGCATTGATTGTGGTAAGTGAAGGTCGACTTGCAGTCGATTCCTCCTCTTTTCCTGCAATGCGAAAGAGCGGCCCGATTCGCGGATCGCTTGCTCCTTTTGTCGGCAGCCCATCCCGTTACGCTGTTTTCTCCGAGAGCGGTTGCGCCCCATCTGTTTTCCCAGAGCGGTATCTGACTATCGGAGCCCGAGATCGGACGGCAGCTTCCGTTCGTCATGCCCGCCGAGGCGGGGCCATGGGGTGTCATTCCCGGTGGGCAGGCTGAGAGCTGATAGGGGAAAATAGCCAGAATCAGCAGCGTAGTCGGATATTTCCTCATTGCATCCCTGCTCTTGTTGCGCGCTCATGGGGCGTGGCGGTCGGTAGTCGTTCGCGTCTTTCAGTTGCCGTTTGGAAAATCCGAGTGTCGTGTCCGGGTGGAAGAGTCGGACGGAAATCCAGGGAGAAACGCCGACGGATAGAGGGGCTATCACAATCAGGACTGCCAGCGATCATCTGGTTCGAACGGGTAAGCTGCAAACGCTGACATGAACCCAGCAATCCGAGCCCGGATCGTATGAATGGCAACGTCTCAATCCGTTCGCCTCCGCCTTCTCTTCGGTTTCGGCGCTTTGGATGAACGACTTGCTCCCGGACGTGACGACCGAAGCGCACTGGTTCCGAAAAGAGAGGTCGTGGGTGCAGTCCACCCCTCCGTGCTTCTTGCACTCCTTGAGAGCGGCAGTCTCTGCTCCTCGCTTGTTTATTTTTCCGGTGACTACTCCGAAAGCTCCCTGTGTATCGGAAGCTATTGCGCCCCATCGGGTTGACCAGGCCGGCTCATAGGATGATGCCGGTATGGGGCCGCAGCTTCTGATTGAGGCGTTGGTTCCGGAGGGCGCAGAAGAGTAGGGCGTTTGGCCCGGAGGGCAGCCATTTTCTGCGCTGGCAGCTCCAGAGAAGAGGACAGAAGCCACAAGCAGCTTGGTTAGGTTGTATCTCATGGTTGAGTCTTTCTCGACTGGGTGTCCTTTACTGCGGCACTAATTTCTTCCCTTGCTCTGGCGGCGTTCTCGCCGATGGGTCTTCCGTTTTTTGGGGTGTCACTGCCTTTATCAAACGCCGAGTAATGCAGCGCATTCCCGATCTGCCCCCCGAAGAAATGCGCAGCCACCGGCGGCACGGTCATGATCAGCAGGGTCAGCACCAGCCCCACGCCGCCCTGGGTCATGGCCTGGCTGGTGATGCCTTCGCCGGCCAGGCCCGGGATATTGGCCAGCTTGGCGATCCACAGGCCGGCGGAGACGCGCAGGGTCAGCTCCAGCACCAGGTTGGAGACGAAGCTCAGCACCGCCATCGAGAACAGGGTGCCGATGCCGTACTTGAGCCATTGGAAGAACATCGGCTTGGTCTGCTCGAACATCAGGCCGAAGATGAAAAGCGGAGCGAAGCCGATCCACAGGGCGATGACGAACTTCCACAGCAGCAGCATCACCCCGGCCATCAGCGCCGGGCCGGCCACGCCCAGGGTGGCCCAGTGCTTGGCGGTCTTCTTCTCCTCCTCGATCGCCGCGTTGGGCTCCAGCAGTTGCACGCTGTCGATGGCGGTCATGGCGACCTGGAGCATGGCCAGGTTCTTGTCGATGGCGTCGGCCGTGGTCTGGTCGGTCTTGCCGGTGACCAGTTCGTGCACCGCGCTGTCGAGCTCCTCGGTGAACCAGCCGTGCAACTGGATGTTGCCCAGGCCCATGGTGGTGGCGATGCCGAAGACCAGCGCGAACTTCATGCCCTTGACCACCAGGCCCATCATCGGCTCGCGCGCGCCCGCCATGATCCGGTAGCCATGGAACAGGATCCACGCGGTCGCGAACGGCAGGCCGATGCCGGCGACGAAGCGCATCATGCGGCCCATCATCGCCAGGCCGAGGTCGTTGATCTGGCCGCCGAGCCAACTGTTGATCAGGCGGAACAAGGCGTATTCGCCGAGCCCGCTCAGGGCGGAGGGGGTGAGCCACGCGGTCGGGCCGGCGGCGGCGTCGAAGAAATTCATTCGGAAGGGCCTTGGAAGGGGCGGCTCAGTCGGACAGCGCGGAGCGGAACAGGTCGGCGGGGACGATGGCGTCGGTGTCGCCGCGCTTGCCGCGCATCGCGCGCTGGGCCAGGCGGGTGTGGTCGGCCTTGAGCGCGGCGATGTAGTCGTCGTAGGCGCGCATGCGCGCCTGCCAATAGTCCAGTTCCAGTTGGTTGCGGGCGAGGAAGCGATAGGCCTCGTTGTCGTTGGCGGCCAGGGCGCCCTGGCTGCCGGCCACTTGCTCGCGCTGGCGCTCGATCTGGGCGAACTCGCGGCTGCGCTGCATCAGGCTGCGCAGCATGGCCACCGATTCGTTGTACTTGTGGTTCTGGGCGTAGACCATGCGCTGGCAGATCGCCATTTGCTCGGCCACGACATTGCCGTCCAGTTGCGGCATGGCCTGGCGGAAGGCCTTGGTGAGTTGGTCGCGGATGCCGCGGCCGGGGCCCGGGCACAGGTCCTGCATGCCGTAGTCCAGCGGCCGCGGCGGGAAGCTGTCTTCCATCGCGCCTTGCTGGAAGCTCAGGCGCTGCAGCCTGATGGCTTGTTGCTGGTAGTGCTGGGCGGTCTCCTGCCAGCGCTGCGAAGTCTTCTGGAACTCGGCGGCGTCTTTCTGGATCTGCTGGAACTTGGCAGCCAGGCCGAAGGGGTCCTTGGTGATCAGTTGCGCGTCGGCGCGGCCGGCCCACAGCGCGCACAGCAACAGGGCGAGCAGGCTGGGGCCGCGGACGGCGGGGGCGGTAAGGGCGGTCATGCGGATACCTCGGCAAGGGCGGTCGGTGCGGTGGGTCCGGGTGCGGGCGTCGCGCGCAAGCGCGCCGGAACGCGCCCGGAGGCAGGTGGCTGGATGCGGAGCATGGGAATGGGCGAGGGCGCAGGACGGCGGTGCGGTCGCTGCCGGATGCGGTTGCGCGTGTGGGCGGGCCTCAGGGCGCTCCGCCGGGGAGTGGCGCGGTCGCGCTGCAGCGGCGCCGGTGAGGGCGTGCATCCTTGGCGGTGGCGAGGGTTGCGCGGCGAGCGCAACTTTCATGCGCGCTGTTCCGCGCACGCGTCATCCTGCCCCTTCGTAGTGGCCTCCTGCCGTGATTCGGTGGCGCTAGTGTTGTCACAGCGCCGCTGTGCTGCCAATCCCGAAAAACTACCCGTTTCAGCAGGTTTTTCGGGCTGGAGTGCGAACGGGTTGGCGATTGGCGCGGCCGCCGGGGCCGCGGCGCGAGCGCTGCGCGCAGTGCGGCCGCGATGGCGAAGGCGGTGCGCCGAAGTGCGCTGCGAAATGTGAGTTGCGGTCGCGCATCGCGGCCGGCGATGGGGCGCGCTCTGTGCGGCCGGCGATGGCGCCGCCGCCATTGCTCCCGCAGGCGGTGGGCGAAAGGCGCAGGGCTTCAGCCTTCCGGTTCGGCCCAGGGCGCCTTGGCGAATTTGTGCGCCAGATACTCGATCAGCAGTTGCACGCGCTGCGGGCGCATGCGTCCGGGCGGCGTGACGATGTGCAGCGCGATCGGTGGGGGTGTCCAGTCCGGCATGGCGACTTCCAGCTTGCCGTTGCGCAGTTCGCGCCAGACCAGGAATTCCGGCTGCAACGCCAGCCCCAGGCCGCCGAGCAGCGGCGGGTTGAGGGCTTCGGCGTTGTTGACCCGCAGCGGTGCGGGCAGGCTGACCGAGAAGTCGCCGTGGCGGCGGTGGCGGAAGCGCCAGGCGCCGCCGAAGCGCGACTGGGTGTAGAACAGCACGCGGTGCTCGGCCAACTCGCGCGGGTGGCGCGGGCGGCCGTGCGCCTGGAAGTAGGCCGGCGCGCCCACCAACAGGATGCGCACGCCGCACAGGCGGCGCGCGAGCAAGCTGGAGTCGGCCAGGGCGGAGATGCGCAGGGCCAGGTCGTAGCCCTCGCCCACCAGGTCGGCCACGCCGTCGTCGAACTCGATTTCCAGGGCGATGTCGGGATAGCGGCGCATGAACTCCGGCAGCAGCGGCGAGAGATGGGCCACGCCGAAGGACATCGGCGCGGCCAGCCGCACCCGCCCGCTGGGGCGCTGCGCCTGGGCGCTGGTCTCGGCCTCCAGCGCTTCGCCCTCGGCCAGGATGCGGGCGGCGCGCTCGAGCGCGCCGTGGCCGCTGTCGGTCAGCGCCAGGCGCCGCGACGTGCGGTGGAACAAGACCGTCTTCAGCCGCGCTTCCAGCCGTCCCACGGCCTTGGACACGGTGGCCTGGGACAAGTCCAGCTCAGCCGCGGCGCGGGCGAAGGAGCCGGTTTCGGCGATCTTGGCGAAGATCGCCCAGGCTTCCAGGTCGGGCAGTCGGTTCATGACATTTTTGGAAAGGATGTCTTTCGATCATTTCCATTCTAATCCAGGTCGGCGGGGTCTATCGTGGCGGCCATCGCAGACACGCGGAGCACGGACATGATCGAACATCGCCCCTTTGCCAGCCTCGGCGGCGCCGACCACGGTTGGCTCGACGCCAAGCACCACTTCTCCTTCGCCGGCTATCACGACGCCGGGCGCATGGGCTGGGGCGCGCTGCGGGTCTGGAACGACGACACCATCCAGTCCAACACCGGCTTCCCGCCGCATTCGCACGCGGACATGGAGATCATCACCTACGTCCGCGACGGCGCCATCACCCACCAGGACAACCTCGGCAACCGCGGCCGTACCGAGGCCGGCGACGTGCAGGTCATGAGCGCCGGCACCGGCATCCAGCACGCCGAGTACAACCTGGAGCCGGAGACCACCCGGATCTTCCAGATCTGGATCATCCCCGACCAGCGCGGCGGCGCGCCGACCTGGGGCAGCAAGCCCTTCCCGAAAGGCGACCGTGCCGGCCGTTTCGTGGTGCTGGCCAGCGGCCGGGCCGGCGACGAGGATGGGCTGCCGATCCGCGCCGATGCGCGCGTGCTCGGGCTGACCCTGGCCGCCGGCGAGTCGGCCGAATACCGCTTCGGCGATGGCCGCTACGGCTATCTGGTGCCGGCCAAGGGCGTGGTGGAGGTCGATGGCCTGCGCGTGCAGGCGCGCGATGGCGCGGCGATCCGCGACCAGGCTTCGATCACCGTCACCGCGATCGAAGACGCCGAGTTGGTGCTGGTCGATACCGCACCTTGATCCCGGCGGCCCTCGGTGCGCGCCGCGCGCCGAGGGCAGGCGGGTGACCGCGGCGGCGCCGCAATCCGCGGCGAAGGCGCTGGCAACGGCCGGCGGCCGCGGGCGGCCATGGCGCCGCTGCCGAGCGGACGGTTCGCCGCGCTTGCCGGCGCGCTCAAGGCGAAGGCAGGGGCGGCTCGACCTGCTCCGGATCGGGGTCGCTCAGTTTCAAGGGCACCCAGGCGCCCTCGACCTGCGCCCGCAGGCCGAGGATGCGCACGCCGTGTTCGCTGTGCAGGCGCGCGGCCGCAATCCGATGATTGTCGCTGCTCCGCAGTTCGGCAAAGGACGAACCGTTGCACAGCAGGGGCACCTCCAGATTCACCGCCGCGGCGCCCTCGCCGAAGGCGATGGGCTGCGCCTGCCAACCTTGCTCCCAGTACACGCTGTAATTCGCGCAGCCGATGCTGTAGGCCACGTGCGGCCGTTCGCACACCCACAGGGCGGACTGGGACCGGACCGCGCCATCGCGTTCGTACTCCACCTGCACCGGCCATTGGTGCGGCGCTGTATCGATGAGCCGTTTGTCCTCCGGGGACAGGTCGCCGTTGATCTTGCAGTCCAGGCGCATGCCGGCGGCGAGCAGATGGCCGCAACCGGTCAGCAGCAGGAGCGACGGCAGGAGGATCGCCAGGACGCGCATGGGCAGGGCTCCGCAGGAGACAGCGCGAGCCTAGCGCTGGCGGCCGCGGTGTGTCGCGGCCGTCTGGGGCGGCATCGGCGAAGTACCGCCGGGCGCCCCCGGCGGTAGACGATGGCGCTACTCCAGCCCGGGCCTTGGCCCTCGCCGGCCGCGGCCGGGTGGGTATGCCCGGGCCGAGGCTGCGTTCAGATGCGGGTCG
>CBIFVU010000034.1:0-24762 GCA_966185905.1 uncultured Lysobacter sp.
GCCGCGCCTATGCCCTGGCCGGCGGCGTGCTCGACGGCATCGACGATCCGGCCTATCTGAGCCTGCGCCAGACCTTGTTGCAGGAAACCGCGGCGCTGAAGGAGCTGGGCATCGAGCCGCGGGTGCAGGCCATGGCCAAGCTGGACGCACTGGCGCAGAGCCTGAGCCTGCCGCCGGAACGCCAGGCCGCCGCGCCGGCCGCGGCCGCGCCGTGGTGGCGGCGCGCCTTCGGCACCTTGGTCGACAGCCAGCCGGTGGACCGCACCGTGGCGACCCGCCCGGACGACCGCGCCGCCGCGCTGGCCGGCCTGCAACTGGAGATTTCGCTGGCGCGCGCAGCCGCCGAGCGCCGCGACAGCGAGGGCTACCGCACCGCGCTCAAGCGCGCCGAAGCCTGGGTGCTGCGCTTGGCCGCGCCTTCGCCGACCCAGCAACGGCAGTTGGCGCAGTTGCGCGAAATCGCCGCGCAGCCGCTTTCACTCACGGTTCCGACCCTGGGCACCACACTGCAACAATTGCGTCAGCTGCGCACGGCCCGTTGACGGCCGCCGCTCCATTCCGCAGACGCATACGGAGTTGCCGCGATGAACCTGTTCCGCAATCTGTTGTTCTGGATCGTGCTCGCGCTGGCCGGCGCGCTGGCGGCGCAGCTGCTGGTGCAGGACCCGGGCGAGATCGTCGTGGTCTACGGCGGCATGCGCTACACCACCAACGTGCCCAAGGCGCTGGTGATGCTGATCGGCGGCCTGCTGGCGCTGTGGCTGGTGTGGAAGGCACTGAGCCTGCCGTTCGTGGCCCTGCGCCGGCGCCGCAAGAAACAGGCGCGGGCGCGCCTGATCGACGGCCTGGACGCGCTGCACCAGGGCCATTGGACGCGCGCGGAGAAAGCGCTGGCGCTGGCCGCGCACAGCCGCGAGGTCGCCGCCATCGGCGCGGTGGGCGCCGCCCGCGCCGCCAGCGCGCGCGGCGATGAGGCCGCCGCGGCCCAGCACCTGGACGCTCTGGCCGCCGATCACCCGATCGCGCGTGCGCTGGCCCAGGCCGAATTCGCCCTCGCCCAGGCGCGCGCGGCCGAGGCCTTGGCCGCGTTGGACGCGCCCGCCGCGCAACCGCTGCCGCCGCGCGGCCTGGTCCTGCGCGCGCAGGCGCTGGCCGCGCTCGGCCGCGCCGGCGAGGCCTACGGCCTGCTCGGCGCCTTGCGCCAACAAGGCGCCGCGGCGCCGCAGCAGTTGGCGCAATGGGAAGCGCAATGGGCCGAGGCCGCGCTGCGCGAGGCCGCCGACGCCAACGTCCTGGCCGATCATTGGGAAACCCTGCCCAAGCCGCTGAAGACCGACCCGGCCGCAGTGGCCGCCTATGCCGAGCGCGCCGCTGCGCTGCGCTGGGAAGAGGCCGCGGCGCGCAGCCTGGAGCAGGCGCTGGACGCGCGTTGGGACGAATCGCTGGCGGGGCTGTACGGCCGCCTGCCGATCGGCCGGCTGGAGGCGCGCCGCGCCCACGCCGAGCGCTGGCTGCAGGCGCATCCGGCCAGCCCCGGCTTGCTGGTCAGTCTGGCGCGGCTGGCGCGCGCGCAGGGCCAGTGGCCGCAGGCCGAATCCTATCTGCACCGCGCCTTGGCCCAGGGCGCCCACAGCGAAGCCTGGGAAGAGCTCGGCCACGGCTTCGCCCAGGCCGGCGACGAGAACCGCGCTCGCCTGAGCTACGTCAACGCCCTGCGCGCCGCGCGCGGCGAGGCCATCGTCGAGTTGCCCGGGCGCGACCTGCGCCAGCGCATCTTCGACGAGGCGGTGATCGAGGAACGCGACGAGCACGGCATGCCGCGGCTGCGCGGCTGAGGCGCCACTGGCCGGCGTTCGGCCAGCATTCGCTCGGGTCATGCCGCCGCGCGCGGTCGCGGCCCGGTCCTGATGCCGACCTCCCAGGCCGGCCTTGATCGCGGGCCGCCCCGGACCTGACCGAGCCGAACCGACCTGGACCGGGCCAGACCGATTCAGGCCGACCCGGGCCGACCCGGGCCGACTCAGGCCAATCAAGCCCATTCAAGCCAATTCAGACCGACTCAGGCCGCCCCCGGCCTCAAGCGAGAACGGCGCCGCAAGGCGCCGTTCTCGTTGCCGGCTCCGAAGCCGGCAGCCACGCAACCCTCAGCGCAGCGGCACGCTCAAGGTCGAAGGCGCCGAGGCCGGCGAGCTGAATTTGACCGAGCCGCCGATGCGGCTGGCCGAGGCGTAGCGCGGGTCCTGGGTATCGACCACCAACACCAGGCGGCGGCCGGCGGGGATGTCCCAACTGGTCGCTTCCAGGCGCAGGTCGATGGTCTGGGCCACCCCGGGGCTGGCCCCGCGCAACGAATAGGGCTTGTGGCTCAACAGCGAACCGTTGCCGAGCAGGTCCACGCTGTAGAGATAGGCGAACAGGCTCACCTCCGATTGGCTCGGCGTCACCGTCACCCGCAGCTCCGGCGTGCCGCTGAGCTGGCGCGGCAGCCACGACATCGGCCCTTGCCAGACCGCCGCGCCGGCGCGCAGCACCAATGGGATCGAAGCCTGTGGCGCGATCTGCAAGGACTGCAGGAAACCGCTGGCCATCGCCAGGCCGGAGTCGGCCACGGTCGGCAGACCGGTGAGGATGCTGTGGTTCCAGCCCGTGCTCGGCGCACTGGACAGTTCGCCGGTCGGCGCGATCAGACCGCTGGGGCGGGTCAGGGCGAACACCGTGGCGCCGCGCTGGACCTCGGCCCAGTCGGCATAGCCGCGCCAGACGCCGGCCTGCGACTTCAGCCGCACCGGCGGCTCGCGATCCACGCCGTTGGCCGCGCCCTTGAGGTGGTGGTCGAACCAGCGGCCGACCGCGTCGTAGACCTCGTTGGGCAGGCCCAGCGCGCCGGGCGCTTCGACGGTGGCGTGGTCGCCGTGCGAGAACAGCAACTGCTTGGGCCCGCTCAGGCCATTGTAGAAATCGATGTACTGCGCCGGCGGGAACAGGCTGTCGTTATAGGCATTGGCCAGCAGCACCGCCGTGCCGTTGCGGTTGAGCGCCTCGCGCTCGTTCGCCGGACTGCGCTGCGGCACGATCGGCAGCATGCCCTGCACGGCGCCGTCGAAATCGCCCAGGGCGATGCGCGCGGTGGCCTGGGCCAGGTCCGGGCCGGGCCGGCCGGTGAGCGCGCCGGCGACGACCAGCAAAGCCGTGCCTTGGGTGCTCACGGTGCGGTTGGCGTAGAGCGAGCGCTCCAGGTCGGCCCAGCCGCTGAGCGCGGCCACCGCCTTGATCCGCGGGTCGCGCTCGGCCGCCAGCAGGCTGATGCCGGCGCCGTAGGAAATGCCGCTGGCGCCGATCCGGGCCGGGTCGGCCGGGGTATGGGCCAGGGCCCAGTCGATCACCGCGCTGACGTCCTCGACCGTGTCCGGGCCGGCCACGTCGATCACCCCGGCCGAATCCCAGAAGCCGCGCGAGGTGTAGCTGACGACGACATAGCCCTGGCTGGCCAACTGGCTGCCGCGGCCGACGTACTCCAGGTTGGGCAGGCCCCAGCTGGCCGGCATGACCAGCAGCGGGAACGGCCCCGGTCCTTGGTCCTTGGGCACCATCACGAACGCGCCCATCCCGGCGCCGTCCCAACCCGGGATGCGTTGATAGCTCCCGGTGAATCCGCCGGCCCACGCCGGCTGCGCGAACGCGGACACCAACAGGCACGCCAACAGCCACGACCAGATCCTGCGCATGAGCACATCCCCTCCCAAGGACTGACCAGCACGAATGGATACGTTTGCGTATGGATATTGCGCCATGACCGTACCATCGCGAATGGAGGGCCAACAACCGGCGCCGCGGAGCAGCTAGGTGAACCACGACGACGGGGGTCACGGAACCGGCGATCCGGCGCTCAGGGGATCGTCTCGCCCTGCTCGTCCAGCCGTGCCGGCTGGCTGTTGCGCGCCTGGATCAGGCGCAGTTGCGCGGCCAGCACCTGGCGCAGGTAGTCCGCGGTCTTCGCCTCGACGCTGACGCCGGGGAAGCCGGGCTGCGCCTGCAAGGCCTGGAAGGTGGCGCGCGCCGGCTCGAAGCGGCCGAGCCTGCGTTGCAGTTCGCCGACCAGCATGCGCGAGTGCACAGCGGTAGCAGGCTCGGCGGCGGCGCGCGCGGCCAGGGCGTCCAGGGCCTCGGCGGCGTAGCGCGGGTACTGCGCCGGGCTGGCTTCCCAGGTGGCCTGCAACAGGATCAGCGCGTACTGCTCCGGCGGGGTGCCGAGCCGGGCCTGCTGGCGCGCGAGCCGGTAGTAGGCCGAGTCTGATTCGACCAGGGCGCGGTACTCGGGCGTGGCGACATAGGCGCGCAGGCGCTCCAGCTCGTCGGGACGGTAGTCGCGCCCCGGCTCGACCACGAAGCCGCTGCCCGGGCACACCGGCAGCGGCGAAGGCGCGGCGATGGCGCCGTAGGGCTGGCCGTCGAAGTAGGCGCCGAAAGCAGTGCCGGAGATCGCCAACTGCGCCCGGAAGGTCTGGCCGTCGAGCGGACAGACCACGTCCTGCGGCAGGATCCGCATCGCCATGGCGGCGGGCGCCAGGGCCGCGGCGAGGCCGGCGGCGAGCAGGCGCTGCGCCCAGCGGCGCGACGCGGAGGCGGCAGGGTGGCGGTGCGCGGGCGCGGTCATGACCGGTCCTTGTCGGCGGCGGAGGTCTTGCAACCAACGCGCCAGCGACCGCCGCGGGGTCGAGGCGCGGGCCGGCCGCGCGGGCCGGCCGCGAGCGTCAGCGTTCCAGGATCGCGACCACGCCCATGCCGCCGGCGGTGCAGATCGAGATCAGGCAGCGGCCGCCGCCGCGTTGCTTGAGTTCCTTGGCGGCGGTGGCGACGATGCGCGCGCCGGTGGCGGCGAAGGGGTGGCCGGCCGCCAGCGAGGAGCCGTTGGGATTGATCTTGGCCGGGTCGATCTTGCCCAGCGGCGCGTCCAGGCCCAGGCGGTTGCGGCAGTAATCCTCGCTCTCCCAGGCGCGCAGCGTGCACAGCACCTGCGCGGCGAAGGCCTCGTGGATCTCGTAGATGTCGAAATCCTGCAGGCTCAGGCCGTTGCGCTTGAGCATCTCCGGCACGGCCACGGTCGGCGCCATCAGCAGGCCCTCGCCGTGGACGAAGTCCACCGCGGCCACCTGGGCGTCGCGCAGATAGCACAGCACCTCGTGGTTGTGCGCCTGGGCCCATTCCTCCGAGGCCAGCAGGCAGGCCGCCGCGCCGTCGGTGAGCGGGGTCGAATTGGCCGCGGTCAGGGTGCCGCGGCCTGAGGTCTTGTCGAAGGCCGGCTTGAGCGTGGCCAGCTTCTCCAGGGTGCTGTCGGCGCGCAGGTTGTTGTCGCGCGAGACGCCGCGGAAGCTCACCACCAAGTCGTCGAAGAAGCCGCGCTCGTAGGCCGCGGCCAGCTTCTGGTGCGAGGACAGCGCCCACTCGTCCTGCGAGTCGCGCGAGATGCTCCACTGCTTGGCCATGTCCTCGCAGTGCTCGCCCATGCTCTTGCCGGTGCGCGGCTCGGCCACGCCGGGGAACTCGGGCTTGAGCTCGCGCAGGTGGAAGCCCTTGAACGCGGCGAGCTTGTCCTTGGTGCTGCGGCCGCGCGCGGCCTGCAGCAGGCGCTGGCGCAGGCGCTTGCCGTAGACGATGGGCACATCGGAGGTGGTGTCCGAGCCGCCGCCGATGCCGGCCTCGATCTGCCCGGTGGCGATCTTGTTGGCGATGGTGATGATCGAGTCCAGCGAGGTGCCGCAGGCGCGCTGCAGGGTGATGCCGGGGGTCAGCGGCGACAGGCCCGAGGACAGCGCGGCCTCGCGGCCGAGGTTCCAGTCGCTGCTGTGCTTGATCACCGCGCCCATCGCCACTTCGCCGAGCTGCTGGCCGTGCAAGCCGAATTTCTCGACCAGGGCGCCGAGCGTGCGCACCGACATGCCCAGATTGCCGACATCCGCATAGGCGGTGTTCTGGCGGCAGAACGGGATACGCACGCCGCCGAGCACGGCGACGGGACGGTTTTGGCGCATCGGCATACCTCGCACGGGGGTTCTCGCAGGGCGTTCACGCGGGGCCGCTGCGGCCGGCGCTTGCGGATCGGAGGGACACCGACCCTGCGCGCACGGATTCAGCGGGCATAATGGGGCCAGTGTAGCGCCGCCAAGGCGCTCTACCAAACGCCTGCGTATCCTTGGTGCCCATGAGCTCTGTACCGCCCGCCGCCGACGCCCCGTCCGCCCCCCTGCACGTGCTCGGGGCCCTGGCCCTGGAGCTGCGCGGCGACGCCGCGGTGGCCCGCAGCGCGCTGGCGCGGCAGGATGCCGGGGCGCTGTCGGAGAAGATCGCCCGCGACCTGGCCGGCTTCGCCGCCGAGGCCGCGGCGCTGGACCTGGTCACGGTCGGCGCCCATTACGACCCGGTGGAGCTGCTGCGCCCGGGCTGGCCGCTGCATCGCGAACTGGACGAACTGGCCGCGCGCGCCCCGCGCGCCGGCGACCGCGCCGCGCGGGTGATCGCCTTCGGCGCCCACGACGAGCGCCTGCCCGGCGCCCTGGCGCCCTCGCCCGAACACGCCGGCGGCCCGTTCCGGCTGGTGCCGTTCGCGCTCAGCGGCGACCCGGCCGCGGTCGCCCGGGTCGGGGAAATCCTCGAATCCAGCCTGCTCGAGCGCGGCATGGCCGGCGCCGACACCGCCCTGGCCGCGCAGGACGCGTTCGGCCTGCAGATCGAGCATGCGCGTTATCTGACCGTGCACGATCTGGCGGCGATGATGGCCATGCAGTACGACCACGCCGGCCTGGGCCCGCTGTGGCCGCTGCTGGAAGCCGCGCTGTTGCAGCCGCAGGCCGAGCAATGGCTGGACGCGCCGCCCGAGCCGCTGGTGCGCTACGCCGAGGGCGAGGCCCGCATCGCCCTGTTCTCGCCGGCCGCCTGGCACGCGCGCTATGCGCCGGAGGCGCCGTGCGACAGCGAGGAATGCCGCGAGAAGCTCAATCGCCGCTACCAGTTGTTCGAAGCCCGGCTGCGCCAGATCGCGGCAGTGTTCGGCGCGCACGGGGTGCCGGTGACCTTCGTCCACTGCGACGGCCCGGCCGACCGGCAGGCGCTGTAGCGCCGCCGCGCCCCGCTCGACTCGACCCGACCCGCCTGACCCGACTTCAGCGCGGAGCGCCGCTCGCGGCCGGGCCAGCGCCGGGCCCGAATTCGGTTTCCAACAGCCGGTAGCCGGCATCGACCATGCCCAGGGCGGCATAGGCGTCCTGCGCCGCGGTGTTGGCCGTTTCCACGTACAGGCGCAAGCCGATGCAGTCCGGCGCGGCGCGCGCCAGCGCGGCCACGTGTGCGTGCAGGCCGCGGTAAACGCCGTGACGGCGGTGCTCGGGCGCGACGAAGACGCTCTGGATCCACCACCATTCGCCGTTGCGCCAGTCGCTCCATTCGCGGGTGAACATCAGCGTGCCGGCCGGCACCGCCACGGTTTCGCCGCCGGCGGTCTCGGCCTCGCGCATGGCGATGAAGTAACGCGCCCGCGAGGCGTCGGCCAGGCCGTTGCCGACGCCGGCGCGGACGGTTTGCGGGTCCAGGCGCTTGTGTTCGGTGTCCCAGGCCAGCGCCAGCATCCAGTCGGCGATGAGGTCGCGGTCGGCGGGCACGGCGTCGCGAATGCGCAGGCGGAGCATCGGCAGGCTCACGTGGACGGGCGGAGAAGGCAGGCGAGGCGGCGCCGGTCGCGGCGACCGGCGCCGTGCGCGGTCAGCGGTCGATCTTGATGATGCCGCAAGCCACGCGCGCGCCGGCGTTGCCGGTGGGCTGGCTCTTGTAGTCGTCCGGGGCGGCGTGGACGATCACCGCGCGGCCGGCGACATCGTTGAGCGCGCCGCCGCCGAGGGTCACGCCGCTGGCGTGCGCATCGACATTGGCCACGCCTTCGGCGTCGGCGCTGAGGTTGTCCATGTCGCCGGCATGGTGGGCGCCGTGGGCGACGCGGCCGTGCGGCTGCCCGGCCGGATTGAAGTGGCCGCCGGCGCTGGTGGCGTCGGCGGCGCTGCAATCGCCTTTCTCGTGGATGTGGATGGCGTGGACGGCGTTGGCGCTGAGGCCGCCGACCTGTCCGGTCAGGTGCACGCCGTCGCCCATCGGGCGCAGCGCCAGCTTGCCGCTGACCAGGCTGCCGGACGCCGAGGCCAGGACCACGCTGGCCGATTGCGCGGTGGACACCGGCTTGGGACCGGCGGCCGGCGCGGGCGCGGTGGGCTTGGCGGTCTGTCCGCCGCAGGCGGCCAGGGCGGCGGCGAGGGCAGCGAGAGTGGCGGTGCGGACTACGCGGTTCATGCGGTGCTCCTTGTCGTCGGCGTCGGCAGGCGACGCCGTTCGGTCGGCGGTGGTCCCGACGCTAGCCCCGCATGGGTTCAGCGCGGGTGAAACGTGCGGGGACAGAATGGAACGGAATGGAACGGACTGCTGGGGCGGCGCGAGGCGGGACCGCGCGCCCCGGGGCGCTGCGGCCTAGGCGCCGGCCCGTCGGAGAAGGCTGTCGGAACGGTCGCCGCGTCGAGCGATTATGGCCGCGATGGGGCGGCGGTGGGCGACCGGGTGCGCAATGGCGATGTTCCGCCAAGCGCGGCATGGAAGCGGCCCTCACCCCAGCCCTCTCCCGCAAGCGGGAGAGGGAGTAGTTGCGACGCCTTCTCGTGGTTGCTGCTTGCTGCTTGCTGCGGGCCGCTGGCTGCTTCGCGGGCTCGCGGAGAGAAGACCGCTGCGGCGCCTTGCCCGGCTTACGGAGGGTGGCTGCGAGAGCAGGCGGTTGCGACCGCTGTCTTGGGCTGGCGGCTGGCGGCTTCGCGGGCTCGCGGGCTCGCGGAGAGAAGACCGCTGCGGCGCCTTGTCCGGCTTGCGAAGGGCGGCTGCGAGAGCAGGCGGTTGCAACCGCCTTCCTGGGCTTGCTGCTGGCTGCTGGCTGCTTTGCGGGCTTGCAGAAGAAAAGACGGCTGCGGCGCGCTGCCCTGTCTTGCGCAGAGGACCGCCGCGAAGCCTGCCCCGCTGGCGAGAGAAGCGCCACACGCGATGGCGATCGCGGACCGGGCGCTGAATCCGTCATGGCGCGCTGCGAACGACGAACGCCCGCGCGGTCCGTCGGCGCGCTGCGCCTTCAGCTGCGCCGCCGCCCCGGGCCCAGCTTCCGGGTCAGCGTGTTGCGCCCCAGGCCCAGCCGCGCCGCGGCCTCGGCGCGACGGCCGCCGGTGTGGGCCAGGGCGGCTTCGAGCAAGGCGCGGTCGAAGCGCTCGCGCGCCTCGGCATGCAGGTGCGGATGGCCGGCGGCGAGCGCGGCGCGGGCCCAGGCCGACAGCTGCGCCTCCCAGTCTTCCGCTCCGGGCGCGGTCGTCGGCGTGGACCGGCCCAGGGCCTGCTCGATGTCCTCGCCGCCGATGTTCTCGCCCGGCGCCAGCGCAGCCAAGCGCCAGCACACGTTCTCCAGTTCGCGCACATTGCCCGGCCAGTCGTGCGCCAGCAGCCGTTCCAGCGCTGGCTTGGACAGGCGCTTGGGCGGCGCGGCGAAGCGCGCGGCGGCGGCGGCGAGAAAGCGCTCGGCCAGTTGCGGCACGTCGGCGCGGCGCTCGCGCAGCGGCGGCAGTCGCAGGCGCACCACGTCCAGGCGGTGCAGCAGGTCGGCGCGGAAGCGGCCTTGTTCGACCAGCGCCTCCAGGTCCTGATGGGTGGCGGCGATCACGCGCACGTCCACGCGGATCAGCTCGCGCCCGCCGACACGGAAGAACTCGCCTTCGGCCAGCACCCTCAGCAGGCGAGTCTGCAACGGCAGCGGCATGTCGCCGATTTCGTCCAGGAACAGGCTGCCACCGTCGGCCTGCTCGAAGCGGCCGACATGGCGGCGCTGGGCGCCGGTGAAGGCCCCGGCCTCGTGGCCGAACAACTCGCTCTCCAGCAGTTCGGCCGGGATCGCGGCGGTGTTGAGCGCGACGAAAGGCCGGCCCGCGCGCGGGGATTCGCGATGCAAAGCGCGTGCGACCAACTCCTTGCCGGTGCCGGTCTCGCCGGTGACCAGCACCGACAGCGGCGCTTGGGCCAGCCGGCCGATGGCGCGGAACAGGGTCAGCATGGCCGGGGTGTCGCCGATCAGCGCGTCGGCCGGCGGCGGCTCGACGGCGGCCGGCGCGGCCGGTTCGGGCGCAGCGCCGGCCAGGGTGCGCGCGGCCAGCGCCACCGCATCGTCCAGGTCGAAGGGCTTGGACAGGAATTCCTGCGCGCCGCCGCGGAAGGCGCCGGCGGTGCTGGCCACGTCGGTGTAGGCGCTCATCACCACCACCGGCAGCGCCGGGGCGCGCGCCTTCAAGCGCTCCAGCAAGGCCAGGCCGCCATCGCCGGGCATGCGCACGTCGGTGAACAGCAGCGCCGGCGCGCCGCGCTGGTCCAGCGCCTGCAGCGCCTCGGCGGCATTCTCGAACCCTTCCACCTGGTAGCCGGCTTCGCGCAGCGCGGTGGCGAGCACGAAGCGGATGGTGCGGTCGTCGTCCACGACCCAGATGCGCGTGGCGCTCATGGCGAGGCCTCCAGTGCAGGGCCGTCGCCGGCCTCGGGCGGATCGGGGCTGTCCAGTTGCATCGGCAGCAGCACGGTGAACACGGTATGGCCGGGACGCGAGCGATAGGCCAGCGAGCCGCGGTGCTCGCGCGCGACTTGTTGCGCCAGCGCCAGTCCCAGTCCGCTGCCTTCGGCGCGGCCGGACACCAACGGCAGGAACACCTGCTCGGCCAGCGATTCGGGCACGCCGTGGCCGTCGTCGACGATTTCCAGGCGCAGGGCGATGGGATGGGCCGCATCGGCGATGCGCACGCCGTGCTCGATGCGGGTGCGCAGCGCCACCTGGGTGGCGCCGGCCTGGATCGCGTTGCGCACCAGGTTCCACACGGCCTGCATCAAGCGGTCGGCATCGCCGGCGAACTCGGGCAGGCTGGGGTCGTAGTCGCGCACCAGCCGCACCGCCCAGCCGGCCTCGGCCTCGGCCAGGCGCAGCACCCGCTCAAGCACGGCGTGGATGTTGACCGGCGCGTGCGGCCGCGGCGGCGCCGGGTTGAGCAGGCGTTCGACCAGCCCGGCCAGGCGCCCGACTTCGCTGTCGATCAGGCCGACCAGCTCGCGCGCTTCGGCTTCCTCGACCCGGCGCGCCAGCAACTGCGCCGCGCCCTTGAGCCCGGCCAGAGGATTGCGCAGTTCGTGGGCCAGGCCTTTGAGCGCGGCCGACAAGGCCGAGGGCAGCAGCAGGGCCGGATCGTCGCCGGGAAACTCATCGACCGGGTGGGCTTCCAGCAGCCAGCCGCCGTCCTCGCGCCGGCTCAGCCACAAATCGGCGAAGCGGTCCTCGCCGTCGGGGTAGCGCAAGCGCATGCGGCGCATGCGCAGCGGCGCTTCGTCGCCGCCTTCGCGGGCCAGGGCCAGGGCCAGGCGGCCATCGCCGTCGAGCCGGGCCAGCGGCCCGCCCAGCAGCCGCCGCGCGCCGATGCCGAACCAGCGCGAAAAGGCGGTGTTGCAGCCAGCGACGACCCCAGCGCCGTCGGTCCAGGCCAGGGGCGTGGTCAGGCTGTCCAGATCGAGATCGTCGGGCGCGCTCATTGCACCATCTTAGTGCAGGCGCGGCGCACCGCCAGAGGGCGGTGCACCCCACTGGGGCCATCGCCTCGATGGCCCCGATGGCCGGCCCAGCGGGCCGGCGGCGGTCTCAGCCGCCGCCGCGGTACTGCCCGGCGTCGAGCGCGTTGGCGCGCTCCTCCAACTGCGAGCGGGCCAAGTCCACGGCCTCATGCACACTCGGCGTGGACTCGATGTAGGCGGCCAGGTCCTGGGCCAGCTGGCGCGCGTCGGCCTCGTCGGTGGGCGCGCGCAGGCCGCCAGTCTGCGGGTCGCGCAGGCTGTCGGGCAACTGCACCGCGCCGCTCTCGCCGGCACTGTCGACGATGCGCGCGGCCTGCGCCGCCAGCAACTTCTGCTGTTCGGCCGGCACCACGTCGTTGAACACGCGCTGGGCATGGTCGGTGGGGAACAGCGTTTCCAGCCACGCCCCTTCCATGTGGGTGTTGTAGAGCGTGGCGCCGCCGCTGAGCACCGCGCCCTGCGGGCCCAGGCCGACCAGGTAGCCGGCGTAGTCGGTGAGGATGTTGAAGGCCTGCTGCTTGGCGGCGTTGGCGCTGTCGGCGTCGGCGGCGTTGATCGCCTGGGCGCCGTACACGCCCTGCAGGAACTCGCCGTCGATGTCGGCCACTTCGGTCGCCAGCGCGTTGAGATCGGGATAGGTGCCGCCGCCCGGCGCATCCTTCTTCGGCGGGCCGTGCGCCTCGACCTCGGTGCGGTACTCGGCGGTGGCGTGGACGATGGCGTCCTTCCAACTGTCGAAACGCTCGGTCCCCGGATAGCCGGGCATTTCCGGCGCGGCGCGCGGGTCCAGCGGCGGGGTGCCGGAGGCATTGAGGCCGGCGGTGATGACATAGCTGCCGTCGCCGGACTGCAGCGGCCCGGAGTCGGCGAGGAAACGGCCGAGTTCGGAATTGCGCGCGACCGGGAACGCCGCGGCGCCCTCGCCGGCGTTGAGGATTTCCGGCGCGAATTCCATGTACATCCGGCCCAGCGGCGCACCGGCTTCTTCGTTGACGCGGCCGTGGTAGTGGCTGGCGCCGAGCACCAGCGACTCCACCGCGGACATGGCGGCGCGATCGCCCGGGTTGCTGCGCAGGTCGGTGACCGGCTGTTCGAGCAGGGCGCCGACCAAGGCCGGGATCTCGTTGACCCGCGGCGGCGCGTTGCCGGTCGGGCCGTTGGGCACGACGCTGCTGGTCATCAGGTTGGGATCGAGCAGGCGCTCGGCCACCGGCGAATAGGTCTCCGGCTTGCCGTCGGCGCCGGTGCGGCTGGACTGGATCGCCAGCACTTCCGAGCTGGCGCCGTTGGCCATCAGTCCGCGCAAGGCGGTGGGCCATGCACCGTTGGCGTCGCTGGGCGCGCCGGCATAGGCGGTGAGCAGGCCTTCGCGGTGCGGGCGGTGCTGGTCGATGGGCTCGTAGCCCGGCGGGTCGTCGTTGAGCAGCACATGCGCGCCCAACTCGGCCGCCGCCTCGGGCGTGTACTTGCCTTCGTTGAGCAGGATCGCCGCCAGTTCCGGATCCAGGCGCGGCTTGTCGGACTCGCGGCCGGTGAGCTCGCGCATGAACTCCGGACCGTTGAAGCAGCCCTCGCCGCTGCGCGAGGCGGCGCCGAGCGCGGCGCCGAAATCCTGCAGCATCGCGGCGCCCTGCTCATCGGTGATATAGAAGGTGTCGTTGGCCATCGGGCCGCTGCTGGTGATCGCATCGAAGGAGGACACCAGGTTGGCGGTGACCTCCGGGCCCAGCTCGGCGAAGAACGCGGCGGCG
The DNA here is from genome assembly GCA_966185905.1 of uncultured Lysobacter sp. GTDB lineage: Bacteria > Pseudomonadota > Gammaproteobacteria > Xanthomonadales > Xanthomonadaceae > Lysobacter. Next base: position 13,416 of record CBIFVU010000034.1, read on the forward strand.
TAGGCCGGATCGTCCTTGGCCTTCTGCAACGCGGCGCTGACATCCTCGTGGTTGAAGCGGTAGATGCCGGCCGCTTCGGTGCCGGTCTGCGGCACGTGCTCGGGGAAGCCATTGAGCGGTTGCAGGTTCTCCTTGATCTGTTGCGCGGCTTGCTGGCCTTGTTGCGCGGTGGGTGTGCCGGGGCTGCATTGTTCGGCCGCCGAAGTCGGGACCGGCTGCGCGGCGTAGGAATTCAGGGGGCCGACGCCCATGGCACACCTCCGTGCATGACAGATCGTAGGGGACTTGAAGTATAGAAGCGCGAGATCGATGCAGGGCCTCGGGAGGACCCTAGGTGATTGCCTTGCGATCGGCGATGCGATGCGATGCGATGCGATGCGCAATTCAGCGCGTTGCGATGCGTGCGCGCAAATGCCTGCGCCCCTTCCGCTTAGCGCATCACTTTTTACATGCGGCGCGGTACGGCGGAGCGCTCCATCGCCGCGCTCCGCGGCCGCGTTTGCGGACTGGGCCGGAAAAACGCGCAGCGCGATGGGCGCCGGGCGCGGCGATGCCCGCGCGCGCATCGCGCTGCGATGGCGCGCCGCCGTTCAGCCACCGCGGCCGAACAACCGGCCCAGCAAGCCCGGGCGATGGGCTTTCTGCAAGGCAGCGATGCGCCGGCGCTGGGCCGCATCGAGCAGATCGGCGTAATCCTGGTTCAAGCGTTCGCACGCGGCCACCGCATCGGCGCCGCGGCCCAGCCGCGCGCAGGCCTGGGCCTGCAATTCCAGCAGGCGCGCCACGCGCTTGCGCAGTTCCGGGTCGCGCGTCGCGCCCCACTGCGCGATGCCGCGCTGACACACCTCGGCCTGCTCCTGCGGCCGGCCCAGCGCTTCCAGTTCAGTGGCCAGGTTCACGCTGGCCTTGGCCGCGCGCAGCTGCATCGCCACGCTCGCCGCGGCGATGCCGTAGCCCACCGCCTCGGCATAGGCGGCCAACACCGCCTCCGGCGCGGCGCTGCCGTCGATCATCACCGCGCGGTTGTACAGGGCCAGGCTGGCGTGGTCGCGCAAGGCTTCGTTGCCGTGGTCGCGGTAGCGCAGGGCGATGCCGGCGTAGGCATCGGCGGCCTCGTCCTTGCGCCCGAGCTTGCCCAGCGCGCCGGCCTGGTCCAGCAGCACGCGCCCGACCAGGGTGGAAAAGCGCGAGCTGCGCTCCTCGCCGTGGCGCGCGAGCATCTCGCTGGCAACGGCGAGGACTGCGGAATAACGCTTCTGCGCAGACAGGTCCAGGCATTTCTGGTGCAGCGCCAGCGCATGCAGGAAGCGCAGATCGCGGTGGCCGGCGTCGGCGTGGCGGACGATGACCTGGTCGTAGCGCGCATGCGCGCCGGCGTAGTCGCCTTGCGCGCTCAAGCCGTCGCCCTCGTCGATCAGGGCGAAGGCGGCGTCGAATTCGGGTCCATGGGCGTCGCCGGGCGCGTCCGGCGGCGCTTCGCCTCGGCTGCGCAACTGAATCAGATACAGCGCGCGCTGCTCCTGGGCATTGGCCAGCAGGTTGCGCTCTTCGAGCGAAGCATCGCGGCCGGCCTGGGCGGCCAGTTCGTCCAGCACCGCCACCGCTTCCTGCGTGCGGCCGAGATGGAACAAGGCCGAGGCCCGGTTGCGCAGCGTGGTCAGGCGGGTCAGCCGCACATCCGCGCGGTCGGCGTCGGCCGCGGTGGCGGCGAGCACTTGCGCGTACAGGCCCAATGCCGCTTCGGCCTGGTCGTGATGGGCCAGCCAGTAAGCCAGCGAATGCCAGGCGTGGGCGACTTGCAGGCGCACCGGCGGATGCGGATCGTTGCCGTGCGCCTGCGCCAGCGCTTCGGCCATGCGGCGCGCGGCTTCGGGATCGTTGTCCTCCTCCAGCGCGCTGCGCACCAGGCGGTAGCGCGCCAGTGCCGCAGCTTCGCGCAGCTCCGCACTGGCGTTGGACAGATCCACGCGCGCGACGACGGCGCGATAGCTTTCGCGCATCGCCTCGGTGCGGCCCTGGTGTTGCAGCGCCAGCGCCTTGTCGTTCATCGCCGCGAGCACCAGGCGCTGGATCTGCGGACCGGACTCGCCGGCGTAGCGCGCGATGGTCGCATCGGCCTGCTCCACCGCTTCGGCATAACGGTGCAGGCCGATCAAGGCGCCCTGCCGGGAGACGCGGACGGAGGCGATCAGGACGTGCAATTCGTCCTCATCCTCCTCCCCTGGTGCAGACGGCGCGGCGGAGTCGTGGCGCGCAGCGTCGGTCTCGCCGGTCTCGCCGGTGGCGGCGGGGTGCGCGGGCGCGTCGCCGAAGCGGCGCAGCAGTTCGTCGTACACGGCCAACTGGCGCTCGCCGGGGACCGCGGGACCGCGCGCGAAGTCGAGCAGGTTCGCTGCCAGGAACAAGCGCAGTTGCGGGTCGGGATGGGCCTGGTGGCGGTCCAGCGCGGGCGCGAACACGCGCTCGGCCTCGTCCAGGCGGCGCAGTTCGACCAGGGCCTGGCGCTTGAGCGCGAGCGCGCGCAGCACCGGATACAACACCTGCGGATCGAGCGCATCGATGCGTTCGGCGGCGAAGTCTTCGCAGGCCGCCAACACGGTTTCGGGCGCGCCCTGCTCGGCGAGCAGGCGCAGGCGCTCCAGGCCGAGGCCGGCCAGGTTCGCGCGCAGCGCCGGGTCGGGGTCGTCGCGGTGGCGGTCGATCAGGGCCTGGTAGGCGGCCAGCGCCGCCGCCAGATCGCCGCGGTGGCGCAGGATGCCGATGCGCAGACGCTCGGCGTCCAGGCAGATCGCGCGCAGCGCCGGATCGGTGTCGGCGCCGAAGCGCGCCAGCAGGTCTTCGACGCTGGCCTGGGCCTGGCGGTAGCGTTGCGCATCGTCGTCTTCATCCTCGCCGGCCGGCGCTTGCGCGAAAGCGGCGGACCCAGCGGGCGGAGCGGACGATTCGACGAGGGCGCCCGGGGTGCGGTCGCGGCCGTGTTCTTGCGGGTGTTCTTGCGGGTGGTCGTGTCCGGCGCCGTTTTCGCGGCCGTTCTCGTCCTCGGCCGGGTCGAGCGCCTGGCGGGCCTGGTCGGCGTCCATCCACTGCCGGCGGGCGATCCACAGCAGCGCGCGCGCATCGATTTCGCGCAGGCGCGGGTCGGTGGCGCCAGCCAGACGCGCGCGCAGGGCGCGCCAGGTCTCCACCGCGGCCCGCAGATAGTCCATCGCTTCGAGCACATCGCCCAGCCGCAGCGCGAGCCGGGCCGCGGCCAGCCGCGTCGCCGGATCGCGGTCGTCGCCGTAGCGCTCCACCGCCTGGCCGGCCTCGCGCACCGCGTCCACGCGGGCGATCTCGCCCAGGCCGGCGCAGCCTTCCAGCAGGGTCTGTTCGGCCGCAGCCAGGCAGGCGCGCAACTCGGCGCGCGGGCTGTCGCCGAAGCGCGCGCGCAAGGCGCGCCCGGCCGCGATCGCGGCCACCGGCTCGCCGGCCGCGAACAGCCGCTCGGCCTTGCTCGCCAAGGCAGCGGCGACCTGCGGCCACAACGCCGCGGGCGGCTCGTCGCCGGCGTGGGCCAGCAAGGCGTCCAGGGCGCGCAGCGCCTCGGCCTGGGCGCGGGCATCGCCGCCGCGCAGGGCTCCGGCCTTGCGCAGCCAGGCAGCGTAGAGGTGCTCGCACAACGCAGGGTCGCGCGAGGCGGCCAAGCGCGCGATCACCGAATCGGCATCGCGCACTGCATCGTCCGCGCCGTCGGCGCCGATCTCCGGGAATTCGGTCTGCATGGGGTGTCCTTGCCGTATGCGAGAGGGCCGGCAGCGCCGATACGAGCCGGCCCCGACCGTCGCTCATCCTATCGCCAGGCGCCGCGCCTGCGCGCAGCCCGCGCCTTCTGCCGCCTCCCGGCTTCGCTCCCCCGCGCCTCCCTCGCCGCCCCCTACAGCGTCGCCAGCGGCGCCTCCTGCAATTCGCGGCGGCGGTCGCGGCGCTGCTTGCGGCGGGTCTGCTGGCGCACATGCTCGCCGATCAGCGCCGACCATTCGCAGTCGGGCCCGAGCGCGCCGAGCACGGTCAGCCAGATGCCGCGGAACACCCAGCGATTGGCGCGCACATAGTTCTTGCGCCAGCTGCCGTAATGTTCGACCGGCAGGTCGGGCCAGTTGCGGCCGGTGGCCATGATCCACAGGCTGGCTTCGATGAAGCGACGGACCACGTCGGCGCTGGCGTCGCGGGTGTAGACGGTGCGCGGCAGCACGGCTTCGATCGCTTCCCACTGGGCCTGGGTCAGGCGGACGAAGCGGTGTTGTTCGGCCGGATCGCGGGTGGAGAGGGCGGGAGAAAGAGCGGGCTGCGGTTCCATGCGCACGGCGTCGGTCTGCCTGATCGGGCCGCGGGGCGCACCGGGCCGGGCCGCCTCGGCCGCGGACAGGCGGGAGGGCGGTCGGTCTTCGGCAGGGGGCGCTGCGACGGGGTTGATTTTATGAACTACGTCACATTTTATGGCGTCAGCCCGAACATGCAAATCACCATCGCGGCGCCCCGGGCGTCCGGCCTGTATGAACAGGCGCCCGGCGCCGCCGGGCAACTCCGGCATGCCCGGCCGCCGGCCCGGGCGACCGCGGCGCCGAGCCGCGCCGACCGGCGGCGCCCTCGACCGGTCCTCGCGGCTCTCGCACTGGTAGGCCCTGCGCCGAGGGCGCAGGCTGCGTATGTCCCGGGCCCGACTCCCGGCCCTGCCGTCGCCCGCCTCCGCCGCCGCAGGAGCTCACCGCCATGCCCCGCTCCCACCCGGTTCCGCCTGCCACCCTCGCCCGTCTCGGCGCGATCTGCCTGGACTTGCCCGAGGCCGTGGAGGCGCAGGGCTGGACCGGCGTGCGCTGGATGATCGGGCGCAAGAATTTCGCCCAGGCAGTGGTCATCGCCGATGGCTGGCCGCCGGCCTATGCCGCCGCAGCCGGCCACGCCGGGCCCTTGCAGGTGCTGACCTTCCGCCTGCCGCTGGCGCAGGCGCGGGCACCGCGCTATCGGCGCTGGCCGTTCTTCCGCCCGCCCTGGTTCGCCGACATCGTCGGCCTGGCCCTGGACGAGGACACGGACTGGGACGAGGTGGCCGAGCTGCTGACGGCCAGCTATCGCGCGCTGGCGCCGAAGCGGCTGGCGACGCAAGTGGACGGTGCGGGCTAGCGCCGGCCCGGGGGGCAAGGCCAGCGCCCGGGCCGGCGGCCGCCGCGGCGAATCCGGCGAACGACGCGGGCCCCGGCGACGATCAGGACCGCTGCCTCAGACGGCGCGCTGCGCCGGTCCGGCCGCGATGACCGATGCGCACCCGCATCGCAGGCGCCGCCTCAGCTGCGCGCGCGTTGCAGCAAGCCCAGCCTCAGCAGGCTTTCGCCAGTGGCGAGAATGGCCTCCTCCGCCGGCCGCGGGGACCAGCCCAGCAACGCCTGCGCCTTGGCGCTGGTGGCGTTGCGGCGCTTGCCCAGGTCCGGGGCGATCGCGCCCACCGCCGGGTCGAACCGGCCCACCAGCCGGACCAGCCAATCGGGCAGCGTCCGGGTGGGCACCCGGGCAGCGGCGCGGCCCATTCCCTGACGCAGCGCCAGGGCGATCTCGCGGACGCTGAGGAAATCCCCGGCCACAGCCAGGAAACGCTCGCCGGCCGCGGCCGGTTCGCGCATCGCCCGCAGGTGCAGGTCGGCCACGTCGCGCGCATCGACCGCGCCGAACCACAGCCGCGGGCATCCCGGCGCCTGGCCGTCGAGCAGGCGCCGCACCAGCAGCACCGAGGTGGCGTAGTCCGGCCCCAGCACCGGCCCGAACACACCGACCGGATTGACCGTGGCCAGCTCTAGGCCGCCGCCTTCGCGAGCGATGAAGTCCCAGGCCGCGCGTTCGGCGAGGGTCTTGGACTTGACGTAGGCCGGCACCCGGCCGTCCAGCACGGTCCAGTCGCGCTCGTCGAAGGCCGCCTCGCGCGCGGCATGGCCGTAGCCCACCGCAGCGAAGGACGAGGTCAGCACCACCCGCCGCACCCCGGCTTCGCGCGCGGCGCGCAGCACCCGCAAAGCGCCTTCGCGCGCGGGCACGATCAACTCGTCCTCGTGGCGCGGCTCGGCCGCGGGGAACGGCGAGGCCAGGTGCAGCACACGCTCGCAACCGGCCGCGGCGGCAACCCAGCCGGCGTCGTGCTCCAGGTCGGCCACGCACACCTCCAGCGCGGCGTCGGCCGGCGCGCCGTGCCGCGCCAGCAAGGCGCGCAATGCCGGCTCGCGCGCGCGGTCGCGCACCGTGGCGCGGACGCGGTGGCCCTCGCGCAGCAGTTGCAGCAGGCAATGGCCGGCGATGAAACCCGAGCCGCCGGTGACCAGCACGGTGCTCATGTGCCGCATCCACGGCGAGCCGAAGGGCGCAGTACGGCGGCGGCGAAGGCGCAGGCGATGTCCATGCGCGCCACGGTGCCGGCTGCGGCGGCCGCGGTCAAACCGCGCCGCGCGCTACTGCGTGCCGCGCCGCGCGCCTGCCCCGGGCCGCCCTGCCGCGGCGCGGCGCGCTGCGCCGCATCGAGCCGACCGCGCCACGTCCGGCCGCGCCGTCGCGACGGTGCCGTCGCAGCGGCTCCGTATAGTGAGGCAGGCTCTTGGCGAGGAAGGCCGCATGTGGGATCCAGGCAAATATCTCGATTTCGCCGACTTGCGCGGCCGCCCCTTCCACGACCTGGTCGCACGCATCGGCGCGCAGCAGCCGCGGCGGGTGGTGGACCTGGGCTGCGGCCCGGGCAACCTGACCCTGAGCCTGGCCCAGCGCTGGCCGCAGGCCGTGCTGGAGGCCAGCGACAGTTCGGCCGAAATGGTCGCCGCCGCGCGCGCGGCCGGCGTGCCGGCGGTGCAATCGGACGTGCGCGACTGGCGCCCCGAGCCGGACACCGATGTGCTGGTCTCCAATGCCGTGCTGCAATGGGTGCCCGAACACCGCGATCTGCTGCGCCGCTGGGCGCGGGCCTTGCCGGCCGGCGCCTGGATCGCGTTCCAGGTGCCGGGCAACTTCGGCGCGCCCTCGCATACCCTGCTGCGCGCGCTGGCCGCCGAGCCGGCGTGGGCCGCGCGCCTGGACGGGCTGGCCCTGCGCGAAGAAGGCACGGTGGACACGCCGCGCGAATACGCTGAGCTGATGGCCGACCAGGGCTGCCAGGTCGATGCCTGGGAAACGACCTATGTGCAGCGCCTGAGTGGCCCGGACGCCGTGCTGGAATGGATCGCCGGCACCGCCTTGCGGCCTTTGCGCGCCGCCCTGGACGAGGCCCAGTGGCAGCTATTCCGCTCCGAACTCGCGCCGCGCCTGGCCGCGGCCTATCCGGCTCGCGCCGATGGCAGCACCTGGTTCGAGTTCCGGCGTATCTTCGTGGTCGCGCGCACGCCACAATGAGCCAGCGGCCAGGGAGGCCCGGATGCAGCCCAGCGAGAACTACTACGATTTCCTCGAACGCCCGGCGCAGTGTCCGCACTGCGGCTGGCAAGGCACCGGCGCGCAACTGGACCTGGGCGAGATGTTCGCGCAGAGCGCCGAGTACCTGTGCCCGCGGTGCGGCGGCCATTGCCTGCACCAACTCTTCCCCACCCTGCGCGATACCGCCGCCGACCCGCGCGCCGCCCCGGCCGACCGCGCCCGCGCGCAAGCGCAGTTGGAGCGCCTGGAGGCGTTCGAGCGCGACAAGCTGCGCGATCCTGGGCAATTGCCCGATCTCTCGCCGCCCGATGGCGTGCTGACCTGGGACCAGCCCTGGCCGTTGGGTCCGGCCGGCGGCCCGCAGAGTTTCATCGTAGTGCTGGCCGGCCGCCGCGAGATCTGGCGCGAGAGGGCCTGGTTCGAGTGCCATGGGCGCTTCGCCGAAGTCGCCGAGGTGCTCAAGCGCAAATACGGCGCCAGCCTGCGCGACCTGGCGCCGACCGAGCGCAGCCTGACCTGCCTCTACGGCGACGCGGCGCGCGCGCCGGCCGAGGTCGCAGCGGTGCGCGCCGGCCTGGCGCGCGACGACTGAGCCCCGGCCGGCGCGGCTGTCTTACAGCGGCGCGCCGCCGAACTTGTGGGTGTATTGCAGGTGCACCTGCCGACCCAGGGTGTCGAACCAGGACACGTCGTAGTAGGGATAGCTGGTGTAGGTGGCGTCGCGCGGCGGCAGCTTGTCGAACAGGTTGGTCACCGACAACGACAGGCGGTTGTGGTCGGTGAAGCGATACTGCAGCGACAGGTTGTAGCGATAGGTCGCGCCGACCCATGGGCTGCCGCCTTCCTCCGGGTCGTAGACCTGGCTGTAGGAATCGTAGTTGGGCAGGCGGCCCAGGCGCTCGCCGTGCACGGTGGCGGTCCAGCGCTCGCGCTCCCAGCTCACGCTGGCGCTGGCCTTGCTGCGCGGGATGTCGAAGCCGCCGTTGACCGCGAACTGGTCCTCGACCCGGTCGCCGGCGTACTGCTGGCTCTCGTGCTCGCGCACCCAACTGTAATTGCCGTTGAAGCCGAAGGTGCCCAGGGCGGTCTGCCAGCGCCAGCGCGCACTGAAGTCCACGCCGCTGGTGCGCTCGCGCGCGATGTTGATCGGGTTGACATAGGCCCCGTACAAACGGCCGTCGTCGCTGCGGCGCACCCGCGCCAGCGCATCCACGCAGGTGGGCGAGGCCGGGTCCACGGCACTGCCGTCCGGGCGCTGGCCCAGGCGGCAGTCGGCCTCGTCCTGCAGCACGCCGTCGGTGCGCAGGTCCTGCACCTGTTCGCGCAGGTCGATGTCGAAATAGTCCAGCGAGAAGTCCAGGTTCGGCAGCGGCGACCAGACCACGCCGGCGGTCCAGGCGGTGCTGGTCTCCGGCGCCAACCGGCGGTTGCCGCGGCGGGTGACGATCAGGTCCTCGTCCGAATAGGTGCAGTCCACATAGTCCACGCCCGGTTCTTCGCTGCGGCAACGGTAGTAGTCGATGCCGGCCGACTCGGTGTTGCCTTCGCCGGAAAACACATAGTGCAGGTCCGGGGCGCGGAAGGCGGTGCCGTAGGAGCCGCGCAGCAGCAGGGTGTCCAGCGGCCGCCATTCCAGGCCGGCGCTGTAGGTGAACTTGTCGATGCTGTGGCCGCTGTAGCGGTACTGGTCGTAGCGGCCGGCGACGCTGAGGTTGAGCCGTTCCAGCAGCGGCAGGCGCAGCTCGCCGGCGGCGGCCCAGCGATCGCGGCTGCCGCGGCCGTCGGAGTCGCGCCAGCTGTAGTAGTGGTACTGGGTGGCCAGCGGGTCCGGGCGCAAGTTGTAGCTCTGGTCGCCCAGCTCGACGGTGCCTGCAAAGCCGGCCGCGCCGGCCGGCAGCGAGAACAGCTCGGTGTTGGTGAAGGTCAGCGACAAGGTGTCGGTGCGCGACTTGGGCTGGTAGACCGTGCGCGCCGCGATGGCATCGTATTCGGCGCGGGTCAGCGGCTGGTACAGGCGCTGCGGGTCGGCGTCGTAGATCGGGAAACCGTCGGCGTCCACGCCCAGTTGCGGGCCGAGGAACAAGTCGTTGGCCTTGGCCGCGACGATCTGCGGCCAGCTGATGGTGGCTTGGTACTGGGAATGGCTCAGCGCCGCTTCCCAGTCCCAGTTCTCGCCCCAGCGGCCCTTGAAGCCGGTGGTCAGGCTGAAGGTCTTCTGCCGGTTGCGGATGGTGCCCGCATCCAGGCCGCCCATTTCCTCGGGCGAGAACTGGCGCTGCCAGTACTCCACCTGCTCGGTGCGGTTGTTGTAGAAATAGCCGGCCTCGTTGCCGTCGGCGGCCTGGTGGCTCCAACTGGTCACGTCGCGGAACATCGACAGTTCGTGGTAGCCGGCCTGCAGGTCGGCGAACCACTCGCTGCCGTTGTCGAACTGGTAGCTCAGCGAGGCATAAGCGTTGAGCCCGCGGCGCTCGCTGAGGATGGTGCCGTAGCCGATGGCGGTATCGCTGCCGCAGTAGTGGCCGTCTTCGCCGTCGGGGCCGTAGCCGGCGCGAGTGGCGCGGTAGGTGCTGCCGCCGTTGAGCGCGCCCAGGCCGTCGCAGGCCGCGCCGGGGTCGAGGTATTCGTCGTACCAGTTGGTGCGCAGGAAGGCACGGCGCGCGGCGCGGCCGCCGGCGGTGGGCGCGTCGGCGGTGGAATCCTGGCGCGCGCGCTCGTAGGCCCACAGCGGGTTCTGCGCGATCAGCTCGGCGCCGTAGACGGCGCTGAAACGGTCGGTGCTGAAGCCGCTGGACACGCTCAGGTCGAAGGACTCCGCGCCGCCGCGGGTGGCCTGGCCCATGCGCAGGTCCACGGTGGTGCCGTCGGCCTGCTTCTTGAGGATGAAGTTGACCACGCCGGAAATCGCGTCCGAGCCATAGATGGCCGAGGCGCTGCCGGTCAGCACCTCGATCCGCTCGACCATGCCCAGCGGGATGTTGGAAATATCGGTGAAGTTGCTGCGGCCCTTGAACGGCATCGGGAAATCGGCGATGCGGCGGCCGTTGACCAGGACCAAGGTGTGGTTGGGGCCCAGGCCGCGCAGGTCGACCTGCTGCGCGCCGGGCGAGAAGTCCGCGCCGCTGGCCGACTGCTGGCTCTGGGTCTCGCCGCCGTTCTGGGTCATCGCGCGCAGCACGTCGGGCACGCTGGTGAAGCCGTTGGCCTGGATTTGCTGGGCGGTCATCACCGTCACCGGCGCTGGACCTTCGATTTGCGCGCGCGGGATGCGCGAGCCGGTGACCTGGATGGTCTCCAGGTCGGTGGTCGGCGCGGCGGCGGCGCCGGCAGCGCTCGGCGCCGGCGTGGGCGCGGGCGGACGCGGCGCGGCGGTGTCCTTGACGATGACCATGCCGCCAGACGGGTCGCGGCGGGCATGGAAGCCGCTGCCGCGCAGCAACCGGTCCAGTGCCTCCCCGGCCGACAGGCTGCCGCTCACGCCGCCGGTGCGCAGCCCGCGCAACTGGTCGGCCGAATACACGAACTGCGCCCCCGATTGCCGCGCCAGCGCCTCCAGCCCGGCGACCAGGTCGCCGGCCGGCACGTCCACCCGTGCAGGCGCCCCCTGCGCCTGCACGGACAGCGCAGCCGAACAGGCCAGCGACAGCCACAACACCCGCATCCCCTTGGTCTTGCCCTTGCCTTTGCGCCCCATGCAGCTCCCTCCCCGGTCGGCGCTCGTGCGGCGCCGTCGAGATCATCAGACGAGCGAAGTCGGCAAATCCCGCATGGGTGGGAGGCCGCCGGGGAGGGCTGCGGCCTGGCCCCTCTCCCGCTGGCGGGAGCGGGTTGGGGTGAGGGCGGCTGCTTTCGTGGATTTCCGCCGGCGGTCCGGTTGCGCGCGCCCTCATCCGCCCCGCGGGCACCTTCTCCCGCAAGCGGGAGAAGA
>CBIFVU010000035.1:0-24629 GCA_966185905.1 uncultured Lysobacter sp.
CGCGCAGGTCGTCGATGTCGGGCTTGAACGACAGGCCGAACACGGCGATGGTCAGTTCGCGGTCGTGCTTGCCGGCGGCCTTGGCTTCGGCAATGACCGCGTCGAGCTTGTCCATCACCCAGTGCGGCTTGCTGTTGTTGACCTCGCGCGCGGTGCGGATCAGCCGCGCCTGCTCCGGCGCGCTGTCGACGATGAACCACGGATCCACCGCGATGCAGTGGCCGCCCACGCCCGGGCCGGGCTGGAGGATGTTGACGCGCGGGTGGCGGTTGGCCAGGCCGACCAGCTCCCAGACGTTGATCCCGAGCTTGTCGCAGATGATCGACAGCTCGTTGGCGAAGGCGATGTTGACATCGCGGAAGGCGTTCTCGGTGAGCTTGCACATCTCGGCGGTGCGCGCGTTGGTGACGATGCACTGGCCGCGCACGAAGCTGCGGTAGAGCTCGCCGGCGCGCTCGGAGCAGCGCGGGCTCATGCCGCCGATGACCCGGTCGTTCTCGATCAGCTCGCGCATCACCTGGCCGGGCAGCACGCGCTCGGGGCAGTGGGCGACATTGACATCGGCGTCGGCGCCGGCCTGCTGCGGGAAGCTCAGGTCCAGGCGGGCGTCGGCCAGCCACTGCGCCAGTTGTTCGGTGGCGCCGACCGGCGAGGTCGACTCCAGCACCACCAGGTCGCCCTTGGCCAGCACCGGCGCCAGCGCCTTGGCCGCGGCCTGGATATAGGCCAGGTCGGGCTGGTGGTCGCCCTTGAACGGCGTCGGCACGGCGATCAGATAGGCATCGGCGTGCTCGGGCGCGGTGCTGGCGCGCAGCAGGCCGGCGGACACGGCGGTGCGCACGGCTTGGTCGAGGTCGGGTTCGACAATGTGGACCTCGCCGCGGTTGATGGTGTCGACGATGGCGGGATTGACGTCCACGCCGATCACGCGCTTGCCCGCGGCGGCGAAGGCCGCTGCGGTGGGAAGGCCGATATAGCCCAGGCCGATGACCGAGACGGTGTCGAAACTCATACAGACTCCAGTGGACCTCCGTGGGGGAGGCGTTGCTCAGGGGATCTCGCGCCCGCGGCGGCGACATGCGCCGCCGCGGCCGGGTTCAGGCGGCCAACCGCGAATCCTCGCGGCGGAACTGCGCCAGGGCGGCGACGATGCGCTGGCAGGCCAGCCCGTCGCCGTAGGGGTTGTGGGCGAAGCTCATGGCCTCGTAGGCCGAGCGATCGGTCAGCAGGGCGCTGATGCCGTCGGCGATCAACCGGCGATCGGTGCCGACCAGCTTCACCGTGCCGGCGGCCACCGCTTCGGGCCGCTCGGTGGTGTCGCGCATCACCAGCACCGGCTTGCCCAGCGATGGCGCTTCTTCTTGGATGCCGCCCGAATCGGTGAGGATGATGTGGGCGCGGTTCATCAGGTAGACGAAGGGCAGGTATTCCAGCGGCTCGATCAGGTGCACGTTGGCGATGTCGCTGAGCAGGCGGTTGACCGGCTCGCGCACCTGCGGATTGAGGTGCACCGGGTAGACGATGTCGATCTCCGGATGGCGCAGCGCCGTGTCGCGCAGGGCTTGGCAGATGCGCTCGAAGCCGTCGCCGAAGCTCTCGCGGCGGTGGCCGGTGACCAGCACGACCTTGCGCTCCTCGCGCAGGAAGCCGAACTGCGAGGCGACCTGGCGGTGCAGCTCGGGGGTGCGCTCGATCCGCGCCAGGATCTCCTTGAGCGCGTCGATCACGGTGTTGCCGGTGATGGCGATGCGCTCCTCGGGGATGCCTTCCTCGCGCAGATTGCCGCGCGAGAGCGCGGTCGGGGCGAAGTGCATCGCCGCCAGCGCGCCGGTGAGCTTGCGGTTGGCCTCCTCCGGCCAGGGCGAATACAGGTTGCCGGTGCGCAGGCCGGCTTCGACGTGGGCCACCGGGATCTGCTGGTAGTACGCGGCCAGGGTCGCGGCCATGGTGGTGGAGGTGTCGCCGTGGACCAGCACCACATCCGGCTTGAGCTCGGCCAGCACTTGCTTCATGCCGCTGAGGATGGCCGTGGTGACATCGGTGAGGTCCTGCTTGGGCTTCATGATGTTGAGGTCGAAATCCGGCTGGATCTCGAACAGTTGCAGCACCTGGTCGAGCATCTGCCGGTGCTGGCCGGTCACGCACACGCGCGCGTCGAAGCGCGGGTCCTGCGCCAGCATGCGCGCCAGCGGCGCCATCTTGATCGCCTCGGGCCGGGTGCCGAACACGCACAGGGTGCGGATGGCGCGCTCGCCGGGCGCGGGCGCGGCGCTGGCCACCGCCGGCAGCGGGGCGAGCGGAGCGAAGGCGGTCGCGCCGACCGGCGCGGCCAGCGGCTGGGCGGCGCGCACGGCACTGGCGGGGTTGGATGCGGGCGCACCCTCGCTGGCCAATTGCAGTTCGCGCGGCGGCCGCGGCAGCCAGTCGGGCAGTTTGTTGCGGTCGCCGTTGCTCAGGGTCAGCGAATACACGCCCAGGCCCAGGGCGAAGGCGGCCAGGCCGGCGGCGACCGGCAGCTCGCGCAGGGCGTAGCCGACGGCGACGAAGGCGCAGGCCAGGCCGACGATGGTCAGCAGCGCGGTCTTGGGCGAGCGTTGGCGGTCCAGCAGCAGGTAGTGCAGATGCTGGCGGTCGGAACGGAACGGCGAGGCGCCCTTGCGCATGCGCCGGTACATCAGGTTGAGGGTCTCGAACAGCGGCAGCGCCAGGCACCACAGCGCCTCGGAGGCGTCCATGCGCGACGGGCCGCGCTGGCTCAGGTAGACCAGGCTCCAGGCCAGCACATAGCCGATCAGCATGCTGCCGGCATCGCCCATGAACACCTTGCGCCCGCTGATGCCGCCCAGGTTGACGAACAGGAACGGCAGCAGCGCCACGAACAGCAGCATCAGCATCGGCAGGGCGCCCTTGTCGAGCACGTTGCCGCGGTCGAACAGGAAGATCGCGCCGATGCAGACCAGGGCCACGCTGCCGGCCAGGCCGTCGATGCCGTCGAGCATGTTGAAGGCGTTGATGGTGCCGACCACGGCGATCACTGTCAGCGGGATGCCGACCCAGCCCAGCCGCACCGGCCCGGTGCCGAACAGATCGCCGAGCTGGTCCAGGTACAGGCCGCTGGCGCTGACCATCAGGCCGGCCGCGGCGACCTGCACGAACAGGCGCGAACGCACGCTGAGATTGCGCGCATCGTCGGCCGCGCCCAGGGCGACGATCAGGCCGGAGGTGCCGATCAGCGCGAGCGAATAGCGATCGCCCAGTTGCAGGTACAGCGCGCCGGCGAGCAGTCCGAGGAAGAAGCTCAGCCCGCCGATCACCGGCACCCGGCCCTTGTGCTGCTTGCGCGCGTCAGGATGGTCGATCAGCCCCAGGCGCTTGCTGGCCGGGTAGAGCGCGTACATCGACAGCGAGGTGACCAGCACCGCCAGGGCGCCCGCTATGACGAATTGTTCTTTCATCATGACCGTTGTTTCCAAGGTAAGTCTTCGGTAGACCCATCCGACGACCGCCCCCTTCGGTCAACGCGTTGTGTTGCGCCATCGCGGGCGCCCCGGCCTTGCCGCGCAAGGCGTGGACGCACCGCATGCGGCCGGCGCAGCCGCTGCGTCCGCCGTCGCCGGCGAACGCGGAAGAAACCTTGGCCATGCTTGGCTCAGCGATCGCTGCGTGCATGCATCGATCGTGGCGGACGGCATCGTGCCATCCCTGTATTACCGAATACTGTGCTGGCGTAAGTCGTTTGCGGATGAGAAAGCACACTCGGCGACGAACGAGCCGGTTCGCGCGACGAACGCGCTGCGAGCGATGTCCGATGCGATGCGTGCGGACGTAAGGCGTTCTATCGAGCCGGGCGGAGGTTGGGTTGCGGCGGAAACGAATTTCCGCGTTTCTCCCGGGATTTCCGTCGCATTCAATCTGGACGCCGAAGGCGCGCGCGCCCGCTGCGCACGCGCGGTGCCGGCATAGTCCTGCGATGTCCTTCGTGGCCGTCCTTGCCCTCGCGTGCGCGCGGTCGCGGATCGGCTCATGCATTGGCCCCGGAACGGTACTCGTAACCGTAGGCGTAGTGGGTGTCGTGGCGACGCTCGACGGCGTTGAACACCGCGCCCTTGAGCTCGATGCCGTTCTGCTCGAAGCGCTGCATCGCCAGCGCGAGCTCCTTGGCCGGGTTCAGGCCGAAGCGCACCACCATCAGCGTGGTCGCAGCATGGCGGCCGATGATCGCGGCATCGGTCACGGCCAGGATGGGCGGCGTGTCCACGATCACCAGGTCGTAGTGCTGCGAGGCCGCGCGCAGCAGGGCGCCCAGCGACGGCCGCATCAGCAGTTCGGACGGGTTGGGCGGCGCCTCGCCGCGCGGGATGAAGGACAGGTTGGGGATGGCGGTGGCGCGGGTGGCTGCGGCCAGGTCGATCTTGCCGGCCAGCACGTCCGACAGGCCGTTGCGCGGATCCTGGCCGAGCACCTTGTGCAGGCTGCTGCGGCGCAGGTCGCCGTCGATCAACAGCACGCGCTGGCCGCCCTGGGCGATGGTCGCGGCCAGGTTGGTGGAGACGAAGGTCTTGCCGGCGCCCGGGCTGGAGCCGCAGATCATCAGGATGTTGTTGCTGGCTTCCAGGCGGGCGAAGTGCAGGGCGGTGCGTAGGCTGCGCATGGCCTCCATCGCCAGGTCGGCCGGCGCGTCCAGGGCCAGCAAGTGTGGCTTGCCGTTGCCGCCACCGCTGGCGCGCAGCTTACGTCCGGCCTTTTCGTGGTCGCGCTGGTAGGCGCTCATCGGGATGGACGCGTAGACCGGCAGGCCGACTTGCTCGATCTCCTGCACGTGCTCGACGCCGCGGTTGAGCATCTGCCGCAGGAACACGAAGCCGATCGCGGCGAAGGCGCCGAGGAAGGTGGCCACGATCACCGCCAGGCGGCGCTTGGGCTTGACCGGCTGGCTGACGTCCACCACCGCCGGGTCGATCACGTGGGCGTTGCCGACCGTGCCGGCGCGGGCGATGTCCAGTTGCTGGGATTGGTTGAGCAGATAGGTATAGGTCTGGGTGCCGACCTGGACCTCGCGGGTGAGCACGATCAGCTCCTGCTGGGTTTGCGGCAGGTTGCCGATGCGGTCGTTGATTTCCTGCTTGCTCGATTCCAGTTCGCCGATCTGCGCCATGAGGGCGCGGTAGGCCGGGTGCTGCGGGGTATAGCGCCGGGTGACCTCGGCCTGCTGCAGGCGCAGTTGCGAGATGCTGGTGTCCAGGGTCACGATCTGGTCGAGCAGGGCCTTGGCGTCGAGGGTGATGTCGACGGTGTGGGCGCGCGACTGGTATTCGGCCAGGGCATGCTCGGCCTTTTCCAGGTCGCGGCGCACGATGGGCAACTGCTTCTTGACGAACTCCAGGCTGCTGGCGGCTTCGGCCGAGTTGCGCTCGACGTTCTGGCGGGTGTACTGGCGAGTGATCGCCTCCAGCGTGGCGGTGGCCAGCTTGGGGTCGCCCAGTTCGTAGCTCAGGCGGATGATGCCCGAGTCCTTGGCGCTTTCTACCGCGCTGAGGTTCTTCTGCAGCGCGCCGATGATCGCCAGGCGCGAGAGCTTGACCACCTGGAAGCGCATGCCGGGATTGGCGGCCATCGCCGCAACCTGCATCCTCACGCCTTCGCCGCGGGCCGGCGCGCCGACGTGGCCGGCCAACAGGAGCTTGCCGTCGGGGTCGAACAATTCGTAAGCGCCTTCGGCCCCGGCGACCAGCATCAGCGGCTCGGCCAGCAGCGCATCGGGCACCTCCAGCGAGGCGATCTCCAGGCGCTCGCCGCCCCAGCCGTAGCGCGACAAGCCGAACCAGGGCGAGGCGACCGCGTTCTCGGCGGCGGGCTGGAAGCGGCGCGCAATGGCGCTGCCGAGCAGCGGGAAGCGCGCCGGTTCGACCTGCAGGTCCAGCTTGAGTTCTTGCACCGCCTCGCCCAGCACCGAGCGCGAGGTCAGCAGCGCGATCTCGGTCATCGCCTGCGGCGCCGAATCGGTCAGCGCCTGGGTGACCGCGGTCAGGCCGGGCAGGGTGGGCGTCTTGGATTCCACCTGGACCATGGCGTTGGCCTGGTACACCGGCGCGGCCAGCAGGGCGTAGGCCACGCCCAGGGCGAAGCCGACCGCGGTCACCGCGCCGATCAGCCATTTGTGATCGAGCAAGGTGCCCAGCAGCGCGGCCAGGTCGATCTCATCGTTGCGGTGGTCCTGGGGCGAGCCAGGAGATGCGGGCACTGCCGGCATTGGGGTGAGAGCCTGTGTTCGGGGCGCGCCGCGGCGGGCGCGTCAGAAATGGGCTTTCCAGCTATTCACCCCTGAATTGATCAGCTGGAAAACATGTTCGAAGGCGGTTCGGGATTGCCGGTACGGGTCCGGGATGGCGGTGTTGTCCAGCCATTTGCCGAGCAGGTAGGTTTTTCCTCTTGCGTGGGGGGAAATGCGGAGCACGGCATCGTTGTGCCATGGCTCCATGGTCAGCACCAGGTCCACCGCGTCGATCATTGAGCGGTCGATCTGGCGGGCGACATGGGATTGCCCACTCAATCCATGTCCGGACAGCACCGCCTGTGCTGTGGCGTCGATCGGATGGCCGGCCAGGGCGGACAGGCCCGCCGAAGCTACGTGCACATCCTCCAAGGCGTGGCGCAGCAACACTTCCGCTGTAGGGCTGCGGCAGATGTTGCCGACGCAAACGACCAGGACTCTTCGGAACACGCGTGCTGCCTATCGTTAGAGTGATCTGCCCGTCGAATCCTGCGATTCCGCGCCGGACCGCGGTGCGGCTGTGCCGTGCCGCGGCGAGGGGGGAATGTAAGAGCGTGTGATGACAGGGTCAACTCGAATTCTTGGCGATGCGGGCGAAGGTGTGACGAGGTTCACTTCGCCGCTTTCCGTTTCGTTTAGGCATGCCTTGCATATCGTTGCTGTTGGTCTCTTTCGTCTCGCTACCGCCGACACATCGCGTTTAAGCGAGAGTTAGGCAAACGGCGCGTTCGCGGGAAAAAAGAATGAAGTCGCGCGCGGCGCGTGGCTATACTGGCGCGCAGGGGGCCCTGTCACTGTCGTTGCGCGCAAACCTCTGCCCCATGCCCGAACCGCTTCCCTCCGCTTGCCTGGCCACTGCCGCGAACCCCCGCGGCGGAACGGTTGCGCGCGAAACCGCTTGCGCGCCCCCGGCCCGGTCCGGCGATCTGCGCCGGGCGGGCGCGGCGCGGCGGCGCGATCGTCTTCCCAGCGCGCGCTCGCCTTCGCGGCGAAGCGCGCGATCCGTGTTCCAGCTCTAGAGAGCCCTCCAGCATGATCAAGATTTCGGGCGTCGCGGCGATCGCCGCCATCGTCGGACTGAGCGGGTGCGCGTTCGCGCCCGGGCAGTACATCTCGCCGCGCCAGTTCGCGCGCAGCAGCCTGGCCGAGGAAGGGCACATCCAGATGGTGGCCATCACGCCCGACTTCCTCGCCGGCCAGGAGCGCACCCGCAGCACGATGCCGATCGAGCTGATGGCCTATCAGCCCGAGCCTTACCGGATCGGCCGTGGCGACACTTTGTACATCACCATCTGGGACCATCCCGAGCTGACCTCGCCGGCCGGCAACCAGCAGCAGCCCGCGGCCAACGGCCGACTGGTGCGGCCGGACGGCACCTTGTTCTATCCCTACGTGGGCATGATCCGCGCCGAAGGGCTGACGATAGAAGAACTGCGCGCGCAGATCACAAGGCGCATCTCGGCCTATGTGCAGAGCCCGCAGGTGGACGTGAGCATCATCGACTACGGCAGCCAGCGGGTGACCTTGCAGGGCGCCTTCGTCAAGACCGAGCGCCAGTCCATCACCGCCACTCCGTTGACCCTGGCCCAGGCCATCGGCGCGGCCACCGTGGACCCGATCCGCGCCGACCTGTCCGGCTTCGTGCTGACCCGCGACGGCCGCCAGTACCCGCTGGACCTGGACGACCTCAACCGCGGCGGCTCGGTCGCCCAGGACATCTACCTCAAGGCCGGCGACCATTTGTACATGCCCTACAACGACCGCAAGGAGGTCTATGTGGTCGGCGAGGTGGTGCGGCCGCAGGCGATGACCTTCAAGACCACCGACATGAGCCTGACCCAGGCGCTGGGCCGCGCCGGCGGGCTCAACCCGCTGACCGCCAAGGGCGAATCGGTCTATGTGATCCGCGGGGTGGAGAACATGAAGGAGCACCCGGCGATGATCTACCACCTCAACGCCAAGTCGCCGGCGGCCTACGCGCTGGCCAGCCAGTTCTCGGTGCGCTCCGGCGACGTGGTCTTCGTCGGTCCGGCCGGGGTGACCCGCTGGAACCGCTTCGTCAACCAGTTGCTGCCGTTGTCCAACATCGTCAACAACGCCGCCAACACCCAGGACCTGCTGGACCGCTGAGGCCGGCGCCCGTGGCCGCCGGCGCCCCGGGCGGGGCCTCGCGGGGCGATCGCGGTGCGCCGGTTGGCGTCTTCGCCGGCGACCCTGCGTCCGCGCGCGGTTCCCTGTTAACGTAGCCGCCTCGTATCGGACGGAGCGGCACGACTTGGAAGGCGACCCCGCACAACTGCGCACCGCTGGCGTGGACCTCGGCGGCCTGATGACGGTGCTCGGCCAGCACCTGTACTCCACGCCGCTGGTGGCCCTGCGCGAGTTGGTGCAGAACGCCAGCGACTCGATCGTGCGGCGCCGGCTGGAGGACCCGGCCGCGCCGGCGGCGCCGCGCGTCACCGTGTCCGGCGATCCGGCCGCGCGCACCGTGCGCGTGGTCGATACCGGCACGGGCCTGACCGACGGCGAGATCCACGCCTACTTGGCCACGGTCGGGGTCGGCTACACCCGCGGCCTGCGTCAGGACGGCAGCGCCGGCGACGAGCTGATCGGCATGTTCGGCCTGGGTTTCCTGTCGGCCTTCGTGATCGCCGAGCGGGTGACGGTGACCACCACCTCCTTCCAGCAGCCCGATCGCGGCTGGCGCTACCAGTCCAGCAACGGCGAGCAGTACAGCCTGGCCTCGGCGCCGGCGCGCGCGGTGGGCACGGTGGTCGAACTGGTGCTGCGCCCGGAGCATGCGCACCTGGCCGGCGAGGACTACCTGGCGCGCGTGCTCGGCCGCTATTGCGCGCTGCTGCGGGTGCCGCTGTTCATCGGCGCGGCGGCCGAGCCGATCAACGCCGAACCGCCGCCGTGGCGCGAAAGCGATGCCGACGAGCATCCGCTGCAGGCGCGCAAGCGGCAACTGCGCTTCGCCGCGCGCTTCGAGTCCCAGTTCGAGCCGATCTGCACCTTGCCCGTGCCGGTGGCCGGCGCCGGCGACGGCGATCTGCGCGGCCTGCTGTGGGTGCAGGACGGCGGCACCTACGGCAACAGCGACAACCGCAACCTGTCGGTGTTCGTGCGCGGCATGCTGCTGGACGACGATGCCCGCGACCTGCTGCCGAGCTGGGCCGGCTTCATCGGCGGGGTGATCGAGTCCAGCCGGTTGATGCCGACGGCCAGTCGCGAAGACCTGCAGCGCAACGAGGCCTACCGCAGCGTGCAGCAGGCCCTGGCCGAATCGCTGGTGGCCGGGCTGGCGAGCGTGGCGCGCGAGCAGCCCGAGGCCTGGCGCCGCATCCTGGCGCGCCACAACGAGGCCTTGCTCGGCGCGGCGCTGTGCGATGCGCGCCTGTTCGACCTGCTGGCCGACCAGGTGCGCGTCCCCAGTTCGCAGGGCGAACTGCGCGCCGGCGCTCTGCGTCGCGAAGGCGCGATCCATGTCGGCCTGTCCACCGGCGGCTTCGAGGACATGCTGTTCCGCATGCTCGGCGTGCCGGTGGCGCGCGGCGACCGCTACGCCGTGCTGCCGTTCCTGCGCCAGTGGGTCCAGCGCCGCGGCGGGCGGCTGGTGGAGATCGGCACCGAGCAGGGCAACCGCCACTTGTTCACCGAGCAGGCGCTGCCGGAGGCGGAACTGGCCTGGCTGGAACAGGCCTTGGGCGATCAGGAGAAACTGGTGCCTGCGCGCTTCGCCCCGGCCGAGCTGCCGCTGATGGTGGTGCCCGACCGCGAAGCCGAGCTCAAGCGCCGGCTGGAGAGCGACGAAGCCGACAAGCGCATCTCCATGGCCGCGCTGCGACTGGTGCGCGGCTTCACCGCCGGCATCGACGGCTCGGTGCAGGCGCGCTTGTACGTGAACCTGGACAACCCGGCCATCGCCGCCATGCTGGCGGCGATGCGCGAGGACCCGGCGCAGGCCGCATCGGCCGCGCGCCTGCTCAAGGCCGTCAAGCACCTCATGCAGGCCCAGGGCGAGAGCGACGGCCATGAGCCGCCGCTCAACCAGGCCTTGGCCGCGATCGGCGACAGCGCGCTGCGCCTGCTGCCGGCGGCCGCCACCGCAACCCCGTGACGCGACGGAAGAAGACGGAGACAGAATGGACATCTTTCGCTGGATCGAAGACTTGTGCGAGGACCTGGAGGAGGCCGGCCAGCATCGCCTGGTCGAGCTGATCCATCGCATCCCCGAGGAATTGCACGAGAACCATGCCGAGCGGGTCGAGGCGATGCTGCCCGAAGCCCTGGCGGCGGCGCGCGCGATGCAGCACCCCTGGCTGGAGGTGTTCTTCCGCCACTGGGGCCTGCAAAATCGCATGCGCAACCTGGCCGAGGGCGAGAAGGCCCTGCCCGAGGCGGTGTCGCTGCTGGAGTTCGCCCACCGCGACCAGACCCAGCAATGTCCGCAATCGGTGTGCGTGACCCAGGACATCGCCATCTGCTACAGCAACGTCGACGGCCCCGGCTGGGTGCCCGAGCGCCTGGCGGTGAGCGAGGAGACCCTGGCCCGGATCGAGCCCAGCCGCAATTGCTACGACTGCATCAGCCGCGAATACGCGCTGGCGCTCATGGACGACGGCCGCGCCGAGCAAGCCATCGGCTACCTGGAGCAGCAGGCCGGGCGCATGCGCAGCGACGGCGGCGAGCCCGGCGTGGCCTATCGCGAAGTGCAGGCGCGCGCGCTGTTCTGCGCCGGTCGCTATGAACAGACCTTGGAGGCGCTGGCAGCGATCGAGGAGGCCGAACTGCCCGACGACGACGATGGCGATCGGCTCAGCCGCGCCATCTTCCGCGCCTTGACGCTGGCCCGCCTCGGACGCCTGGACGAAGCCTGGGAAGCGCTGCCGCCGTATGGCCCGACCGTGGTGCCGCTGCTGTATCCGAACTGGTCGGAAGCCGTGGCCTTGGTGGTGACCGAGCGAACCGAGTTCAACACCTGGGAACTGGGGCGGCTGCTGGCTTCGATGGTGGCGCACATGGACCGGGTCGGCACCCATCGGCGCTGCATCGAGCTGGCCCTGCGCCACGGTCGCCTGGCGGTGGCCCGCGGGGCCCTGTGGTCGGCGCAGCGCGCGTTGGAAATCGCGCGCCGGCACCTGCCTGCGCTGCGCGCCGACCTGGGCGCGAGCGCACAGGTGCAGGCCTTCGCCGCCGAGCTGGAGGCGGCGCGGAGCCAGCAGACCGCATTGGAGCAGATGCCGGCCGAGGCGGTGTACGAACATGTGCGCGCCAACCCCGACCCCGATCCCGAACGCGACATCGGCCTGTTGCTGGCCGCCGCCGCCGAGCGCCCGGACGACGGCCCGCTGGCGGGCCTGCTGGCTTCGGCCATGCTCGCCTGCGGCGCTGAGGACGAGGCGTTGGCGCAGTTGTGGGATTTCGTCCGCCGCCAACCGCAGTCGGAGGAGTCGCCGGCCTCGCAGTTGCTCGAACGCTTGCTCGATTCGCCCGAGGCCGAGGCCGAGGTCGCACGGCTGGCGGCGCTGGTCGAGCCGGCGCGGCCGCTGTTCGCGCACTGGTGCCGGGCGCAGTTGGCCTACCGGTTCCAGCGTTGGGACGAGGTCGGCCGGCAGGTCCAGGCATTGCTGGAACTGGCCCCGGACGCGCAGGGTGCGCGCCGGCTGTGGGGGCGCGCGGCGATGGCCGCGCAGGACTTCGCCCTGGCCACGCGCTTGCGCAGCCAGTTGGTGGCGCAGTCCGAGGAACCCGGCGGCGACGACTGGGACCTGATGGCCGCTGCCACCGCGGCCGGCGACTGGGCCACGGTGCGCGCCAGCGCCGCGCGCCTGGGCCTGGAGCTCAGCGACAGCGAGGGCCCGGTGCGCGAATCCTGGGGCTGGTTGCGCCTGCGCTACCAGCGCGACGGCGAGACCTACGATTGCATCGCCCGCCGCACCGGCCCGGTCACCGCCGAGGTGGCCACGGTGATGGCGCCCGACCAGGTCCAGCACGTCTACGACGAGGTGCTGTTCGAGGCCGCCGCGCTGGAAGAACCGCCGCAGGACGAGCAAGAGCGCGAATACTGGCTGGCGCCGTTCGCGGTGCTGCACACCTTGCGCCGCGCCGACTACCGCAGTTGGTTCATCGATGGCGCCCATCCGGGCCCGGAGCGCCTGGAGGCCTTGCGCGAGGCGCTGGAGGCGCAGCGCTGGGCCTTGTGGGTGCGCAGCGGCGATGCCTACCAAGTGACCGATCCGCGCGCTCCGGAGGGCGACACGCTGCCGGGCCTGTATGCCCTGGTCGCCTCGCCGCCGGAAGCCGCGCCGGCCGAGGTCGATCGCCGCCTGCGCGAGCTGACCGCCGAGTGGGAGCATCCGATGTGCTGGCTGCACCTGGCCGGCGAGGCCGGGGTGGAGCGCGGCCCGCACGAGGCGATCATCCAGTCCTACGGCCTGTAGGCCGCGCGGCAGGGCGGACGCGGCTGCGGCTGCGTCCGCGCGGCGAGGGGGCGGATGCGATGTGGCTGCGAGCGTCGCAGGCGCTGCCGCCTGCGACGTCGGCTGCGCCCGCCGCGCCGGCGTGCGCCTGCTTGCGCCCTGCAGCGCAGGCCGCGTGCAAGGGGGCGCGCGAGGAGCGCGCCGGCCCATCCCGGGGCAAGCAACCTCATGGCGGGTGCCGCAGGCCTCGCGTTGGCGTCCGTACCGCCGCAGCCACGGTTGCGCGCTCCGCGCGCGGCGGCTAGCGTGTCGGCGGTCCGCGCCGCGCGCGCCTGAGCGAGTCCACGCCATGACCACCCGCCGCCGTTTCCTGCAAGGCTCCATGCTCGCCGCCGGCGCGAGTGCATGGCCGGCGCTCGCCGCGGGAGCCGGCGCTGGGGCGGCGGCGCCGGACGGCGGCCGCGTGGTCGCCACCTGGGACTTCGGCGTGGGCGCCAACCAGGCGGCGTGGAAGGTGCTGGGCGGCGGTGGCTCGGCGCTGGACGCGGTCGAGGCCGGCGCGCGCTGGGCCGAGGCCGACCTGTGCAACAACACCGTCGGCCGCTGCGGCAATCCCGACCGCGACGGCGTGCTGACCCTGGACGCCAGCATCATGGACGGCGACGGCCGCTGCGGTGCGGTCGCCGCGCTGGAGGACATCGCCCACCCGGTCAGCGTCGCGCGCCGGGTGATGGAGCGCACCCCGCATGTGTTGCTGGTCGGCGCCGGTGCGCAGCAGTTCGCGGTCGAGCAAGGCTTTCCCAAGCAGCCGCTGCTCACCGACAAGGCCCGCGCGGCCTGGCAGGAATGGCGCAAGAGCGCGCAGTACCGGCCGGCGATCAATGCCGAGCGCCTGGACCAGGGCAAGCCCGGCGACCAGCACAACCACGACACCTTGGGCATCCTCGCCATCGACCGCAACGGCCGCCTGGCCGGCGCCTGCACCACCAGCGGCATGGCCTGGAAGCTGCGCGGCCGGGTCGGCGACAGCCCCATCGTCGGCGCCGGCCTGTACGTGGACAACGAAGTCGGCGCGGCCACCGCCTCGGGCGTGGGCGAGGAAATGCTGCGCAATGCCGCCAGTTTCCTGGTGGTCGAGCTGATGCGCCAGGGCCGCAGCCCCGACGAGGCCTGCCGCGAGGCCATCGAGCGGGTGGTGCGCAAGCGCCCGCAGGCGAGCAAGACATTGCAGGTGTGTTTCCTGGCCATCGACAAGCACGGCCGAGTCGGCGCGCACGCGCTGCACCGCGGCTTCGTCTATGCGGTGTGCGACGCGGACCAGCGCGATGCCTTGCTCGACGCACGCTCGGTCTACACCACCGAGCAGACCTGAGCATGGGCGCGCGGCGGCTGGAGATCTCGGCCAATTCGCTGGCCTCGGCGCTGGCCGCGCAGGAAGGCGGCGCCGACCGGGTGGAGTTGTGCGAGAACCTGGGCGAAGGCGGCACCACGCCGTCCTACGGCGCCATCGCCGTCGCGCGCGAGCGCCTGCGCATCCCGCTGTACGTGCTGATCCGCCCGCGCGGCGGGGATTTCCTCTACGACAGCGCCGAACGCGAGGCGATGCTGGCCGATATCCAGGCCTGCGTGCGCCTGGGCTGCGACGGCGTGGTGATCGGCGCGCTGGACGCCGACGGCGAGGTGGACACCGCGCTGTGCGCCGAGTTGGTCGCCGCCGCCGGCCCGCTCGGCACGACCTTCCACCGTGCCTTCGATGCCGCGCGCGATCCGGCGCGCGCGCTGGAAGCGGCGGTGGCGCTGGGATGCGAGCGCATCCTCACCTCCGGTGCAGCGGCCGACGCCTGGGCCGGCGCCGACCGGATCGCCGCGCTGGTGGCGCAGGCCGCCGGCCGCATCGCGCTGATGGCCGGCGCCGGCGTCACCGCCGACAATATCCGCGCCCTGGCCGAACGCAGCGGTGCGGACGAACTGCATGCCTCGGCCAAGGCGCCGCGGCGTTCGGCCATGCGTTACCGCAACCCGGCCCTGGCCGGCCTCTCGCCCGACTGGGTGCAGAGCGATGCCGCCCGGGTGCGCGCCCTGGCCGATGCGCTGCGCGCCTGAGCCGGGCGGCAACCGATGGGCTACGAATACGATCTGGTCCCGCGCGATGGCGGCGACTATCGGCGCCGGCGCGAGCTCTTGGCCGCCGGCATGGCGGAGTTGGCGAGCTTCCGCGGCGCGCCCAGCCCGGGCCAGGCCTGGCTGCGCGACCCCGGCCGCGACGACAGCGGTTGGGACGAGGTGCACGTGGTGTTCGGCCCCGAGCGAGTGCGGATCGCCTGCATGGCGCCCTTGAGCGAAGCGGTGCGTGCGGACCTGCGCCGGTTGGCGGTGCGCGTGGGCGGCCAGGCCGGTGCGGATTGGTGCGACGACGATGGCGAGCCGGCGGTGTTCTGAGCCGGGCCGAGGGAGCGCGGGTCGGGCAGGGCGGCTGCGGCACAGGGCGACTTCGCGCAGCACGGCGCGGGCAGTGACTGGGGCGGAGGGCTGCGCCGGAGCGCCCTGCGCGGTTCGCGTTCGTTGCCGTCCCCGAGGCGATGGCACCGCCCGTTTCGCGCAGCCGCGATGCCGTCGCCGCCGCTCCGGCCTTGGCGCGAAGCCGCCGGAGTTTCCAGCCCATGCCGAACACTGGGCGGACCGATTAGGCAAAACAACGACTTAGCGCCTGCCTTCGACCCGGACGCGAACGGGCAGTGGCCTAGCACAGCCGTGTTGCTGCGCCGCGTCATGCAAGCGGCCGGTCGGTTGTGCTTAATTTAGATCGATCCAATTTGGGGGTTGGATCGACCTGGGCGTGCGCGGGTGGGCCAGCGACGATCTTCAGCGGTGTTTTGGCTGGGTTTTCCCGTCGGCCGGTTCGACCGGACCGGGCGGGAAGCGAAGGCCGCGACGATTCCAGGCCTGCGACTTAGATCGATAGAAAACACGTTCGGACCAGGGAGAGGTCGCCATTGATTCCACTTTTCTTGGGGAGCACCGCGAAATGAGCCAGTCCACCCTGCGACGCAGCGCCTTGACTTGCGCCCTGCTGTCGATCCTGTGCGCGCCCGCCGCCGCGCAGCAAATCGCCGACACCTCCGAATCCAGTCTGGCCCAAGCAGGCCTCGCCCAGGCAGACTCCGCCCAGGCCGGCCCCGCCCAGGCCAGCGCGCCCCAGCCGCCCACCGCCGACGCCGCGCGCAAGCCCACCGAGATCGACAAGGTCACCGTCACCGGCTCGCGCATCAAGCGCAGCGAGGTCGAAGGCCCGGCGCCGGTGTTCACCATCACTGCCGCGCAGATCGAGAAGGAAGGCTTCACCACCGTCTACGACGCCCTGAGCACGCTGACCGAGGCCATGGGCACGGTCGAGTCGGACATCGCCTGGGGCCAGCACACCGTCAACGCCAGCCCGCTGAACCTGCGCAACATGGGCCCGGGCCGCAGCCTGCTGCTGATCAACGGCCGGCGCGTGGTCGATTACCCGCTGCCCTACCAGGGCAAGAGCAACTTCGCCAACTTCAACAACATCCCCACCGCCATCGTCGAGCGGATCGAAGTGCTGGCCAGCGGCGCTTCGGCCATCTACGGCTCCGACGCGGTGGCCGGCGTGATCAACGTCATCCTCAAGAAGGAATTCCAGGGCGATCAAGTCAAGGTCCGCGGCGGCACCTCCACCCGCGGTGGCCGCGACAGCCTGGACCTGTCCTGGGCCGGCGGCCGCGGCGGCGACAACTGGAACATCACCTACGCGCTGCAGTACTTCAAGCGCGAGGCGCTGCCGGCCGGCGAGCGCGATTTCATGGATTCCGACTTCGACGCCCCGCCGCGCTCGCTCAATCCCCAGGACCGCACCGTCGGCATCCTGCCCTCGGTCGGCATCCGCATGTTCAAC
Organism: uncultured Lysobacter sp.; assembly: GCA_966185905.1. GTDB lineage: Bacteria > Pseudomonadota > Gammaproteobacteria > Xanthomonadales > Xanthomonadaceae > Lysobacter. The sequence goes on from CBIFVU010000035.1 coordinate 16,610, forward strand.
GCCGACACCGGCCGGCGCATGGCGCCGCCGCCGGGCGCCTGCGACCAGTTCGACGGCGAGTTCTTCCTGCAGAACCGCCGCACCTTCAATCGCAACACCGGCGCCATCGCCGATACCGGCTGGCAATGCGGCCAGAGCGCGGTGTTCCAGCACTGGACCCTGCGCAACGGCAGCGAAGACCGCTCCGGCTATCTGTACGCCAACTACGACTTCGCCAACGGCATGCAGGGCTGGGCCACCCTGGGCGTGTGGAGCTCGCGCGGCACCAACATGACCTTCATGCCGGCCTGGGGCTCCAACGGCGCTTATTTCGACCGCGGCGTGGGCGCCAACCTCGACCTGGTGCGCTACTTCAGCCCGCGCGAGATCGGCGGGGCGGAGAACGGCTACACCCATTCCGATGAGTTGTCCTGGGACGTCTCGGCCGGCCTGCGCGGCAAGTTCGGCGAGCGATTCGACTGGGATTTCAGCATCGGCCGCGCCGAATACCGGGTGGACGAGAAGTTCCCGGCGGTGTTGATCGCGCAGGCCGACCGCTTCTTCCTCGGGCCCGACCGCGACCGGGTCGATCCCTCGCGTTTGTGGAACCCGATCTCGCCGCAGGACTATGCCTCCATCACCACCCGCGGCAAGAACCGCGCCGAGTCCTGGCTGACCTCGGCCAACTTCATCGTCAGCGGCGACCTGTTCGAAGGCTGGGCCGGCCCGATCGGCTTCGCTGGCCAGTTGGAAGCAGCCAAGCAGGGCTACCGCCTGGCGCCGGACCCCAACACCATGGGCGATGCGCGCAAGTACGACCAGACCGCAAACCTCGATCTGGGCTCGGGCTCGCGCAATCACTACGCCGCCGGCATCGAGTTCAAGATCCCGCTGTTGCAGTCGCTGACCGCTTCGCTGGCCGGCCGCTACGACAAGTACGACGCCGTGTCCGGCGATGCGGCCACCACCTACAACGCCGGCCTGGAGTGGCGTCCGTTCAGCAACCTGCTGGTGCGCGGCACCTACGCCACCAGCTTCCGCGCGCCGGACATGCACTTCGTCTACGCGACCCCGAGCACCTCGGTGTCCGACCAGACCGATTACCTGAACTGCCTCAACGCCGGCCAGCAGGGCAACTGCACCTGGGACGCGGGCTTCAAGGTCGAGGACGCGCAGATCGCGCGCCAGGGTACTCCGGACTTGAAGTACGAGACCGGCAACTCCTGGACCGCAGGCTTCGTCTGGGACATCGCCGAGGGCCTGTCGGTGTCCACCGACTACTGGCGGATCGAGCTGGAGGACGAGATCGACGACATCGGCGCGGACGATGTGCTGCTGGACGAGGCCTACTGCCTGACCGGCAAGACCCCCACCGGCGAGCGCCGGATCAGCCCGCCCAGCGCCGACCGCTGCCGCCTGCAACTGGGCCGGGTCACCCGCGGCCCCGACCCGGACGGCGCCGGTCCGCTGCTGGGCCCGGTCACCGACATCCGCACCGGCCCGATCAACCGCGCCGCGCGCAATGTCGAAGGTTTGGACGCCTCGCTCAAGTACCGCTTCAGCACCGAGCGCTGGGGCGATTTCAGCCTCGGCCTGAACTACACCAACCTGCTCAAGCTGGAGACCCGCACCGACGCCAGCGCGGAGATGGAAGACAAGCGCACCGACGAGCCGCGCAGCAAGTTCCGCGGCAGCGTGAACTGGCAGCGCAACCGCTGGAACGCCACCGTCTACGCCGACCGCGTCGGCAGCGTGCCCAGCGTGCGCTTCGGCGGCTGCCGCGAGTTCGCCGACGGCTACGTGCCCAGCTCCGACAACTGCGTGGACAACGACCCGGCCAGCCCGACCTACGGCCAGCAGACCGAGAAGTACTGGGGCCGCGTCGGCCCGGCGATCACCTGGAACCTCAGCGCCGGCTACCAGATCACCGACCAGGCCAAGGTCAATGTCTACGTGAGCAATGTGTTCGACGAGGTCAACGAGGACAAGGACCCGTACAAGAAGGACTTCGCCTTCATCGCCGACCGCATCTTCAGCCCGGTCGGCCGCGAGGTCGCCATCGAGTACGTGTTCGACTTCAACTGACCGCCACGGCGCCGCGGCGGCGCGACCGCCGCGGCGCGTTCTTCCAGCACCACACCAGGAACCAGGCAGACGATGATCGGCAATCGGGCAGGGCAGGGGCGAGGCGAGGTTTCCACCATGAGCGCGCGCATCGGGCCGCTGGGCCTGGGCTTGGCCCTGGCGCTGGCCGCGGCCGGCACAGCCCAGGCCGCCAGTCCGGCGACCGACCCGGTCGCCGAGGTCAACACCTTCATCGGCAGCAAGGACGACGGCAACACCTTCCCCGGCGCCTCCGCACCGTTCGGCCTGATCCAGGTCAGCCCCATCGGCGAGCACTACTCGGGCTGGCGCTACGACGATCCCAAGATCCGCGGCTTCGGCCATTCCTTCCTCTCCGGCGCCGGCTGCTGGGAGCAGGGCGGGCAGTTGTCGGTGCTGCCGACCACCGGCGAGATCGGCCCGGGCAAGCGCTTCGACACCGCCGATTCCAAGGCCTTCGACCACAAGAAATACGGCTCGGCCTATACCCACGAAGGCGAAGTCGGCCAGGCCGGCTACTACAAGGTGCGCCTGACCGGCGAGGCCGCCGGCCCGATCGACGCGGAGGCCACCGCGCTGACCCGCGCCGCGGCCGAGCGCTACACCTTCCCGGCCGGCGCGCGCCAGGGCACGATCCTGGTCAACACCGGCCAGGCCAACGAGCGCCACCTGGTGGTAGGCAGCACGATCGAGGTGGTCGGCGATCGCGCCATCGAAGGCAAGATCGTCACCAAGAGCTTCTGCGGCGGGCAGCAGTACACCACCTGGTTCCGCATGGAATTCGACCGTCCCTTCGCCAGCCATGGCACCTGGGACGAGACCGGCGGCCACCCCGGCGGCCGGGTCAGCATGCAGGGCGACACCCGCCCGCACGGCGCCTGGTTCACTTTCGACACCCGCCAGGACCGCGCCGTCACCGTGGTCAGCGCGATCTCCCATGTCGATGCCGAGGGCGCGCGCGGCAACCTGCGCGCCGAAGCCCTGCGCGGCGGCAAGCCGCTGACCTTCCAGGCCATGCGCCAGCAGGCCCAGGACGCCTGGCGCAAGGAACTGAGCTCGGTCCGCGTCAGCGGCGGCAGCGGCGACGACCGCACCGTGTTCTACACCGCGCTGTACCACTCGCTGTTGCAGCCGTTGACCGGCAGCGACAGCGACGGCCGCTATCGCGGCTACGACACTCAGGTCCACCAGGCCAAGGGCTGGACCTATTACGAGTATTTCTCGCTGTGGGACACCTACCGCTCGCAGAACCAGTTGCTGGCGATGCTGCGGCCCGAGCGCGCGCGCGACATCGGCCGCTCGCTGCTGAAGATCCACGAGCAAAACGGCTGGCTGCCGCGCTGGGGCTACGCCAATTACGACAGCAATGTGATGACCGGCGATCCGGTCACCCCGTTCCTGGTGGATCTGTGGCGTTTCGGCGCCTTGCAGGGCAGCGAGCAGCAGGCCTACGCCGCGCTGCGCCAGAACGCGTTCGGCCAGCCGCCGGCGCTGGTGCGCAGCCAGGGCCGCGCCGGCAACCCGAGCTATCTGCAGCGCGGCTTCGTCCAGTACGACCGCGGCTTTCCGGCCAAGAGCATGGACGTGGACCCGCACCACGGCGGTTCGTCCACACTGGAGTACGCGCTGGCCGATTGTTCGCTGGCGCAGATGGCCCAGGCGCTGGGGCAGGGCGAGGACGCGACCGCGCTGCGCCAGCGCGGCGGCAACTGGCGCCGGGTCTGGGACCCGGATGCGGCCGACAAGGAACTGGGGTTCCGCGGTTTCCCGCGCCCGCGCACCGACGATGGCGCGTTCTATTCCGAGACCGACGGCAGCTACAGCCCGCGCTCGCACCACGGCTTCCACGAAGGCACCGCCTGGCAATACCAGTGGCTGACCCAGCAGGACGTGCCCGGCGTGGTCGCGGCCATGGGCGGCGCCGAGCAGGCCGGCAAGCGCCTGGACGCGTTCTTCGCCTACGACGCGCTGCTGGCCGATCCGGCCAATGCCGCGCGCAAGCAGTGGGTGGTGGGGCCGTACAGCTATTACAACCAATATCGCTACAACCCCAACAACGAGCCCGATCTGCACAGCCCCTGGATGTATACGCTGATCGGGCAGCCATGGAAGACCGCCACGGTGGTGCGCGCGGCGCAGTCGCTGTTCACCAACGCACCCAACGGGGTGACCGGCAACGACGACCTGGGCACGATGTCGGCCTGGTATCTGTTCAGCGCGATCGGCCTGTACCCGGCGGTGCCGGGCACCGGCGAGTTGCTGCTGCACACCCCGCGGTTCGAGCAGGTCGAGCTCGACCTCGGCCGGGGCAAGACGCTGAGCATCCGGGCGCCGGGCGCGGATGGGCGCGCGCTGCAATATGTGCAGGGCGTGCGCCTGGACGGCAAGGCGCAGGACAAGGTGTGGCTGGACTGGAACGCGTTGCGCAATGGCGGCGAGTTGCGCTTCGATCTGGGCGACGAGCCGGCGATTGGCGGCTGGGGCACCCAGGCCGCGGCGTTGCCGCCGGCGGCGTGCCCGTCCGCGCGCTGAGGCCCGGGCCATGGCGAGGGCGCAAGCAACAAGCGCGAACGGCGAAGGCGTGTGGGCGCGCTGGACGCGTTCGCGCCTGCGCCTGGTCTTGGGCGGCCTGCTCGGCCTGAGCGTGGGTCTGAACTCGCTGGCGCAGGTGCAGGCCGCACCGCCGCCGATGGTCGCGGCCAGCGCCGGGGCCACGCCGGCGTTGGTGCCCTTGCCCTCCCAGGTCCAGCCTGGCGAGGGCGAGTTCGTGTTCGACCGCGGCACCGCGATCTATGCCAACAACGCCGAAGCCCGCGCCGTGGCCGACCTGCTGCGGCGGGAACTGGCCGCCGGCCACGGCCTGTCCCTGCCGCTGCGCAGCGGCGCGCCGCGCGCAGCCAGGGCGGACGCATCCAAGCCGGGCGCGGGCCATGTGCAACTGCTGGCCGAGCCGCTGCCGGACGGCGCCGACCCGCGCGAGGCCGAGCGTTACACGCTGGAGATCCGCGCCGATGGCATCCGCCTGGCCGGGCCGCCGGCGGGCCTGTTCTACGCTTACCAGAGCTTGCGCCAACTGCTGCCGCCGGCGCCTACGGCTGCGCCGTTGCGGCTGCCCGCGCTGCGCGTGAGCGACCGCCCGCGCTTCGCTTACCGCGGCATGCACCTGGACGTGGGCCGGCACCTGTTCCCGCTGGACTTCATCAAGCGCTATCTGGACCTGATGGCGCAGTACAAGCTCAACACCTTCCACTGGCACCTGACCGAAGACCAGGGCTGGCGCATCCAGATCAAGCGCTATCCGCGCCTGACCAGCGTCGGCGGCCAGCGCAAGGAGACCGTGGTCGGCCGCCAGCTCGATCCCTATGTCGGCGACGGCACGCCCTATGGCGGCTTCTATACCCAGGCCCAGGTGCGCGAGATCGTCGCCTACGCGCGGGCGCGCCACATTACCGTGATCCCCGAGATCGAGATGCCCGGCCACTCGCTGGCGGCGCTGGCCGCCTACCCGGAACTGGCCTGCACCCCCGGACCGTTCGAGGTCGGCACCACCTGGGGCGTCTACGACGATATCTATTGCCCGAAGGAAGAAACCTTCGCCTTCCTGGAGAACGTGCTCGACGAAGTGGTCGCGCTGTTCCCTGCGCCTTATCTGCACATCGGCGGCGACGAGGCGCCCAAGACCCGCTGGAAGGCCAGCGCGCAGGCGCAGGCGGTGATGCGGCGGGAAGGGCTGAAGGACGAGCACGAACTGCAGAGCTGGTTCATCCAGCGCATGGAGAAATTCCTGCATCGCCGCGGCAAGCGCATCATCGGCTGGGACGAGATCCTGGAAGGCGGACTGGCCCCGGATGCGACGGTGATGTCCTGGCGCGGCGAGGCCGGCGGCATCGCCGCCGCGCAGCAGGGCCACGATGTGATCATGACGCCGACCCAGTGCTGCTACTTCGACTACGGCCAAGGGCCGGCGGCGCAGGAGCAGTGGAACCTGGGCGGCGAGCTGACCCTGGCCAAGGTCTACGGCTACGATCCAGTGCCGGCCGCGTTGACCGCCGCACAGGCGCGGCACGTGCTCGGCGTGCAGGGCAATGTCTGGACCGAACACCTGAAGACGCCGTCGATGGTGGAGTACATGGTCTTCCCGCGCTTGCTGGCCCTGGCCGAGGTGGCGTGGACGCCGCAGGCCGCGCGCGAGTGGGGCGACTTCAATCGCCGCTTGCGCGGGCAGTGGCCGCGCCTGGACGCGCAGGGCGTGGGCTACCGCATCCCCGCGCCCGACGGCCTGGCCGATGCCACCGTGATCCAGGCCGATGGCGCCGCCGCGGTGCATCGCCATCGCTTCGACCTGGTCCCCGCCGTGCCCGGCGCGCGCATCCACTACAGCCTGGACGGCAGCGCGCCCGACACCGGCTCGCCGTTGCTGCAAGGCCCGTTGATGGTGGACGTGCCGCTGGGCCAGGCGCGCACCCTGCGCACCCTGACCGTGCTTGCCGACGGACGCCGGAGTGGGGTGCACCAGGCCACGGTGCGTTATCGCAGTTACCTGCCGGCGACGGCGAAACCTCGCGCTGCGCGCGCGGGCCTGGAGTATCGCGTGTTCGATGGCCTGTTCTCCGATCTGGACGCCTTCGCCGCTGCGGCCGCGGGCGAGCCGGCCGCGCGCGGCGCGGCCACGTCCTTCGGCGTGGACGGCTACGGCCGCCAGCGCCGTTTCGGCGTGCGCCTGCAAGGCTATGTGCATGCGCCGGAGGATGGCTTGTACCGCTTCGCGATCCAGGGCGACGACCGCTCGGCGCTGTACCTGGACGAGGAGGCCGTGGTGGTCAACCCGAGCCACGACCAGACCCTGGAAGGCGCGGTGCCGCTGCGGCGCGGCTGGCACCGGCTGCGGGTGGACTGGTACCAGCGCGAGGGCGGGCTCGGCCTGCGCGTGCGCTCGGCCGCGCCGGGCCAGCCGCTGGCCGACCTGGACGCGGCCGCCGCGATTCACTGAGGGCGGCGCCGGGATTTTTTTTGCTGTGCGGTTAGATCGATCCAAATAGAAGAACCGAAGAAACGCCAAAACCACGACGCGACATCACACAACGCGCAACCTGGGGCCGGGGTTCCGGCCACGATTGGGAGGGGTAGCAGTGAACCGACATCACCACCGCACGCCGGACCGCAGCCGCACGCAAGGCCGCGCACGCCGCAACGCTTTGACCGCCGCCATGCTCGCGGCCCTGCACCTGCCGCTGGCCGCGCCGGCGCAACAGGCCGCCGCCGAAGGCGAGGTCAAGGCCATCGACAAGATCACCGTCACTGGCTCGCGCATCCAGCGCGCCGAAGTCGAAGGGCCGGCGCCGGTGACGGTGATCAGCACCGAACAGATCAAGCGCGAGGGCTTTTCCACCGTCTACGAGGCGCTCAGTTCGCTGACCGAAGTCACCGGCACGGTCCAGGCCGATGTCAACAAGGGCCCCACCCCCAACGCCAGTCCGCTGAACCTGCGCAACCTCGGCCCCGGCCGTACCTTGCTGCTGATCGACGGCCGGCGCGTGGCGGACTATCCGCTGCCCTACGAGGGCCGCGGCAACTTCGCCAACTTCAACAACATCCCGATGTCGGCGGTCGAGCGCATCGAGGTGCTGGCCAGCGGCGGTTCGGCGATCTACGGCTCCGACGCCATGGCCGGCGTGATCAACGTGATCATGAAGAAGAACTTCAACGGCGACGAGGTGCGGATCAAGGGCGGCACCACCAGCCGCGGCGGTGGCGACTCTTTCGATCTGTCCTGGACCGGCGGGCGCACCGGCGAGAAGTGGAGCGCCACCTACGGCGTGCAGTGGAGCGGCCGCGAGACTCTGTTCGCCGGCCAGCGCGGCTTCCTGGCTTCGGACCTGGAGCCGGCGGCCACGGTCAAGCCGCTGGTCAACGACCCCTGGCCCTGGGTCTGGGGCGT
>CBIFVU010000036.1:0-24255 GCA_966185905.1 uncultured Lysobacter sp.
GCCCAAGCCGACCCACACCAATCCCCAACCCCGAATCCCGAATCCCGAATCCCCAATCCCGAATCCCCAATCGCGAATCCCCAATCCCGAATCCCCAACATGTAAACGTTTTGTTTCATTCAGCTGAGCAACCCACGCGGCCTGCGCCCTGAATACGGTTACACGCACAGTTTGCGCTGCTGCCTGGCACAGCGCGCTGCCACTGAGGTTAAGGAAACGTAGCGCGCGCGATCGCCGCGCCGTTGCCGTTCATGCCGGTGACGGCAACGTGCAGCGCGTGCCGCACACAGCTTGCGCGGCGCTTCGCCGGCGGGCCGCCGGACGAGCCCGGTGTTCCCCCGCACCGCGTCCCGGCCCGACGTCCCAGGAACGGACCGCGCCGCGCCCCGCCGGCCGGGCCACCACCGGAGTAACCCATTCCATGAAGATCCAGTTCCGCAATGCCCTCTACGCCCTGGTCGTGCTGGGCTCGCTGTCGCTCGCCGCCTGCGCGAGCAAGGGCGAGACCACCGACGCTCCGGCCGATGCGGCCTCGCCGCCGCCGGCCGAAGCGGCGCCCGCCGATGCCGGCGGCACCCCGCCGAGCAGCGGCGACGGCATCGGCGGCTGAGCCGTTCCGAACGGCACCAGCGGGGCGGCCAGGACGAGGGCCGCTCCCCTGATCGACAGGAAGGGCGGCCCTCGGGCCGCCCTTCGTGCGTGCGCAGGCTGAACGCGGCGACGACGATCGTGAACGCCCTTCGGCCGCCGGTCGCGCGAGCGCTGGCGGCGGCCGCGGGCGGCCCTAGAATCGCGCTTCCTGACGTCTGGTCGTGCCCGCGCTTCGATGACACCTGTCGCCGCTCCCGCTGCTTGGCTGCCGCATCCATCGGGCGCTGTCCGCCTGTGGCGGTGGGCGCTGCGCTGCGGCGGGCATCGGCAGGGCGGCCAGCGCGACGGAGGGGGCGAGCACTTCGCGATCCAGCGCGGCCCGCACCTGCGCTGCGCTGTCGCGCTTGAGCGCAGCCATCCCGGTCGCGAGGGCGGCCAGGCCCATCGGCGCGGCGGCGGACGCCTGTTATCGGGACGCCTGCTGTCCGGACGCCTGCTGTCCGGCCTGCTGCTGGCCCTGGCCCTGTGCAGCCTGACCGAAACCGCCCAGGCGCGCACCGTCTACCGCTGCGTGCGCGACGGCACGGTCAGCCTGGCCACCGCGCCGGAACCCGGCTCGCGCTGCCAGGCGCGCGAGATCGACGACAACGCGGTCAAGCTGCCCAATCTCTGGGGCGAGCTGGGGGTGATCAACGGCAACCTCTACGAGCGCCAGCAGGACGGCAAGACCGTCTACAGCACCCGCAACCTGCCCGGCTCGGTGCGGGTGATGGGCTTCACCGTCCAGACCCCGCCCGGCGAACCCGCCCACCCGGGCCTGGGCCGGGTCGGCAAGCCGCAGTTGGACAAATTCCCCGCGCAGTTCCGCAGCGCGGCCAAGGCCCACGGCCTGGACGACGCCTGGCTGCGCGCCATCGCCCATGCCGAAAGCGGCTTCGACCCGCGCGCGGTGTCCAGCAAGGGCGCCCAGGGCGTAATGCAGTTGATGCCACAGACCGCCAAGGAATATGGCGTCGCCGATCCCTTCTCATCGAGCGAGTCGATCGATGCCGGCGCCCGCCACCTCAAGTCCCTGCTCAAGCGCTACCAGGGCGACCTGACCCTGGCCGCGGCCGCCTACAACGCCGGCATCGGCACCGTCGCCCGCTACGGCGGCGTGCCCCCGTACCGCGAGACCCAGGAGTACATCGCCAAGGTGCAGGCGCTGCACCAGCGCTACCGGCTGGCCCTGGGCACCGGCAAGCCGGCGTTGCGCGCAGCGCAGTGAGGTAGGCGAGGAGTGAGGAGTGGGAGGGATGCGCCGCTCACTCCCTTCCTGGCCCACTGGCTTACAACGGCGTGAGCCGCAACAGCCGCGCCCCCGTTCCATCCTCCAACACCCAGACATCGCCGGCCGGGCCCTGCTCGACTTCGCGGATGCGCTTGCCCATGGGGTAGCGCTCGGCTTCGGCGGCACTGTTGCCGTTGAAGCTCACCCGGATCAAGGCTTGCGAGGCCAGTCCGCCGATCAGGCCGCTGCCGCGCCAGGCCGGGAAGCGGTTGCCGGAGTAGATGACGAATCCGGCCGGGGCGATGACCGGCGTCCACCAGGCTTCCGGCGCGTTGAGGTCCGGGCGGGTGCTGTGGCGAGGGATCGGGGTGCCGTCGTAGTGGTCGCCCTGCGAGACCAGCGGCCAGCCGTAGTTGGCGCCGCGCTCGATCAGGTTCAGTTCGTCGCCGCCCTTGGGGCCCATCTCGTGGGTCCATAGCTTGTCGTTGGCGTCGAAGGCGATGCCCAGCAGGTTGCGGTGGCCGTAGGACCATACCGTCGCGGCCACGCCGCCGCGGCTGTAGAAAGGATTGTCGGCCGGCACGGTGCCGTCGTCGTTGAGCCGGATCACCTTGCCCAGCGGCGAATCGAGATTTTGTGCGGGATCGAATTTCTGCCGCTCGCTGGAGGTGATCCACAGCTTGCGGTCCGGGCCGAAGGCCAGGCGGTGGCCGTAGTGGTTGCTGCCGCTGAGCTTGGGCTGGCGCCAGAGCACTTGCAGGTTGCTCAGCGAAGCGTTGGTCGCGGTGATGTTGAGCCGGGCGCGGGCGACGGTGGCGCCGGCGGTGCCGCTGGCGGCGCCGCGTTCGGCGTAGCTGAAATACACCAGCTTGTTGGTCGCGTACTGCGGATGCAGGATCACATCGCCCAGGCCGCCCTGGCCGCCGTAAGCGACCGCCGGCACGCCGGAGACCGTGCGCGCGCTGCCGCCGATGGTCAGCAGCTTGAGTACGCCGCGTTTTTCGGTCACCAGCAGCTTGCCGTCGGGCAGGAAGGTCATCGCCCAGGGCTCGTTGAAGCGCGCGACCTCGGTGGCGGTGAAGGGGTTGGCCTTGGACGCCGGGGCCGCGTCGGCCGCCGGCGGGTGCGCGAGCGCGGCAGGCGCGGCGGCGGTCGCGGCGGCGCAGAGCAGGCAGAGGATCGCAGGCTTCATCGCAGGTCTCCGGCGGGAGGGGGAGGCCGGCCGAGAGTGCCATCGGCGCCGGCCCTGTCTTGCGACCTGGGTGTCAGTTCGCCGCAGGCCTGCCGCGCTGGGCCGCGATCTCCAACCGCGATCACGCCCGCAGTGAGGCCTGCGCGCTAGCGCAGTGTGAGCGCGCAGGCGCGCCGCTTCGCCGCGCGCGATCGCGTCCGCCCCCCGCAGGCGTGCATTTGCGCGCCGCAGCGCGCCCGCCTAGGCCAACGCCTTGGGCGCATCGAAGGGCAACAACTCGGCGCCCGGCGCTCGCGCCAGCACCCGCGCTTCGGCGCGCGCGAGCAGATCGCGGTCGCCGTCGATGATCACCAGGATGCGGCCTTCGCGGATGTGGCTCTCGAAGCGGCGCCGGATCGGATCGGGCAGGGCCGAGCCCATCAACGCCGAGGCCCAGCAGCCGACCAGGGCGCCGGCAGCGACGGCGGCGGCGGTGCCGGCGATGGTCAGGCCGATCGGGGCGATCACCACCGCCGCCAGCCCGGCCAGCAGGCCGGCGGCGCCGCCGTAGCCTGCACCGCGCAGCGCGGCCGGCATCAGGTCGGTGTCGGCTTCCTTGCGTTCGTCGGGGATGGAATCGAGCTCGATGTCGGAGCGGGCGATCAGCAGGATGTCCTCGTCGCGCACGCCGGCCTCGCGGGCGGCGTCCATGGCCGCTTGCGCGGCGGCCAGATCGGGGGTGCTGAACACATGACGGGTTTTCATGCAGGCTCTCCGCGCGCCGCCGTCGCTGGCGCCCGCCAGGGCGCCGGCTGAGCCGGGCCGGCACGGCGGCTGCGCCAGCCCGGGCCGTGTGCGACCAGCCTCCGCCTGCCGGGGTTAAGCCGGGGTGGACGCGCGCGCGGGCCGGCTACTGGACGCTCGCGCGCGGCCCGCGCATCCTGCACCGGCCGCGCGGTCCGCGGCCGGAGCGGAGCGGCATGATTTCCAGCGTGCGAGTGTCGTGCCCTTATTGCGGCCAAACCATCGCCTTGGCGGTGGACGCCTCCGCCGGCGACCAGGATTACACCGAGGATTGCCAGGTGTGCTGTCGGCCGATGGTGGTGGCGGTCTGGATCGGGCCGGACGGCGATCCGGCGGTGCGGGTGCAGTCCGAGGACGAGGCATGAGCTGGCTGCGGCGCGCTCGCGCCTGCGCGCACCGCGGCGGGCTGCGATGAGCGCCCGGCCCGGGGCGGCGGCCGTGCTCGGCCTGCGCCAGCTCAATCGCGCCCTGCTGGCGCGCCAGAGCTTGCTCGAACGCAGCGCGCACACGCCGGTGCAGATGGCCGAACGCCTGGTCGGCCTGCAGGCGCAGGCGCCCAACCCGCCTTACCTGGGCCTGTGGACGCGCCTGCGCGAGTTCGCGCTGGAGGATCTGTCCCGCGCCCTGCGCGAGCGCTGCATGGTGCGCGCGACGATGATGCGCGGCACCTTGCACTTGGTCAGTGCCCAGGACTACCGCAGCCTGCGCCCGGCGCTGCAACCGACTCTGCAACGGCTGGCCCTGGCCAGCGGTCATGCCCGCGCCCTGCGCGGACTCGACCTGGCGCAGGTGCGGCGCGCCGGCGCCCAGGCGCTGGCCGCGGGCCCGCTGACCGCCAGTGCGCTGGGCCAGGCGCTGCAAGCGCACTGGCCCGGCCACGACACCGCCGAACTGGCGCGCCTGGTGCGCTCGGCCGAGCCGCTGGTGCACGTGCCGCCAGCGGGGCTGTGGGACGAGCATCGCGCGGCGGCCTTCGCCACTGCCGCCGACTGGCTGGGCGCGTCCATCGCCGACGCGCCCGAGCCGGCGCAGGTCGATGCACTGTTGTTGCGTTATTTCGCCGCGTTCGGCCCGGCCAGCGCGCAGGACGCCGCCGTCTGGTCGGGCCTGACCGGGGTGGCGGCCTGCCTGCGCCGGCTGCGCCCGCAGCTGTGCAGCTTCCGCGACGAGCGCGGGGTGGAGCTGTTCGATCTGGCCGACGCGCCGCGGCCACCGGCCGACACGCCCGCGCCGCCACGGCTGCTGCCGGAGTTCGACAATGTGCTGCTGGCCCATGCCGACCGCGCCCGCATCCTCGACCCGGCGCAGCGCGCGGCGGTGTTCAGCCGCAACGGCCTGGTCGCGGCCACGGTGCTGGTGGACGGCTTCGTGCGCGGCACTTGGCGCGTGCAGCGCGAGTCTGGCCAGGCCTGCCTGACCATCGCGCCGTGGCAGCGCCTGCCCAAGGGCGCGCGCTCCGCGCTGGAGGAAGAAGCCGCCGCCTGTCTGCGCACCATTGCGCCCTCCGCGCGGCACGAGGTTCGCTTCGCGCCCGTGGCCGGTTGACATGCCGCGTTCGTAAACGTTGTGTTGCATTCAGCCAGCGCGCACTCACGCGGCGCAAACGAAATGCCGCGCGCGGTCACGTTTTACCGGGCGCCGGCGGTCGCGCAGCCGGCCGGCCTAACGGTTCGCGCCGGCGCTGTGGTTAAGCCAACGTAGCTTTAACGCTTGCGCGCGCCGAGCGGTTCAGAACCGCATCGGCAAGGTGTGGGCCGTGCGGCAAGCGCCCTCTGGCAAGCGGGGCTGGCCCTCCGGCCGAGACCCCGCGCAGCACAGCCTTCCCTTACCAGGAGACACGACATGAACCACACCTCCCGCAAGTCGCTGATCGGTGCACTGGCCCTGGTCGCTTCGCTGTCCGCGCCGCTGGCCTTCGCCCAGAGCGCGCAGGAGGCGGGCGCCGCTTCGGCCGATGCCGCCGCCACCGCCGCCCAGGATCCTTCCGCGCAGCAGCCGGCGGCCGCCACCGCCGCGCCGCAGAAAAAGAGCTGGTCCGACGTGGACGGCGACAAGGACGGCAACCTCAGCAAGACCGAGGCTTCGGCCGTGCCGGCGCTGGGCCAAGTGTTCGACCAGGCCGACGCCGACGCCAACGGCTCGTTGACGCCCGACGAATACAAGGCCTATGTCGCCAAAGTCCAGTCCAGCGGCGGCGCCGCCGGCAAGGGCGGCTGAGCCGTCCGCTTGGGGTGCAGGCAATCTTGCTTTGCGAGGGCGGCTTCGGCCGCCCTTTTTTTCGGGAGTCGGGAATGGGGAATGGGGAATCGGAACAGCGGTTGTGCGCGAGCGTGGCCGCACGTCCCGCTCCTGCCCTGCCAATTCCCGATTCCCCATTCCCGATTCCCGATTCCCGATTCCCGATTCCCGTTATCTTTGCCCGGCCGCGGCGCTGTGCCCGGCGCGGCGGCTGGCTGCGCGTGGCGGCCGGCCGCCGCGCGAGCCGGGCATAATGGCGGCATGAACGCATCGGCCCCCGGCGCGGACCGCGCCATCCGCATGATCGGCTTCGACGCCGACGATACCCTCTGGCGCAGCCAGGACTATTTCGACCAGGCGCAACTGGATTTCGAGGCCATCGTCGGCGCCTATGTCGACCTGGGCGATGCGCGCGTGCACGAGCGCCTGTACGAGATCGAGAAGAACAACATCGCCGTGTTCGGCTACGGCGTGAAGGGCATGACCCTGTCCATGATCGAGGCCGCGGTGGCCATCACCGGCCAGCGCATCAGCGCCGCCGACCTGCACCGCATCGTCGAGCTGGGCAAGGACCTGCTGCGCCATCCGGTGGAGATGCTGCCGGGGATTCCCGAGGCGGTGGCGGCCATCGCCGCCGAGTTCGAGATCGTGCTGATCACCAAGGGCGATCTGTTCCACCAGGAAGCCAAGGTCCGCCAGTGCGGCCTGGCCGACCTGTTCGGCCGCATCGAGATCGTCAGCGAGAAGGACGCCGGCACCTATGCGCGGCTGTTGCGCGAGTTCGGCCTGCCGGCGGCGCAGTTCGCGATGATCGGCAATTCGCTGCGCTCGGACATCGCGCCGGTGCTGGAACTGGGCGGCTGGGGCATCCATGTGCCTTACCACACCACCTGGGCGCATGAGAACGAAGCCGAGATCGCCGCCGATGCGCCGCGCCTGCGCCGGGTCGCGGAGGCTTCGGCTTTGCCGCAGGCGGTGCGCGAGTTGGCTGCCGCCGCGCTGGCTTGATCGCGTCGGCTCGATCGCCCTCCGGCGCAGAGCGCCACGCCGGCGCCTTGCGCGGCGGCGGCGCGCGACGCCGCCCAGGGGGCGCCGAGGTGGCAAGCCCGGGCGCCCTGGCCGCCGTCCCCAACGCCGACTGAGCGGCGCGGGCAGGGGCCGGAATCATTAAAAACCGGTTCACCGTGGCGGCCGCAAAGTCGCAGTGTGCCTGCACCGCGCAGGCGACGAGGAGAACCCCGCCATGACCGCTCTGTCCCGCTGGCTTGCCCCTGTCGTACTTGCCGCCGGTCTCGGCGCGGTCGCCATGGCCTTGCCGGCGCCCGCCCGCGCCGACGACCAGCTCGCCCGCGTCATCGTCGACATCGCCGACGTGATCGTGCGCAACAACACCCCCTACTGGCGCTACGGCAACTACGGCTATGCCGACCGCCTGGTCGTGGTGCGCGACCGCTGGGGCCGGCCGACCTACTACCGCAACGTGCCGCGCCACGTGGATTACCGCTATCGCCCGGCGCCGCCGCGCTACTACGGCTACAACAACTACGGCCGCTATTACGACCGCGACTGCAACCGCAACGGCAAGTGCCGCACCACTTATTACGACGCCCGCTACGACCAGCGCTGGGACAACCGCCGGTACGATCGCCATGACCGTTACGACCGCCATGATCGCCACGACCGTCGCCGCGGCCATTGGCGCGGTCACGACGACGACTGAGCCTGCGCCGCGCGGCCGCAGCGCCGCTGCCGCCCGGTCCCTGCGACGGCGCCTGCGGGCGCCGTCGCCCATTGCGCCCCGCGCCGCGAGCCCCGCGCTGCTGCGCCGCGCACGGCGGTGTTAGCCTGCCGCCGACCGGACGCCGGTTGCGTCCCTCCATCCAAGAGGCTGTCCATGTCCCTGCCTGCGATGTCCCTGCCTGCTCGCCTGCTGTCGGGCCGCACGCTGCCGGTGCGCCCCCTGTCGATCCGCCTCCCGTCCCGTCCGCTGGCGGCCGCTGCGTCGTCCGCCGGTGCGCGGCCGGCGCGCTCGCCCGGTGCCTCGCGCCGTCTGTTGGCCGCCGCTGCATTGCTGGCGGTGATGGCCGCGCCCGGCACCGCCGCCGCGCGTGGGTCGGTGAGTTGCAAGCTCAAGTTCAGCATGTCCGGCTGGTCGGTGTTCTACAAGACCGCCTCCGGCCACGGCACCGTGCGCTGCGACAACGGCCAGAGCCTGTCGGTGCGGATCAGCGCCAAGGGCGGCGGGCTGACGGTGGGCAAGTCGAAGATCACCAACGGCAGCGGCGAATTCTCAGGCGTGAGCGACATCAGCGAGGTGCTGGGCAGCTACGCCACCGCCGAGGCCCATGCCGGCGCGGCCAAGTCGAGCAAGGCCCAGGTCATGACCAACGGCAACATTGCACTGGCCCTGGCCGGCACCGGCCAGGGCTGGGACCTGGGCGTGGCCTTCGGCAAGTTCACCCTGTCGCGCTGAGCGCGCACCGCCGGCGCCGCGGCCTGCGCGCCGGCGGCGCCCACGGAGACACCGCATGACCGACCCTCGCATCCCCTCCCGCCGCTCCCCGGCCCCGCGCAAGTCCGGCTGGTTCGGCCCGGGCTTCAAGAGCCGCCTGTTCGCGCTGGCTGCCTCGGTGGCGGCCTTGCTGGGCGCGCCGGCGCACGCCCAGGCGCCGGCGCCGGACTGGCAGCCGCGCAGCGGCGATGTGTGGGTGGACGCCTGGCTGGGCGACATCAATCGCTACGGCGCACGCTACCGCGAGCCTTTCATCGACGAAATGGTGCGTTACTACGGCGCGCCGCGCGAATTGGTGGGCGAGTTGCTGGGCCCGCGCCGCTGGACCCCGGGCGATGTCTACTACGCCTGCGCCCTGGCCCAGGTGCTGGGCCGGCCGTGCCGCTACGTGGTCGCCGAATGGGAGCGCGACCACGCCCAGGGATGGGGCGAGATCGCCCAGCGCCTGGGGGTGAAACCCGGCTCGGCCGAGTTCCACCGGCTCAAGCGCGGCTTCGTGCCGACCTACGACCGCTGGGGCCGGCCGATCACCATCGACACCGAATTGCGCCGCGATTATCCCAACCGCCCTTACCGCGACTACGAAGCGCAGGCCGCGCGCGAGCGGGCTGCGCGCGAGAAAGCCGAGAAGGCGCAGAAGGCCCAGGCCGCGCGCGCGGCCGCCGAGCAGGCGCGCAAGCCCGGCGCGGACCCGGCCGCGGCGGCCGGCAAGCGCCCGCCGGCCCAGGGCGGCGGCGCCAAGTCGGCACGGGACGCGGACGCAGCGGGCAAGCGTTGATCGCAGCGGCGCGGTTCCCGCGCAGCCGGCGCTGAACAAGCGAGGCGAGCCCCGATGTCCGCACGGCTGCGCCTGGCGGCGTGCAAGCCAGCCCGCGCCGCGCGCCTGAAGGGCGGCCGGGCGGCCGCCAGATCGCGGTCAGGCCGCAGCCGGACTTTGCGCGCCGCCGCCATTGCCGGCTCCGGTCCGGCGCGAGCGGCGACGGCGCCCACGGCGGCGCATTATGATCGGGGCATGAGCGAACATCCCGAACCTCCCTCGGCCGCTGCCGCGCCTTCGGGCGAGGTCCGCATCGCCGACTACGAACCGCGCTGGCGCGAGGATTTCGCCCGGCTCAATCTCGAATGGCTGGAGCGGTGGTTCCGGGTCGAGCCGGTGGACCGCGAAGTGCTGGGCGATCCGGAAACCCATCTGCTGGCCCACGGCGGCCGCATCCTGTTCGCGGTCGACGCCGAGGGGCGCGCGCTCGGCACGGTGGCGCTGATGCCGCATCCCGACGGCAGCGTGGAGTTGACCAAGATGGCGGTGGCGCCGGCGTTGCGCGGCGGCGGCATCGGCCGGCGCCTGATGCAGGGCGCGATCGCCACCTTCGCCCGGATGGGCGGGCGCGAGCTGTTCCTGGAGTCCAGCACGCGGCTGGCGCCGGCGTTGAAGCTCTACGAAAGCGTGGGCTTCCGCCATCATCCGGCGCCGCGGCCGGGCTCGCACTACCAGCGCGCCGACGTCTACATGATCTGGGAGCCGGATTCGCCGGCCTGAGCGCGGCGCACTGCGCCGGCGCAGCGCGCCCAGCCGGCGGGCGGCCGCCGCGATGGGCCTTGCCGCGCCGGGCACGGTTCAAGCCTCCGGCGGCCGCGGCGAAGACGGCGTCGCCTGGTCCTGCTCGGCCTGGCGCTGCTGCAGTTCCCACATCTGCGCATACACCCCGCGCGCGGCCAGCAACTGCGCATGGCTGCCGCGTTCGAGAATGCGGCCCGCGTCCATGACCAGGATCTGGTCGGCGTCCATGATCGTGGACAAGCGGTGGGCGATGATCAAGGTCGTGCGGCCCACCGCCAGACGGTCCAGCTCGGCCTGGATGGCGCGTTCGGACTTGGAGTCCAGCGCCGAGGTCGCCTCGTCGAAGATCAGGATCGACGGATTCTTGAGCAGGGCGCGGGCGATGGCCACGCGCTGTTTCTCGCCGCCGGACAATTTCAGGCCGCGCTCGCCCACGGGGGTGTCGTAGCCGTCGGGCAGGGCAGCGATGAAATCGTGGACATGGGCCGCGCGCGCGGCGGCCTCGACTTCGGCTTCGCTCGCTTCCGGCCTGCCGTAGCGGATGTTGTAGCCGATGGTGTCGTTGAACAGCACGGTGTCCTGCGGAACGATGCCGATGGCGCCGCGCAGCGAGGACTGGGTCAGCGCGCGCAGGTCGCGGCCGTCGATCTCGATGGCGCCGGCGTCCACGTCGTAGAACCGGTAGAGCAGCCGCGCCAGGGTCGATTTGCCCGAGCCGGAATGGCCGACCACCGCCACGGTGGCGCCGGCGGGGATGTCGAAATCGATGCCGCGCAGGATCTCGCGGCGCGGGTCGTAGCCGAAGCGCACTCCGCGGAAGGCCACCGTCGGCGTGGTTGCGGCCAGGGCCGCCGCGCCGGGCGCGTCGCGCACGTCCTGGCGCTCGTCGAGCAGGCCGAACAGGCGCTCCATGTTGGTCAGCGCCTGCTTCACTTCGCGGTACATCATGCCGAGCATGAACAGCGGCGCGGAGAGCTGCAGCAGATAGGCGTTGACCAGCACCAAGTCGCCCACCGTCATCTCGCCGCGGACCACCCCGCGCGCCGCCAGCCACATCATCGCCGTGACCCCCAGCGCCACCACCAGGCTCTGGCCGAGGTTGAGCACCGCCAGGGTCTTGATCGCCATGACCCGGGAGTTCTCCAGGTGGCGCAGGTTCTCGTCGTAGCGCCGCGCCTCGTGGGCTTCGTTGTTGAAATACTTGACCGTCTCGTAGTTCAGCAGCGAATCCACCGCGCGCTCGTTGGCGCGGGTGTCGGCTTCCACCGAAGCGCGGTAGT
Organism: uncultured Lysobacter sp.; assembly: GCA_966185905.1. Taxonomy (GTDB): domain Bacteria; phylum Pseudomonadota; class Gammaproteobacteria; order Xanthomonadales; family Xanthomonadaceae; genus Lysobacter. The sequence continues at coordinate 11,425 of CBIFVU010000036.1, forward strand.
AGCGCGTGCGCCACTCGGTGACGGCGAAGGTCCAGGCGCCGTAGGCCAGCAGGGTGGCCAGGGCGACTGCGGCGAAGCGCCAGTCGTACAGCCACACCAGCACCGCGGTGACCAGGATCACCTCCAGCAAGACCGGGACGATGGTGTAGATGGTCCAGTCCAGCAGGTCGCCGATGGCGCTGCCGCCGCGCTCGACATCGCGCGCCACCCCGCCGGTGCGGCGGGCGAGGTGGAACCTCAGGCTCAGCCCGTGCAGGTGCTCGAACACGGCCAGGGTCACTTGGCGCGAACTGCGCGCCATGACCCGCGCGAACACGACTTGGCGCAATTCGGTGAACAAGGTCACCCCGACCCGCGCGGCGCCGTAGGACAGCAGCAAGGCCACCGGCAGCAGCAGCGGCGTGACCGGGACGTTGAGCCGATCGATCAGTTGCTTGAGCGCCATGGGCACGTACAGGTTCAGCAGCTTGGCCGCCACCACCATCGCCAGGGCGACGGCGATGCGGCCGGCATAAGGCCGCAGGTAGGGCAGCAGCGAGGCCAGCACCGACCACTCGCCGCGCTGGCCGGCGGCGCGCGCGATCGGTCCGGCGCCGTCGCGGCCGTCTTCGGCGGCGGTGGCGGCGGATGCGGATTCAGCGTTGGGGCGAGCGCGGGGCGCTGCCGTGGATCCGGCCTCGGAAAGCAGGGCGGCGCCAGCAGGGTCGCCGACCGCGGGGCTGCGGCCGGGCACTGTGTTGCTGCGGGGGGCCATGCTGGGCGGGGACGTTGGGTCGAGCCCGGGAGGGGTGGCGGCCATGTGGGCCCCGGATCGGAAGACGCTGGAGCATAGGACCTCCAGCGCACCTGAGGTCAAGCATCCTGCCGCCGGGTTCGGCCAAGCCGGGCGGTCGCATTGCGGCGGCCCGGCGTGGCATTCTGGGCCGGCGCCGGTTGGGCGCACGCGTTGGGCCGCGCTCCTCGCGTCCCGCTCATTCTTCTCCGCACGGAGCATCGCCAGGCATGAAAGCCTCTTCTTCCGCCCTGTTCGCCGCTGCGCTCTGGGCCGTCGCCGCCAGCGCCGCCGCGCAAGTGCCGGCGGCGTCCGACCCGGCCTACATCGGTGAACGGCCCGCGTCCCAGCCGTCCCAACCGATGTCCGGCAGCGCACGGTACGTCGTGCCAGAGCTGATCGACGGGTTGCAGCAGATGCAGCGGGCCCCGACCGCACCGGCCCTCCAGGCCTGCTTCCTGCTCTACGACCTCAGCGGCGGCGAGGTCCGCCGTCGCGGCGAGGCGTGCAAGCGCCGTTTCAGCCCGGGCGACACCTTCTCCATCCTGCAATCGGTGGCGGCGCTGGAGTCGGGCGTGGCCCGGGTCGGCGAGCGCGTGGCCTACGACGGCAACGACAACTGGGCGCCCAGCAACTCGGCCGACCAGGACATCGGCTCGGCCTTGCAGTTCTCTTCGCAGTGGTATTTCGACCGGGTTTCGCGCCAGTTGGGTCCGGAGCGCCAGCGTGAGTACCTGGCCCGCTACCAGTACGGCAACCAGGACATCGGCGATGGCCAGGGCCGGTTCTGGGACGGCGGCCCGCTGCTGATTTCGCCGGAGGAGCAATTGGCCTTCCTGCGCGGAGTGTTCCGCGGCGATCTGTCGCTCAACCGTGGCGCGGTGGATACGCTGCGCTCGGCGATGCGGCAGCCGCCGGGCGTGCTGTTGACCGGCAACGGCGGGGTGCAGTTGTTCGGTCCGCGCCGCACTTACCGACTCGAGCGCCAGGTCAGCGCCAAGACCGCCACCACCCGCAGTCCCGACGGCGGGGTGGCGCACTGGGCGGTGGGCGAGGTGCGCAACGGCCAGCGCGCGATGGTCTTCGTCAGCCTGGTGAGCGGGCCGAACGTGCCCGAAAGCGCGGCCACCGACCTGGCCCAGCGCGAGATGCAGGACGCCAACGCGCTGTAGGGCTCCATTGGCGCCTTGCGCCTTGCGCCGCCCGCCGTCGGCGTGCGGCCGCGTGGCCGGCGCTGGAGCGGGCGCGGGCTTCAGCCGCCGCTCGCCTGCGCCCAGTCCAGGCCGAAGCGCGCCAGGTATTTGCGCAGGCGGTCGGCGTCGTTGCTGCTGGCCTTGTGCGCGCGCGAGACGGCGAACAGCTCGCGCCCGGCCTGCGACAACGTGCGCGCCTGCGCGCAGGCCTGCAGCACGTCTTCCAACTGCACCCGATCGAAGCGGTCCAGCGCCTGGGCGCGCTCGCCCAGCAGCGCGTCCACCCGGCTCGCGCGCGGCGCCTGCGCGCCGCGCCACTGCTGGCGCAGGCGGCCGATCTCCTCCTCCACCAATTCCAGGCCGATGCGGCCGCCTTCGGCCAGCGTGGCCAGGCGCTGCACCGAGGCGCCCAGATCGCGGAAATTGCCGCTCCAGGCCGCGTCGGCCGCGCGGGCGAAGGCGAGATAGCGCTCGCGCGCTTCGCGGTTGAAGGTCACCCGATGGCGGTGTTCGCGCGAGTGCCGCTCCAACTCGAAGTCCAGGTTGGGCTCGATGTCTTCGCTGCGTTCGGCCAGGCCCGGCAGGCGGTAGGTCCACAGGTTCAGCCGCGCCAGCAGGTCGTCGCGGAATCGGCCTTCTTGCACCGCGGCCTGCAGGTCGCGGTTGGTGCCGGCGATCAGTTGGAAGTCGCTTTCCACTTCGCGATCGCCGCCGACCGGCAGGAAGCGCTTGTCTTCCAGCGCGCGCAGCAACATGGCCTGTTCGTCCTGGCCCAGCTCGCCGATCTCGTCCAGGAACAGCAGGCCTTGGTGGGCCGAGCGCAGCAGCCCGGGGCGGTCGGCGGAGGCGCCGGTGTAGGCGCCCTTGATGTGGCCGAACAGTGCGCTCATGGCGCCGTCGCCGCGCAAGGTGGCGCAGTTGATCTCGACGAAGCGGCCAGGCAGTTGGTGCTTCTGCTTCTTCAGCTCGAACACGCGCCGCGCGAGCTGGCTCTTGCCGGCGCCGGTGGGGCCCATCAGCAGCATCGGCGCGCGCGAGCGGGTGGCGACCGTCTCGATCTGCTCGATCATGCGGTTGAAGGCGGCGTTGCGCGTGGCGATGCCGCTCTTGAGCAGGTCGCGGTCCTGCAGGCGCTGCTCGGCGAAGCGGCGGGCGATGCGGTCGTAGCGCGAGAGGTCCAGGTCGATCACCGCATAGCTGCCCGGCACGCCCGCATCCTGCTTGCGCGGCGGCGCGGTCTGCAGCAGGCGGCCGGGGAACAGGCGGCTTTCGGTCAGCAGGAACCAGCAGATCTGGGCCACGTGGCTGCCGGTGGTGATGTGGACGTAGTAGTCCTCGCTGTCCGGGTCGAAGCGGTAGCCGCTGACGAACTCATGCAAGACGGCATAGACGCCCTCGAAGTCCCAGGGGTCGGCCAGGTAGGTGTCGTGGCGGCGCACCTGGGTTTCCGGCGAAACCTGGGCGAGGTCGGCCGCCACCGTGCTGGCCAGGGCGCGATAGCGGCGCTCGTCCACCAGCAGCTCCAGCCGTGCCAGCAGCAGGTCTTCGTGCATGCCCAGGGCGACGGTCGGCCGCCATTTTTCCCAACGGCCCGCGCCGTTGCCGGCATCGAGCTGGGTGCCGAGCATGCCGAACACGACTTGGCGCTTCATATTTATCTCTTAGGATAAATTTCGATATATCAATATAGATTCCAGAGCCGCCCCGGCGCCAGAGCGGACTGGCGATTTTCCGAAAAACTATTGAAATTCAAATGCTTATATTGGTTGCGGAAGGGTTGGCACGAGCCTTGCTCTGTAGTTGGGTGCGGGGCCGGCCCAGGCCGTCCCCGCCGCGGCGCAGGACGCGCCGCGGGCGGGCAGGGATGCGCCGCCACGGCGGGCCCGGAAGGCCGGGCCCGCCGGCCGCACGCGACAGGGAGGCGCGCTGCGGCGCGAGGCCGGGCCGGCCGGAGCGGAGCTCCACGGCCCCGGACGGCCGCCGAAGCAGGCGCCGCCGGCTTTCCACACCGTATCGCGCAACGCACAAGGAACCACCGCATGAATGCCACCGACACTCCGCACTACGACGTCATCCACGAACCCGGGGCCGTGCCGATCAAGCACTGGACCCGCGGCGTGCCGCTGGAAGAGGAAGCCCGCCGCCAGTTGCAGAACATCGCCCGGCTGCCCTTCATCCACCGTTGGATCGCGGTGATGCCCGACGTGCACCTGGGCAAGGGCGCGACCGTGGGCTCGGTGGTGCCGACCGTGGGCGCGATCGTGCCGGCCGCGGTGGGCGTGGACATCGGCTGCGGCATGATCGCCGTGCGCACCAGCCTGGAGGCCTCCGACCTGCCCGATCACCTCGGCGGCATCCGCGAGGCGATCGAGCGGGCGGTGCCGCACGGCCGCACCGTCGGCCGCGGCCAGCGCGACAAGGGCGCCTGGGCCAATCCGCCGGAGGCCGCGCTGCAGTCCTGGCGCGAATTGCATCCGGGTTTCCAGCGCATCGTCGCCCGGCATCCGAAGCTGGAGCGCAGCAACCACCTCAACCACCTGGGCACCCTGGGCACCGGCAACCACTTCGTCGAGGTCTGCCTGGACGAGCAGGATCGGGTGTGGTTCATGCTCCACTCCGGTTCGCGCGGGGTCGGCAACGCCATCGGCAGCCACTTCATCGAACTGGCCAAGCAGGACATGCGCCGCTGGATGATCAACCTGCCCGACCAGGACCTGGCCTATCTGCCCGAAGGCAGCGATCACTACGCCGATTATGTGTTCGCGGTGGAGTGGGCGCAGGGTTTCGCCCGCAGCAACCGTGCGATCATGATGCAGCATGTGGTGCAGGCGGTGCGCAAGCGCATCGACAAGCCGTTCCAGGCCCAGGCCGAAGCGGTGAACTGCCACCACAACTACGTCAACCGCGAACATCACTTCGGCAAGGACGTGCTGGTCACCCGCAAGGGTGCGGTCAGCGCGCGCAAGGGCGAGCTGGGCATCATCCCGGGCAGCATGGGCGCCAAGAGCTTCATCGTGCGCGGGTTGGGCAACGCCGACAGCTTCCATAGCTGCAGCCACGGCGCCGGCCGCGTGATGAGCCGCACCGAGGCCAAGAAGCGCATCAGCCTGGAGGAACACGCGCGCGCCACCGCGCACGTGGAATGCCGCAAGGACGCCGAGGTGGTGGACGAGTCGCCGGCCGCGTACAAGCCGATCGACGCGGTCATGGCCGCGCAGAGCGACCTGGTGGAAATCGTGCACACGCTGCGCCAGGTGGTGTGCGTGAAGGGATGAGGCCGCGGCGCCAGCCGCGGCGGGATACGACGACCGGGCGGCCGTGCGCTGCCCCGGGCAGAGGATGGAACAAGAGATGGAACTGATCGAAATCAGCGGCGCCGCCGGCGGCGGCCAACTGCTGCGCACCGCACTATCGTTGAGCCTGTGCACCGGCACGGCCTTCCAGATGCAGCATATCCGCGCCCAGCGGTCGCGCCCGGGGTTGATGCGCCAGCATCTGACCGCGGTCGGTGCGGCGGCGCAGATCGGACGCGCCCATGTCGACGGCGCGCAGCCGGGATCGACCACGCTGCGCTTCGTGCCCGGCGCGGTCCAGCCGGGCCGCTATCGCTTCTCCATCGGCAGCGCCGGTTCGGCGACGCTGGTGCTGCAGACGGTGTTGCCAGCACTGTGGTCGCGCGAGCAGGCGAGCGAGGTGACGGTCGAGGGCGGCACCCACAATCCGCTCGCGCCCAGCGCCGACTTCCTGTCGGAGTGCTATCTGCCGGCGCTCGGGCGGTTCGGCGTGGATGCCGCGCTGGCGCTGCAACGCCACGGTTTCTTCCCGGCGGGCGGCGGCAGCGTGTGTCTGCGCATCGGCGCCGGTGCGGCGCTGCGTCCGGCTACGTTCGACCAGCGCGACCCGGCGCCGAAGTTGCAGGCCACCGCCTTGCTGTCGATGCTGGCCGGGCACATCGGCGAGCGCGAGCTGCAGGTACTGGGCCGCCGCTTGGGCTTGCAGGCCGAGGATTTGCGCCTGCGCCAGGCCCAGGCGCAATGCCCGGGCAATGCCCTGATGCTGCGGCTGGAGGGCCCGGCGCAGCACACCGAATGGTTCGATGCGCTGGGCGAACGCGGCCTCAGCGCCGAGCAGGTCGCCAAACGCCTGGCGGGGAAGGTCGAGGCCTACCTGGCCGCGCCGGCGGCGGTGAGCGAGCACCTGTCCGACCAGTTGCTGCTGCCGATGGCCCTGGCCGGTGGCGGCGAGTTCACCGTGGCGGCGATCAGCGACCACTTGGCCAGCAACGCGCGTCTGATCGAGAAGTTCCTGCCGGTGGAGATCGACTGGGCGCAGCAGGCGCCGCGGTTGTGGCGCGTGCGCGTGAGCGCTTGATCGCGAGGATCGCGCGCTCGCCGCGGCGGTGCCGCCGGCGTGCGCGCAGGCTACCGCCCCGGCCGAGGCCGGGGCGGTGTCGTGGCGCTCTGCCGCGATACGAACGGCCGTACCGCAACCCCCGTCCCAGGTCGGGACGGGGGCGACCGGCTGCGCGAATGGCCGCCGGTGCGGCCGGCGTCGCCGTCGGTCTCAGGGCTGGGTGAAGCTGGCGCGCACGCCTACGTTGCGGAAGTTCGGCTTGCCGACCAACGTCACGAAGTAGCGCCCCGCCTTGGGCGCGGCCACGGTGATCTGCTGGTTGACGCCCGGGCGCTTGGCGCTGAAGTCGAAGCTGGTCGCGCTGGCGCTGGCGCCGTGCTTGACGTACAGCTCGCCGCCGCCCTGGCCGTAGCTGAGGAACTTCAGGTTGGTCGCTCCGGCCGGCACGTCGATGACATAGCCCACCGAGGTGCCGGCGCTTTCGGTGTGGCTCTCGAAGATCACGCCGTTGACCAGCAGGTTCTCGGTCGGATACGTCGTGCCGGCCGCGGCCGAGGCCACCGCCGCGTCGGCGTCGAGCAGGCCGGGGCCGATCGGCTTGGCCAGGGTCGGGGCGATGGCGAAATCGCGCGCGGTCCACTTCAGCGTGGCGCGCACCTGCGCCGGGGTCAGCGGGCTGGGCGCCACCGCCTGCATCAGCGCGACCACGCCGGCTACGTGCGGCGCCGCCATCGAGGTGCCGGCCATCGGCTCGCCCGAGTAGGACTCGGCCTCCGGGCCTTCGGCGCCTGCGTTCCAGGTCGACCAGACCCAGTCGGTATCGTCGCCGCGCGCTGTCTCGCGGTTGCCGGCACCGCCCGGCGCAGCCACGTCGATCTTGTAGCCGTAGTTGGAATAGCCCGCGCGCTCGCTGGTGATGCCGGTGGCGGCGACCGCGACCACGCCGTTGCAGCTGGCCGGGCGGAAGTTCTTGGTGTCGGAGTTGGAGTTGCCGGCGGCCACCACCACGGTGCTGCCATTGGCGATGGCCTTGTTGATCGCCAACTGGTAGGCCGACTGCGACAGGCAGCTGCCGCTGCCGCCCAGGCTGAGGTTGATGACTTCGGCCGGGTTCTGGTTCTTCGGCACGCCCGGTACATCGCCGCCGGAGGCCCAGACGATGGCGTCGGAGATGTCGGCCAGCGAGCCGCCGCACGCGCCGAGCACGCGCACCGGCACGATACGGGCGTTATAGGCCACGCCGGCAACGCCGACGCCGTTGTTGGTGGCCGCCGCCACGGTCCCGGCGACGTGGGTGCCGTGCCAGCTCGAATCCGAGCCGCAGCCGTAGTCGCCCGGATCGGACGGGTCGGGATCGCGGCCGTCGCCGTCGCCGGCGTTCTCGCGCGGCGAGGTCGGGTCCAGGCTCACGAAGTCGTAGCCCGGCAGGGTCTGGCCGGCGAACTCGGAGTGGTTGGCGATGCCGGTGTCGAGCACTGCGACCACCACGCCCTGGCCGGTGGAGCGGTCCCAGGCCGCCGGCAGGTTGATGCCGCCGGCGGGATCGTTGTAGTGCCACTGGTGGGTGGCGTACATCGGATCGTCGGGGGTGGCGAAGGCGCGCTGGTAGATGTCCGGTTCGACGAAGGCGACGTTCGGGTCGGCGGCGATCTGGCGCATCAGGCTGGCCGCTTCGCTGCTGTCCAGGCCGCGCGAGGCGCGCACCACGTCGGCGCCGACCGCGGTGCGGCGCACGCGCTCGACCGATACGCCCTGGGCGCCGGCCGCCAGGCCGGCCTTGCCGAGCGCGGAGGTGAGCAGGCTGGAGGCGGCGCCGGCGTCGGTGCGCGCGCTGGCGCCGTCCTTGTACTGCACGAGGAAACCGTTGTAGCGCTCGCCCGACTTCAGCGCGGACAGGTCCATCGCGGTGTCGGCGGCGAAGGCCGTGGAGGCCGGCAGGGCCAGGCCCAGGACGACGGCGGCGGCGAGGCAATGCTTGCGGGTGCGGTGGTTATGACGACTCACGAGGGTGTACTCCATCCATAAGGTTGACGGTGCGTCGCGGCGGGGGCCATGCGATGCCGTGGATCCAACACGTGCCGACGATTGCGTTGTGGCGATGGCCGCCGGTGCGGCCGGCGCATCGCTGTGCGCATGGGCGCGCTGCGCTCTGTCCGCGAGTGCGGAAGAACGCGTCGCTCAGGCGGCCGGCGTTGCGGCTGCGCTGCGCGAGAATCGCGCGCCCATCGTTGATAACGCAGCGCTCGTGCGATCTCCCTACATGCATCGAGTGCATGTAGAAAGAATTTTTTCCTCGCGCGCATGGTAGGGAGGCGTGGGTTCGATTGCGTTTGCTAGAGAGGGTCTGGCGAGGCGATGTGCGCCGGTCCCGGCTTCGGCCGAATGCGCGGGATTGCGCGCGAATGCCTTTTTTATAAGGGTTTTTCGTCTTCTCGCAGTTCGATCGGTGCGCTCGCTGGCGTCGGCTTTCTGGTTGCGGCGTCGTTGCGTACGCGAACGAATGTGTGTTCGGCGCCGCGCTCTCGCGGTGTGCGGCGCAACCGGAGTGCGCGGTAGCGGTGTGTGCGGAATCGCGACGACACGATGTCGGTCACGGTTTTCGCGCCGTCGGTCCCGCGATCGCGGCTTGACGAAGCTGGAACCGCCGCGCAACGCGCGCGCCGCCTGCTGCGCGCGCCGCGGCGCCAGAGCGTCGATGTGGTTTCGCAACAAGGCGCCGGCAAAGGTCGGCCGGCGCCGGCGTATCCCCCGAACCATTCACTGCAAGGACAAAGGCGATGAACAAGATCTACCGCAAGGTGTGGAGCAAGTCGTTGGGCGCGATGGTGGTCGCATCGGAGCTGGCCAAGGGAGCGCACGGCGGCCTGGGCCGCGCCGCGGCGCCGCGAAGCGTGCTGGCGTCGGCGCTTGCATTGGCCCTCGCCGGCGCGATCGGCGTGGCGGCGCCATCCGATGCCCATGCCGAAGCGGTGCAGTGCGTGGGTAAAAAGGGCAAGCCGGCGGCCGCGGGCAAGCCGGGCGATGACGCGGTGGTCTGCGGCCAGGACGCCAAGGCGGCCGGCGAACGGGCAGTGGCGGTCGGTGCGGCGGCCAACGCCGCCGGCGACGATGCAGTGGCCGTAGGCGCGAGCAGCAAGGCCAGTGCCGATCGCGCGACCGCCTTGGGCTATCGCAGCCGTGCCGAGGCCGCCGGTGCGACCGCTATCGGCGCCAGCAGCCGCGCCGAGGACGGATTCGACACCGCACTGGGTCACGGCGCCGCAGCCGCCGGCGGCAACGCCACCGCGCTGGGCAGCGAGGCCCGCGCCGAGGCGCGCGACGCCACTGCCATCGGCCAGGGCGCGCAGGCGCGCGCGCGCGGCAGCATCGCCATCGGCGCCAACTCGGTGGCGGAGCGTCGCGACACGGTCTCGGTCGGCGATCGCGGCAGCGAGCGCCAGATCGCCAATGTCGCCGCCGGCACCGAAGGCACCGACGCGGTCAATCTGGACCAGTTGAACGAAGTCGCCCAGCAGCAGGCCGGCAAGGCCACGCGCTACTTCAAGGCCAACGGCGCTGGCGACGGCAGCGACGATGCGGTCGCCAGCGGCGATTACGCCACCGCCTCCGGCTCGGGCGCGCTGGCCGATGCGCAGGGCGCCACCGCCACTGGCTCGGGCGCCTATGCGCTGGGCGCCAACAGCACCGCCACCGGCTTCAACGCCGTGGCCAGCGGCGAAGGCAGCATCGCCCAAGGCTTCGAGGCGCAGGCCAGCGCGTTGTACGCCTCGGCGTTCGGCCAGCGCGCGGTGGCCTCCAGCGAAGGCACGCTCGCCCTGGGCGGCAACAGCGCCGCCAGCGGCGCGCTGTCCACCGCGGTCGGCTACGGCACGATCGCTTCGGGCGGCTCCAGTGTGGCCGTGGGCGGCACGTACCTGCATCCCTGGGGCTTCACCTTGAACACTCGCGCCACCGAGATCGGCACCGCCGCGTTCGGCGCGGCCGCCGAAGCCTTGGCCGCGCGCGCCAGTGCGTTCGGGTTCTGGAGCACCGCCGAGGGCGACAACAGCACTGCGCTGGGCGCGCTGACCACTGCCAGCGGCGTCCACAGCGTGGCCCTGGGCGCGGAATCCATCGCCGACCGCGACCGCACCGTCTCCATCGGCAGCGCCGGCGCCGAGCGCCAGATCGCCAACCTCGCCGCCGGCACCGAGGGCACCGACGCGGTCAATCTCGACCAGTTGAACCAGGTCGCCCAACAGGAAGCCGGCAAGGCCACGCGCTACTTCAAGGCCAACGGCGCTGGCGACGGCAGCGACGATGCGGTCGCCAGCGGCGAGTACGCCACCGCCTCGGGTTCCTCGGCCCTGGCCGAGGGCGTTGGCGCCACCGCCACCGGCTCGGGCGCGTTCGCTCTGGGCGCCAACAGCACCGCCACCGGCTTGAATGCCGCCGCGGTCGGCGCCAACAGCGTGGCCACCGGCCATGCCGCGCAGGCCAGCGGCGCCGACAGCATCGCCAGCGGCAGCGAGTCGCTGGCGTCGGCCGCGGCAGCTGCAGCTTATGGCCCGCGTGCGTCCGCCAGCGCCGGCAATGCTTCGGCGTTCGGCGCCGGCGCGCAGGCCAGCGGCGGCGCCAGCACGGCGGTCGGCGGTACCTATGTCGGCAGCATCCTGGGCTTTCCGCTGCCGGTGAACACCGTCGCCAGCGGTGTAGGCAGCTCCGCGTTCGGCGCCGGCAGCAAGGCCAGCGGCAATTTCAGCACCGCCCTGGGCGGGGTGTTCAATCTCGACAGCCTGTTCGGCCCGCTGCCTACTGCCACCACCGCCAGCGGCTATGGCAGCGTCGCCATCGGCGGCGCCGCCCAGGCCAGCACCGACTTCGCCATCGCCCTGGGCGTCAATGCCCGGGCCCAGGCCGCCAACGCGGTGGCGCTGGGCGCCGATGCCATCGCCGACCGCGCCAACACCGTTTCGGTCGGACGCAAGGGCGGCGAACGCCAGATCGCCAATGTCGCCGCGGCGGTGGACGGCACCGACGCGGTCAATCTCAACCAACTGCAGTCGGTGGCCGAAGCCGAGGCCGGCAAGGCCACGCGTCACTTCAAGGCCGCCGGCGCCGGCGACGGCAGCGACGATGCCCAGGCGCTGGGCGAATACAGCACGGCCTCCGGCGCCAGCAGCCTGGCCGAGGGCGCGGCCAGCACGGCGACCGGCTCGGGCGCCTTCGCCCTGGGCGCGAACAGCACCGCGACCGGCTACAACGCTGCGGCGGTCGGCGCCAACGCCACGGCCACCGGCTACGCCGCCCAGGCTGGCGGCGCCAACAGCACCGCCACCGGCTACGAAGCCGCGGCGGTGGGCGCCAGCGCTGCCGCCTTCGGTGCCCGCGCCAATGCATCGGCCGGTTTCGCCTCGGCCCTGGGCGCTGGCGCGACCGCCAGCGGCACTTCGAGCACCGCGCTCGGCGGCACCTTCAACTTCAATACGATCTTCGGGCCGATCCCGCGGGCCACGTTGGCCAGCGGCACCGGCAGTTCGGCCTTCGGCGCGGCTGCGCAGGCCACCGCCGACTTCACCACCGCGCTGGGCGTGAACGCGCGCGCCACCGCCGCCAACAGCGTCGCGCTGGGCGTGGACGCCACCGCCGACCGCGAACGCACGGTCTCGATCGGCCGCAAAGGCGGCGAGCGCCAGATCGCCAACGTCGCTGCCGGCACCGAGGGCACCGATGCGGTCAATCTCGATCAGTTGAACCAGGTTGCCCAACAGGAAGCCGGCAAGGCCACGCGCTACTTCAAGGCCAACGGCGCTGGCGACGGCAGCGACGATGCGGTCGCCAGCGGCGAGTACGCCACCGCCTCGGGTTCCTCGGCCCTGGCCGAAGGCGTTGGCGCCACCGCCACCGGCTCGGGCGCATTCGCGCTCGGCGCCAACAGCACTGCCACCGGCTTCAACGCGTCGGCCATCGGCGAAGGCGCCACCGCCTCGGGCTACCAGGCCCAGGCCTCGGCGCTGGCCGCCAGCAGTTACGGCAGCGGCGCGGCGGCGTTGGCCGGCAATGCGTCGGCCTTCGGCGCCGGCGCCAACGCCGGCGGCGCATCCAGCACCGCCGTCGGCGGCCGCTATCTCGGCAGTTTCTTCGGTTTCCCGATCGAACTGGCCACCACCGCCAGCGGCATCGGCAGCTCGGCCTTCGGCGCCGGCAGCAAGGCCAGCGGCGACTTCAGCACCGCCCTGGGCGGCGTGTTGAACATCAACTCGATCTTCGGCCCGCTGCCGGTGGAGACCGAAGCCAGCGGCTACGGCAGCGTCGCCGTGGGCGGCGCAGCGCAGGCCAGCAACGAGTTCGCCGTGGCCATCGGCGCCAACGCCAGCGCCAGCGGCGCCGGCAGCGTGGCCCTGGGCGCGGACTCGGTGGCCGACCGCGACAACATCGTCTCGGTGGGCAGCGTCGGCAGCGAGCGCCAGATCGCCAACGTCGCCGCCGGCACCGAAGGCACCGACGCGGTCAATCTGGACCAGTTGAACGAAG